>JADLCF010000376.1 GCA_020847315.1 Bryobacterales bacterium | reverse complement strand
GCCTCGCACAAGCGCTATGAGGCCGAGATCAACTCAGCGCGCCAGAATTACGGTGGAGTGGAGGGCGCGGACGCGGCTGTCACAGCAGCGGAGGCGCAGTTGGCGCAAGCCGAAAAGGGCTTGGCCGACACCTACGTTCGCGCGCCCTTCGACGGATATGTGACGGCGCGGCCGGTCGCCGCCGGCCAGTGGGTTGGAAGCAACAACAACGTCGCCACCGTGGTTCGTCTTTCCACCATGAAGCTTCGGCTGCAGGTATCCGAGGAGCGGGCGGCGCAAGTGAAAGCCGGGATGCTGGTGACCGCTCGCGTGGCCGCATTCCCAGACCGAGATTTCACCGGCAAAATCACCGCAGTCGTGCCCTCGGTCGATTCCAACTCGCGATCATTCACGGTGGAGGCTCGTTTCGAGAATGCCTCCGGCGATCTTCGGCCCGGTATGTTCGCCACCGGCCGCGTTCAATTGGCAGGCGTGGAGAAGGCCGTCTTCGTGCCGTCGGACGCCGTGTTCTACGACAAAACCACGGACGCCCACAATGTTTACGTTCTGGCCAACAATCGGGCGCAACTCACCGTGGTGCTGAAGGGCGACCCGGAAGGGAATCAGGTTCGCATCATCTCCGGATTGAATGGAACTGAGACGCTCGCCATCGGAGACATGAGCGCCTTGTTCAACGGCGCCTCCGTTGTACCGCACTCCTAGCGCACGAAGGATCTATCGCCATGCATGCACTCGCAAAACTATGTGTCGAGCGGCCGGTGTTCGCGACGATGCTGATCCTGTCGCTCGTCGTGGCCGGGATCTTCACTTACTTCTCGCTCGGCGTCGACCGGTTCCCTAACGTGGATTCGCCGATGGTGACTGTCACGGTCACCAACCCCGGCGCGTCACCCGAAGAAATCGAAACGGAAATTACGAAGAAGATCGAAGACGCCATCAATCCCATCAGCCAGTTGGACACGCTTAACTCCACGTCATCCGAAGGGATGTCGATGGTGTCGGCGCAGTTTGAACTGAGCAAGAACGCCGACGTCGCCGCGCAGGAGGTTCAGAACAAGATCAATCAGGTTCTCAACGATCTTCCCTCCACCGCCAAGACTCCCGTGGTCTCGAAGATGGATCCGAGCGCCACCGCCGTTTTGCAATTGGCCGTCTCCGCGCCGCGTTCCAAGCGCGATGTAACGCGCATCGCGGACAAGCTACTTAAGCAACGCCTGGAGAATGTGGCGGGTGTCGGCGAGGTGTCGATCATTGGCGGCTCCGCGCGCGAAATCCATGTCATCCTTGAACCGGATCGCCTGCGGGCCTTCAATCTCACCGCGGCCGACGTTTCCAATGCGCTGCGCGTGCAGAACTCCGAGATGCCCTCGGGTTCGCTAAAAAGCGGCGCGCAGGATCTGACCGTTCGGACCATCGGCAAAGTGAGCAGCGTCCCCGAGTTCGGTGAGATCGCCATCGGCAGCCGCGGCGGCTATATCGTCCGCGTGAAGGACGTGGCAACCGTGGAGGACAGTTACGCCGAACCGGCCACGCTCTCGCTTCTCGATGGCGAGCCGTCCGTGCAACTCAGCGTGGCCAAGCAATCCGGCAGTAATACGAGTGAGGTTGTGGACGCTGTCAAGAGCCGCCTTCGCGAGATCGCCCCCACTCTTCCGAAGGACGTCAGCGTGGAGATCGTGAACGATCAATCCGTTTTCGTCAAGGCTTCCATCGACGCCATCAAAGAGCACATGTTGGAGGGAAGCCTGCTGGCGGCCCTGATCATCTTCGTGTTCCTGGCCAACTGGAGGACCACGCTGATAGCGGCCATCGCGATCCCCACTTCCATCATTTCGACCTTCGCCATGATGAAGGTCATGGGCTACACGATGAACATGATCACCATGCTCGCGCTGACGCTCATGGTGGGCGTGGTGGTGGACGACGCAATCATCGTGCTTGAGAATATCTACCGCTACATGGAAGAGAAGGGGATGGGGCCGTTCGAGGCAGCGATTCACGGCACTCGCGAAATCGGTCTCGCCGTGCTGGCCACCACCATGTCGCTGCTAGCCGTGTTCATCCCCGTCGGTTTCATGGGTGGCATGGCCGGCAGGTTCATGGGCGCGTTCGGCCTCACCTGCGCCTTCTCCGTCGCCATCTCGATGCTGGTCTCTTTTTCCCTCACGCCGATGCTTTGTTCGCGATTCGTCAAGCCACCGGCGCCGGGCGGCAGCGCGCACCGTTCCAAGGATTCTGCCTTCTTCCGGTTCATCGATGGGCACTACAGCACGATGCTCCGATGGGCTATGGCTCACCGGAAGACGGTGGTGGCATGCTGCGTCCTGGTGGTGCTCAGCACGGTCCCGCTATTCATGATCATCGGCAAGAGTTTCATTCCCGACGACGATCAATCGCAGTTCACGGTCAACTTGCGCCTTCCGGCAGGCAGTTCCCTAGCCGAGACAACACGCTATGCAGAACAGACGGCAGCCGAACTCCGGCGCATGGAGGGCGTCAAGCACATCCTTACCACTGTCGGCGGTGGAGCTACTTCGTCCGCCTCCAACTCCGCGAGCCTTTACGTCTTGCTGGCGCCCATCAATGAACGGAAACTTTCGCAGGGCGAACTCGGATCCAAGGCACGCGAACTGCTGCTGGCTTCGCGCCCCGAAAATGTCTTTGTCAGCGTGGTGACGTCGAGCTTCGGCGGCGGCGGTGGCGCGGATATGGCCGACGTGCAGTATTACCTGCAAGGCCCCGATCTCAAGAAACTTGGCGAATACGCGGATACCATTCTGCGGGAAGCGGCCAAGATTCCCGGGCTCGCCGACATCGATTCCTCGCTCCGAAGCGGCACGCCAGAGGTGCGCCTGGCGATTGATCGCGAACGCGCCGCCGACGCGGGTGTTTCCGTGCAGGATATTCAGCAAACGCTCAATATGCTCGTGGCCGGGCAGACCGCCACCACGTTCAACGCCGGTGAGGATCAGTACGACGTGAAGGTGCGCGCGGCAGAACGGTATCGCAGCACGGTGGAAGGCTTGGATCAACTCAACGTGCCCTCCAACCGCCTGGGCTCCGTTCCGCTGAGTTCCGTCACCAGGCCTGTCAGTGGATCCGGCCCGTCGTCCATCAAGCGGTTGGGGCGTCAACGCATTGTGAATATCACGGGAAATCTGAAATCGGGCGGTTCGCAATCCGAAGTCCTTGCCGCCCTCGACGGCATCATCGCGAATCTCAACCTTGGCTCTGATTACCAGGGCGGCGCTTCCGGCATGAGCAAGGAGATGGGCAAGTCGATGCAGCAATTCGCCATGGCGTTTGCGCTGTCGTTCATCTTCATGTACATTGTCCTCGCGGCGCAGTTCGAATCGTTCATCCACCCGGTTACCATCCTGCTCACACTGCCGCTCGCCGTACCCTTCGGGATCCTGGCATTGCTTCTCACCGGACAACAGATGGGTCTCTTCTCTGGCCTTGGAGTTCTGCTTCTGTTCGGCATCGTGAAGAAGAACGCCATTCTGCAGATTGACCATACCAACGGATTGCGAGCGAAGGGCATGCCCCGCTACGAGGCGATTATTCAGGCGAACCGTGACCGCTTGCGGCCCATTCTGATGACTACCCTGGCCCTCGTCTTCGGCATGATCCCGTTGATGGTGTCGAGCGGCGCGGGAGCGACGACCAACCGTTCCATCGGTGTTCTGGTGGCGGGCGGGCAGACGCTCTGCCTGTTGTTGACACTCCTGGCCGTGCCCGTTTTCTACTCTCTGTGGGAGGACCTCGGAGCGTGGCTGAGCGCCACCAGTCTCGGCCGCCGATTCGGAATCCCGGCGCTGAATCCCGCGTCCGCTGTGGGCGCTCCCCAAGGAGAAGGTCTATGAAAGCAGCTTTGTACGCTGCATTCTTTGTCGTGGTAGCCGCCGGTGGCCTGTTCTCGCAAGCCGAAGCCGGTCCGGCTCGGCAAGCTCTTCCGGAGTGGAAGATCGCTGAACCGGCGCCCCGCTCCGGTATTACGGGAGCGCGAGACCTGACTCTCGCGGAAGCCATTGAGCTGGCGCTTGCGAACGACCCCGATATCCAGATCTCACGCATCGCCATGGAAGAGGCGGGATTCCGGGAGAAAGGCGCGCTCGGGAGCTTCGACCCCGTGTTTACGCTCGACACGTACAAATCGCGCACGGTTACGCCCATCGCCACGTTGATCGGCGGCGCCGAATCGGGCAAATTGACCTCCAAGGAATTGACCCTGAATCCGTCCATCAGCGGAATCTCACGGGCACTTGGCGGCTCCTACAACCTGAGCTTCAGCCATTCCAAGCAGTTGAGCGACAGCACCTTCAACACTTTGAACCCACAGTATCCTTCGCATGTCTCACTGACTTACACCCAACCGCTGTGGCGCGGGCTGCGGATCGACCAGGCACGCTATCAACTTCAAGTGGCTCGCAAGAACCGGTCTCTGACCGCGGAGGATGTTCGCCAGAGAGTCACGGAACGCATCACCTTGATCACGCAATCCTACTGGGAGTTGTCCTACGCCTACCAGAATCTGCTAGTGCAGACCGAAGCCGTGCGCTTGGCGGCGGAGCAATACGAGAGCAATCGCAGGCAGGCAGAGCAGGGTTTGCTGGCTCCAATCTCCGTGGTGGAGGCGCAAACCCAGATCGCCATCTTTGAGCAGAGCCAAGCCATCGCGCGGCAGAACCTGACGGCCGCCGAGAACAACTTGAAACAGGCGCTGGCCGAGAGCCGGTCCGATCCGCTGTGGGGAGAGTCTCTGAAGCCGGTCACGCCAATCGACACTCACGCCGTGGGCGAGGATCTGGATGAGGCTCTTCGCTTGGCGTTCGCATCCCGTCCCGAACTCTCGGCGAGTTCTCTCAAGTTGGCGATCAACGGGCTCGCGATGCGTTACAACCGTGACCAAACCAAGCCGCGGGTGGATGCCTACACGACACTAACCGTGGCCGGCCTAGCCGGCACGCAGCAGCCGGTTCCACCGATCTTCGGTGATTTCGGCGGCGGCATGACCTTGCCCCCTATTCTGCTCGGAGCGAGCGGGCAATCCCTCTCCAACATTTGGAACGGCAACTTCCCGGGCGTGAGGGTGGGCCTGCGGGTCAGCATGCCATTCGGAAATAGAACGGCGGAGGCGAGCGCAGCGCTCTCGCAGGCCGAGGATCGAAGGCTTCAGGCGCTCAAGAAGCAGACGGAGTCGGCGGTGGAAGCCGATGTGCGGAATGCCGTTGAACAGGTGAATTCGGCCCGGTCGAGGTACAGCGCGGCAACGGTCGCGAGACAGTCCGCGGAAGAACAATACGCCAGTGAAAAACGGCAATTCGAGGCCGGAACATCAACCGTGTTTTTAGTATTTCAGCGCCAGAGCTCGTTTATTTCGGCGCGCAGTTCGGAAACGCGCGCTCGCGTAGACCTAGGCCAGGCCTTCGCCAATCTGAACAGGGCAACTTCGCAGACGCTGGAAAAATACGACATCAAGCTGGATAAATGAGGGTTTGAGCGGTGAAAGGAGAGATGGGGCGCAGCGAACAGACCGACCCATAAGCTCCGGCCCAGGCTAAGATCCAACCGGAGTCTCAGCGCAGGAAGAGTTGGTACGCCGGATTGGCGTTCTCGTCCGAGTAGCGGTAGCCTAGGCCGTCCAGAAAACGCTGGAATGCCCCGGCCTCTTCGGGCGGAACCTGAATTCCCGCGAGGACCCTGCCGGAATCCGAACCATGGTTTCGGTAGTGGAAGAGGCTGATATTCCAGTTGCCGGACATGCGTTCGAGGAACTGCCGGAGCGCCCCTGGTTTCTCCGGAAACTCGAAGCTGTAAAGCCGCTCGTGCTGGATCTCCGGCGCGCGTCCGC
Source organism: Bryobacterales bacterium (assembly GCA_020847315.1). Lineage (GTDB taxonomy): Bacteria > Acidobacteriota > Terriglobia > Bryobacterales > Bryobacteraceae > JACTMJ01. The sequence goes on along the minus strand of JADLCF010000376.1, from coordinate 20,770 downwards.
CCACCATGTGCCGGATGTGCGCCTTGGCCATTTCATTCCCAGTCAGGTCCAGCACTTCGTTCAGTTCGGCCTTGAGGTCGGCCAGTAGGGAGCGGTATCCGTCGCGATCCCGCACTTCCACGCCAACGAAAACATGCGCTCGCTCCGGGCTGGAGTAGCGGTAGTTGAACTCGGTCACCTGCCGGTCTCCCAGGATGCTGCAAAAGCGGCGGAAGCTGCCGGGACGCTCCGGAATCGTCGCGGCGAAGAGCGCTTCCCGCTGCTCGCCGAGTTCCGCCCGCTCCGCCACGAAGCGCAGCCGGTTGAAATTCATGTTGGCGCCGCAGGCCACGGCCACCAGCGTCTCTCCCTTCATTCCCTCGCGCTCGGCGTAGCGCTTCATGCCGGCGATCGGGAGAGCGCCGGAGGGTTCCAGGATCGAACGTGTATCCTCGAATACATCCTTGATCGCGGCGCAGATTTCGTCCGTATTCACGAGCACGATTTCATCCACCAGTTCGCGGCACAAGCGAAACGTTTCGACGCCCACCTGCTTCACGGCCACGCCATCGGCGAACAGGCCCACCGTCTCCAGCCGGACGCGCTTACCCTCCTTGAGCGACCGCGCCATGGCGTCGGATTCCACCGGCTCCACGCCGATGATGCGGACCTCCGGCCGCAGCGCCTTTACGTATGCGGCAATCCCCGAGATCAGTCCGCCGCCGCCGATCGCCACGAAGATCGCATGGATCGGTCCGCTGTGCTGCCGGAGGATCTCCATGCCGATGGTGCCCTGGCCCGCGATCACGTCGGGGTCGTCGTAGGGATGCACGAACGTTAAGCCGTCGCGCGTGGCGATCTCCAACGCATTCGCATAGGCCTCATCGTAGGATTCACCATGGAAGAGGACCTGGGCGCCACGCGCCTCGACGGCTTCCACCTTGATGCGAGGCGTAGTAACGGGCATTACGATCACCGCCCGGCAGCCCAGCTTGGCCGCCGCCAGCGCCACGCCTTGCGCATGATTTCCCGCCGATGCCGCGATCACGCCCCGCCGCAGCGCTTCCGCCGGGAGTTTGGCCATCTTGTTGTAAGCGCCGCGCAGCTTGAACGAAAAGACCGATTGCAAGTCCTCGCGCTTGAGTAGCGCTTCATTGCCAAGTTTGGCCGAGAGGTTGCGCGCCCGCTCCAACGGGGTTTCCTCGGCGACGTCGTAGACTCGGGCGGTTAGGATTCGGCGAAGGTAGTCGTTCAGCACGGTTTCGTGCATCAATTCGCTGGCCAAGAGGGAACTCCCTTTCAAGACCAGTGTCTCACTATCCTCTGGATTGCTTCCTTCCGGGAGGGACCCGATTCAAGGCCGTCCCTCTGGGCGGGGCGCGGCCTCGCCGAAGCGGATGCTCGAATCGGCGCTGTACTTCTGGTAGTCCGTATATGTGGCTTCCGTCCGCACGAAGCGGCCTGCCTGATAGGCTTCCACCGCCGCGGAGACGGGCAGGAGCAGTTCCTGCTCTTCCACCTTCACCGGACCATAGCGGATGTCCCACGTAGCGCCGCGAATGGGGTAGCCTTTCGGCAATTCCTCCATGGTGAGCCGAATGCGGTAGACCTGGCCGGTGGAGCGGGAGGCATAGACTTCACCTGCGTATCCCATGACCATCTCCTCTTCGCCGCCGGAACTGATACGCATGGAAGAGTGCTCCTGCGCCACCTGGAAGCCAAGGGTGACGCGATCGGGTTCCTCCCCGGCGCTGACGCCAATCGAAGTGAAGACGGTTTCGGTCTCAGGGTCGAAAATGCGTCGCATCACGTTGCCAAACTCCCCGCTTACCGTCAAGCCTCCGTGGAAAAACATCTCGTCCCCGCCGACTTCCTTTCCATCCACCGCGACCACTTCGTGCTCGTCCTCCTCGCCTATATGAGAGAGCCTTTCCCTGAGTTCCGCATCCAGCTTCCAGCGCCCCAGCGGCGACGATTCTTTCAGAAATCGGGTATTGCGGAAGCACAGAAAATTCGGAATGGATTCGGAATACTCCTGGGCATACAGACGGACAAGCTCCACGGTCACGGCCGCCTCTCCGTTTGCCGCGGGCGGCATGCCGCGAGGGTTTGCGCGCAGCTTCACCGGCGAAGCCGGGCTGGGTAGGCTGGCGCTGCGCTCCGCCATGCGCCGAAGCTCCCGCTGCGTTAGTGGACCGGCATCCCACGTCGCCGCCAGTTCCGCCGTATCGGTCGGAACGGTCTCCAAAGGTTGAATCTTCCGCAAGCGCGCCGCGATCTTCGCATCGGGCATCCGCAGGTGTACCGCGCGTTCGATGACAGCACGCAGTTCCTCCCATCCCATGGATTGCGCCGGTAATGCGGGGGTAATGGCGACGCAGAGTAGGAACGCGAGCGCGCTCGCAAGGGCGCTCCGCTCGAAGTGGTTGCGCATCGAATCGACCCCCTACAGTCTACTCAAGCGAGATCGGGGCCGGAATAAGTGCTTGTGGAAGCTAGGGTTCGAGCTTTCCGAACGGACTGGCGGGGCAGCCTTCGCGCACCATGGTGAAGAAAATGTGGTTGATCCGCCAACCGGTGGAGGTCTTGAGCAACGTCACTGCGTCCACCCCACAATGGCTGAACTTGCCATTGCGGTGGAAGTCGTACGGCGCCACCAGCGTTGCCACGCCGGCGTTCACGATCACGGCCGCATCCCAGATCCGTTCCCGGATCTTTTCCTGCGAGGAGACGCTGCGCCGGATGAACTCATCTCCGCGGATGACTTCGCGGCGGCCTTCGGGAGTCACCCCTGCGATGGTCGCTTCAGGCAGAAAAATCTCGTAAAGCACGACTCCGTCGTGAGCGGCCATGGCGTCATAAGCGCGCTGTACCGTCCGCAGTACTTCCAATTCATCGGATTGCGCCAGGGCAGGGATGGGGAGGATGAACGCGGTGAACAAAAGCGCCGCCCGCAACTGGCGCCAGCGCGTTCGCCGCCCGCGCCAAGGAAATTTCATCCGGGGAAACTGTCGCCCGCGTCGAGTCACTTCATTAGAATGAGCGTAGAATCTACTGGGGAGGGGTCCATCCTTAGCGTCACCATTCTGGCGAGCGGCAGCACCGGCAACGCGACCCTCGTCTCCACCAACCGGGCGCGCGTGCTCTTCGATGCCGGCATCAGCCGCCGCGAACTCTACCGGCGATTGGCCGAGGTCTCGGTCGATCCCGCGGAGATCAGCGCCGTAGTGCTGAGCCACGAGCATAGCGACCACATCAGTGGATTGCTCTCGTTGCTCAAGCACCAGCAATCCCACCGCCGCGCGCCGCTCCCGCTCTTTTGTAACGCCCGCACTCTAGGCACGCTCGATTGGAAGGGATTCGTCCCCACCGTGGAACTCGTGGAAGCAGGCGCCCGTTTCCCGGTAGCGGATCTCGAAATCGGGACCTTCACCATCCCCCACGACGCCGCGGACCCGATGGGCTTTGTCATCCAGGCAGAAGGCCAGCGCCTGGGGCTGCTCACGGACCTCGGCTATGTGCCGGATTCCATTCGCTTTCATTTAGCCGGAGCCAATTTTCTGCTTCTTGAATCCAACCACGATCTGGAGATGCTCAAGGTAGGGCCGTACCCCTGGAGCGTGAAGCAGCGCGTCATGGGACGCAATGGACATCTGTCGAATGACGTTGCCGCTTCGTTCGCGGCGGGAAGCCTCTCTTCGGAACTCCATACCCTCGTCCTCGGCCATCTTTCGGGCAACAATAACCATCCGGCCATCGCCCGCCTTGCCATGGAAAATGCGCTCAACGGGGCAAGCCTCCACCCAAGGCTCGAAGTGGCGGAGCGCGAGGGGCCCGTGCTGCGCTTCGACCTTTGAACGGCCGAAAAGAGACGGTTTGGTACAGTTACTGAAGTAAGATACCCTTGTAGAGCCCGGATCCAAGCAAGTTCAAACTATATGTCCACGGTGACCTTGACGACACGCCGCGTCCTCAGAAAAGCGGACCTGCGGGAGGCTAATGAGCGCCTGATCCTGAACCTCATCCGCCAGACTCCAGACATTTCCCGCTCCGACCTGGTCCGCGTTACGGGCTTCTCGGCCAGTTCCGTCTCGCTGATCGTCAATCGCCTCGTCCGCCGGGGATGGGTGCGCGAAGACCGCCTGGAGTCGAATGCGCAGAGCGGGCGGCCTCCGGTAGCCCTTCGCCTGGACGCGGATTCCATGCTGGCGATCGGAGTAGAGATCTCGCGCGAGAGAACCCGCGTTGCCGTGGCCGATCTCCACGGCCGGATCCTACGGCAGAAATCGCTCCCCTGGCACCCTTCGGCGAATGTCTTCCTGGGTAGATTGCGCAGCGCGATTCAATCCGAGGCCGCTTCCTGCGGAGAAGGAAAAGTGCTCGGCGTTGGCGTGGCGCTGCCGGGCACCATTCGCCGGGATACCGGCCGGGTCACCGCTGCCGAGGGCCTGGGATGGTTCGAAATCGACGTGCATGGGGAACTCTCGCGGCGTTCGAAGATCCCTTTTTACTACGACAATAATGCGAAGCTTGCCGCCACGGCGGAGCGCTGGTACCGAAAGCCCGGAAGCGCGGAGATCAAGGATTATGTCTTCGTCACCGCGCAGGGGGGCCTCGGCACCGGCGTCGTGATTGATGGGCGCATCCTGCACGGGGCGGATGGCGAGGCGTCCGAGTTCGGCCACACCCTGCTCTATGCGAACGGGCGAAAGTGTATTTGCGGCAACTCCGGCTGTTGGGAAGAGTATGCGTCGGACCGCGCCCTCGTCCGGATCTATAAGGAGATGGAAACCGGAGAGTCTGTCCCGGATACGGCAACCGCCGAGGAGATCGTTCGGCTGGCGCAAGACGGAGACCCGCGCGGCCTGGCCGCTCTGAACGAAGTGGCGCACAACCTGAGCCTTGGTTTCGTCAATCTCATTTACGCCCTCAATCCGGAAGCGATCATTGTTGGCGATTGCCTGGCCAAGGGCTGGGATCTGATGGAGGGTGCGGTCTGGGATGGGCTACGGCAACGCCTCCCCCAGCGCTATCTCAGCCGGATCACCCTTGCTCCGGAGCAACTCGGGGGCGATTCCATCCTGATGGGCGCGGTGGCCAATGTCCTCTCCCACTACTTCACTACGTTTGATCATCAACCGGACGCACAGTCAAAGGGCGATGTCACCTTCGTGACCGCCGAATAAGTTTCTCCCTCACAAAAGCAGAATTTTTTCGTTGACATTGCTGGGAACGATAAATACACTGAGTGAAATAACTATTCCTTGAGCGTCCCGCTCCGGAATTCGCAGGGAGGTCCCATGAGAAAGCAACTCGCCGCATCCATTTGCGCGCTCCTTTGCCTGATGCTCTGCCTAACCGTCGCACCGCTTTCGGCGCAATCCACGCAGGGCAGCGTCGTCGGCACGGTTACGGATCCGTCGGGAGCGGGCATCGCCGGCGCCGGCGTGCAAGTGGTCAACCAGGGCAACGCCTACATCCGTGAAACAAAGACGGACGCGCAGGGCGCCTTTCGGGTATCGGGTATTGAGCCGGGGGTGTATCGCGTAGTTGTCACCGCTCAAGGTTTCAATGCGCTGGAACAGAAGGATGTCGATGTGGTGAGCGGCCAAGTGAAACGGGTGGACGCGGCGTTGAAGCTCGGGGAAGTCAGCACCACCGTTACCGTTGAAGGCGGCATCTCCCAGATCGAAACCGAGAATGCAACGCTCTCCAACGTCAAGACCGCGCGGGATTTCGCTGAGCAACCCATGAGCATCTATGGCCGCGCCTGGAGCAACGTGGTTCACATCACGGCCGGCGTACAGAGTTCGAGTGGCGTTGAGGTGAACGGCGCCCGGGACACAGGCAACAACTTCACGGCGGATGGCATCTCCGTGAATGACATCGTCAGCAGCCGGTTCACGCCCAACGGATTCTCCGGTGATATTGAGAGCTTTCAGGAAGTGAAGGTCATCACCGCGAATTCCTCAGCCGAATACGCGCAGGTTGCGCAGTTCTCGGCCGTCAGCAAGTCGGGCAGTAATGAAGTGCACGGCGGCCTCTACTGGGGCAACTTCAACAACAAGTTTTCAGCGAGAAGCTGGGCAGACCGGAGCAAGCCCGCGTTCACCAATCACAATATGTTCGCCGTGAATGGCGGAGGCCCGGTTTTCATTCCAAAGTTCTACGATGGGCGCAACAAGACCTTCTGGCACGGCTCCTACAGCGGCGCGCGCTACCGCGTCGGCAACCGGTCCTATCTGATTGTTCCCACGGCAGCAATGCGGAACGGGGATTTCTCGGCATTTCAAGGTGGGATTCCGCTTAGCGATCCGCTCAATGGCCAGCGTCCTTTCGCGAACAATGCGCTGCCGACGAGCCGGATCAGTCCGATTGCGCAAACGGTTCAAGGCATGCTCTATCCGGATCCGAACCTTCAGGGTGTGGGCGAGTTCGGCATCGATGAGAACTTCACCTCCGACCCCGGTTATCATTTCGATTCCGACGTCTATTCCTTCCGAGGCGATCATCGCATCAGCGAGAACAACTTTTTGTTCGCGCGCGTCGGTATCACGAAAACCAACGGTGACACCGTCGCGGGCCCTTTGAAGAGTGGCTACGGGCCGGGCGGTTACCTCGGCAACATCCCCGGGCGCAGCCTTGTGGTGTCGGATACGCACACATTCACGCCGGCTCTCGTGAACGAATTGAAGCTCGGCTTCAATCGAACGGTTTTTGAGAACAGCGACTTCAATTTCGGTAGGGACGTCCAATCGCTTCTGGGCATCCAGGGAATCGCGAACCCCGGCAACGATCCCGGTATCAGAAGTATGCCCGAATTCTACTTTGATGGCGTGATTCCCGTGGCGGCGAGCACGGATTCGAACTTCTCGAACAGCGCACAGAACACCTATCAGATTCTCGATAACGTCAGTTGGTTTACCGGGCGCCACACCATCAAATTCGGCGTCGATATTCGGAACATGCAGGTGAACGACAAGGGGCAGCCTCTGAGCAGCCGGGGTTCCTATTACTTCGACGACCGCCTCTCGGGACTGGCCTACGCCAATTTCCTGCTGGGATATCCTTCGGGCAGTACTCTCGGCATCGCGCGGCCCGCCGCGTATGTCCGCAGCAACACGTACGGTTTTTACTGGCAGGACGAGATCCGGCTGCACTCCAAGGTGACGCTCAACGTCGGGCTTCGCTACGATTACCAGACCCCTTGGCATGAGAAGTTCCTGCGCATGTTCACCTTTGACCCCAAGACGGGCAGCATGGTCGTGGCCGGCTCCAGCATGCCTACCGATCTGGTTCCCGCCGTGGCCGTCACGCTGCCAATCGTCACCGCGTCTCAAGCGGGATTGCCACAGAAAAGCCTGATGTACGGTGACAAGAACAACTGGAGTCCGCGAATCGGCCTCGCGATCCGCCCGTTCGGCGACACCACCACCGTCATTCGCGCGGGAGTGGGCGCGTACACGCAGATCTTGCCGGGGCTGACGGGTACCGGGGCCACGGGCGGACCGTGGCAATCCGAACAGTCGTTCAACCTCGAAGATCCGGACATCGCCAGTATTCGGTTCCCCGCTCCGTTCGCCACAACCTCGGAGTTCTCCGGTCTGCAAAGCATAAGTGGATTAAACTCCCGCTATGCGAACGAGCGTACCTATCAGTGGAATTTCTCGGTTGGACGGCAGTTCTGGGGGACGGCGATCGATGTCGGCTATATCGGGACGAAGGCGCAGAACATCCCGTACGCGGAGAATCTGAATCTGCTCCACCCGAGCACGATTCCGTATAGCGACGCCCGCCGCCCTTATCAGCGCTTCAGCAGCGCCACGCTAACGAGCCCCGGAGGTTCGTCGATTTACCACGGGCTCACCATTCAGGCGGACCGGCGTCTCAGCCGGTCGCTGATCTTCAATGTGAACTACACCTGGGCCAAATCGCTGTCGGACCTCAACCTCCGCTCCTCGAGCGCGGGCTCTCAACAGAACCAATACCAGCGCTACCTGGAGCGGGCCGATGACAACAACATCCGCCGCCAGCAGTTGCGCTTCAACTACGTGTACCAACTGCCCGTCGGGCGCGGCCAGCAATTCCTCGCCAATATGGGCGCGGTACCAAACGCGGTGCTCGGCGGTTGGGAAGTGGTGGGAATTACCACCTTCTATACGGGCCCGCGGCTGAGCCCCAGCTTCTCGGGTTCCGATCCGGCCAATACGAACCAATTCTCCGGGCGTCCGGATCGTATCGGGGATGGCAACCTGGATGCCGGCGAGATGCGCGAACTCATCCGCACACGTAAGCCGATCTTTGACCGTAGCGCGTTCGTCCGACCGGAATCCGGACGGGGCTATTACGGCAACTCGGCCCGGTACATCCTAACCGGACCAGGCTTTGCAAACTGGAACGTCGGCATCCACAAAAACTGGATGCTGGCGGGCGATAGCGCTAAACTTCAGTTCCGCTGGGAGATGTTCAATGCGTTCAATCGGGCAAACTTCAGCAATCCAAGCACGAACATCCAGAGCGGGAGCTTCGGCTTGGTGACTTCCGCCGGAGCGGCCCGTTCCATGCTCTTTGGATTGCGGTTGGATTTCTAATGCGGCGCAGAGACTGGCTGATGAGCGCGGGTTTGGCGGGTGCGGTTCCGCTCCAGGCCCAGCCCGCGCAATCGGCCGCAAATTCCGATAGACGAGTGAAAATGCTAAGCCCTCGCGAACGCCGCGAGGGCTTTCACCGTAACCTGGTCGCCCGGGGCGAGGCCATCGCGCAAAATCAATTTCGCGGAATTAAGACACGGGAGGAGTGGGAGAAGTCCCGCCCGCAATTTCTTCGCGATTTCCTTTGGGAATTGGGCCTGCCCGAAGGGCCCAGGACGGAACCGCTTCATGCCAGGGTCACCGGCGGGTTCGAACGCAACGGCTACCGGGTGGAAAACATCGTTTTCGAAAGTTCGCCGGGCCTTTACGTCACCGGGAATCTCTATCTCCCGGCCGCGCGCGTCCAAGGTGGAGCGCCGGTGGTGGTTTACGTCTGCGGACACTCTCCCTCTCCGTTGGGCGCAAAAATCGCCTACCAGCACCACGCGCTTTGGTTTGTAAAACATGGTTTCGCGGCGTTCGTACTCGATACCATCGAATTCGCGGAGATCGCAGGCATCCACCACGGCACGCACGATCTTGAATGGTGGCACTGGCTCTCGCTCGGCTACAACCCGACGGCGGTGGAAGTCTGGAATGCGATGCGGGCGCTTGATTACCTCGAGACGCGGCCGGAAGTGAATGCAAGACGCGCGTCGATCACCGGGCGCTCCGGCGGCGGAGCGGTTTCCTGGTTCGCCGCCGCCGCCGATGAGCGATTCCAGGTGGCGAGCCCTGTGCATGGCACGTGGGCTGTGGCGCCGCACATACGCGACTATACGGTCCGCGAAAATTGCGATTGCATCTACGTTTGGAACTCCGAACTGCTCGACCTGCCTTCGATCGGCGCACTGATCGCACCGCGGCCGTTGCTGATCGTGAACGGGCGGCGGGACCCCTGCTTTCCCCCGGCCGGGTACCGGGAAGTGGAAAACCGCTTGCGCGAGGTGTACCGCTGGTACGGCGCGGAGGAGAAGCTCGCCAGTTTCGAAGCCGATACAGGGCACGAGGATACGCCGGCATACCGGGAGGCCGCTAATCTTTGGATTAGCCAGTGGATAACAGGTTCCCGCCCTGCCTACAGCGAAGCGGATATTACGCGCGAACCGGACCCATCCGTGCTACGCGTGCTGGACGCGATTCCGACGGATGCGCGGAACGAGGGAATCGACCGGGAGTTTATCCCGGCAGTGTCTGCGCCGAGAAACAGCCTGCTATCCGAATGGCAGGCGCGAAAAACGGCGCTGCGGGAAGCGCTCACCGCGAAAGTGCTACGCGGCTTAGCCCCTCGGACCGCACCTTTCAATACCCAAAAAGCGGCGCTCCAAAACTGGACGGAGCGCTATTGCCAGGCCTCAAGCGTCCAGTTCGAGACCGAGCCGGGCATGACAGTGAATGGCCAGCTTTTCGTTCCAAGGCCTCCCACCGCGCTCCAAGGCGCACTGATCTACCTCAAGGATCGGGACGATCTGGTCTATGGGATTGATTATGATGATATCCTTGCCCTTCTGCCGGGTTACGCCGTGCTAGTGCTGAGGCCGCGTGGCGTGGATTACGGATTGAACAACCCGGAGATGGCCGAAGTGAAGATGTCCGCCGCGCTGCTCGGAACCACCCTCGAGACCCTGCAACTGCACGATGTGTTGCGCACGGTGGATTTCCTGATAGAAGATCAGCAATTGCCCGTCCAATCGGTGAGCATCTTCGGCCGCAAAGCCATGGCGATGGTGGCGATTTATGCGGGGGCCGTGGAGGAGCGTGTCTCGCGTGTGGTGCTTGATCGCCCGCCCGAAAGCCACTGGGATGGCCCGGCGATGATGCACGCATTGCGGTATACGGACATCCCGGAAGTGGCTGCGCTTATCGCGCCTCGTGAGGTCGTGTTCCTGGGAAGAACTCCCGCTGCGTATCGGGCGACAGAAACCCTTGCCGGGCTCTTTCCGGGAGGCAAGCCCGTGCGCCGGGCGAACTCGCTCGGCGATGCAATGCGCGGGAGCGGTTCGGTCTAGCTGTATCCGGCGTCTCCGCGCGCTCCGGCGGAGCGGAGTGGCGCCGGAAGGAGGAGTACGTAGATTCGATGAGCGAGATTAGCAGCCAGCTCCCAACCACGCAGTCTTCCCTCGCCGTTGAAGCCCCCATCGAAACGCTCGATGCCGCTTTGCGCGGCTTGGAGCCATCCTTGCTTGCCACGCTTCGGGATCTGGTTGGGACCCGTTCGCAGAATATTCCTCCCCATGGGGAGGAAGTAGGGTGCCAACGCAAGATCGCTTCCGCGCTTCACGCTCTTGGCCATGAGGCCGATCTCTATGACCTCACTGAGGTTCCATCCCTCGCGGCGCATCCCGAATTTTGGCCTGGCCGTTCCTATGCCGATCGCCCAAACCTCAATGCCCGCATCCGCGGTTCGGGCGGAGGACGTTCGCTCATTCTCTCCGGGCACATCGATACGGTGCCGGCCGACACTCCGGTTCCATGGACCCGTTCCCCGTGGGGCGAGGATCTCGAGGACGGCCGCCTCTATGGCCGTGGCGCCTGGGATATGAAGGCGGGCGTCGCCATGAACCTCACCATACTGCGAGCGCTGCACCGGGCCGGAATCCGCCTGAAGGGTGACTTAACCTTTGAGACCGTGGTCGATGAGGAGTTCGGCGGCGCGAACGGCACCCTGGCGGCGCGCGTCCGGGGTTACACCGCCGATGCCGCGGTGATTGGCGAATCCACGGGACTGTCGATCTGTCCGGCGCAGCGCGGCGGCAGAACGGCTCACGTTACGTTGTTCGGGCCCGGGGGCATTCTCGGAGAGCAGCAGGTGCGTGCCCGTGTCGTGGATCAACTCCAGCATGTGTTATCCCGAATCGACGCCTTTCAGCAGCGCCGCAAGCTGCGCGTGGCCATCGATCCGTATTTCGCGAACTCTACCGAGCCGTTCGCGGTCTGGGTAACCAACATCGCAACCGGAAAATGGGGTTGGGTTCAGCCGCTTACGGTTCCCGAACGTTGCCAGGTAGAGATTTATTGGCAGGCCATGCCCCAGGAGACGCAGGAGGAAGTGGAGCGGGAGTTCCACGCATGGTGGAGAGAAACGATCGCCGCGCGGCCGGAACTCTTCCCGGTTCCACCGGCGGTGTGCTTCCCCATGCGCTGGCTGCCTGGTTGCTCCATTCCGGCATCCAGCCCTCTTGTGGTAGAGTTCAGTGCGGTGGCCGAGGCATGCGATGTGCGCGCGCGCGTCGAGGGCCTGGATGCGCCCAGCGATATGTACATCTTCCAGAATTGTTTTGATATCCCCGCCATTATGTGGGGGCCGGAAGGCGGCGGCGCGCATCAGGCCGATGAGTTTGTGGATCTCGCATCGCTCGTGAAGTCGACGCGCGTGCTCGCCCAGTTTGTGTGCCGCTGGTGTGGCGTGGAGAGCGCCGCATGAGTGCTCCCGCGGAGCAGCCGAGATCGTTTCGCCCGGTCCTCGGCCTGCCCGGCCTCATCCTTTTCGGCATTGCGTTCATCACGCCCACAGCGCCCTTCCCCGTGTTTGGGATCGTTAGCAGCGTGTCGCGCGGCCACATGGCGCTTGCGTACATCTTTGCGATGTTTGCCATGGTGCTCACCGCGCTGAGTTACGGTAGGATGTCCGCCGCCTTCCCTGCCGCCGGTTCCGCTTATACCTTCACGCGCCGCTCGCTCCACCCAATCCTCGGGTTCGCCACGGGTTGGACGATGCTGCTTGATTACCTGCTCATCCCCATGCTCAGCGTAATCTACATCTCTCTTACCGCCGCCCGCCTGATTCCCGAAGTACCTTACGCGGCGTGGATTGTTCTGGTGGCGTTTCTGATCACGGCCGCGAACCTCTTTGGGCTTCGCATCACAAATCATGCCAATCTGGTGATGATCGTGATTATGTCGGTCTCGGTCATCTGGTTCATCGTAGCCGCGGTTCGGGTTCTCAATGGCAGCCCGGACGGGTTCACCTGGAAGCCCTTTTACAATCCGGAAACTTTCTCCCTTAGCGCGGTGATGGCCGGCACATCGATCGCCGCCTTCAGTTATCTCGGTTTCGATGGCATTAGCACTCTTGCCGAGGACACCCGGGATCCGCGCCGCGATATCGGGCGGGCGACGGTTCTTGTTTGCCTGATCGTGGCCGCGCTATTCGTTGTGCAGGCGTATCTGGCGCAATCGCTCTGGCCGGATTTCACCACCTATCCGGACGTGGACACCGCCTTCCTCGATGTCTCACGCCTTGCGGGTGGCGATGCGCTCTTCTCGCTTGTTACCTTCGTCCTGCTGGTTGCGGGGTTGTCGAGCGCGGTCGCGGGCCAAGCCAGCGCCTCCCGCCTGCTCTTCGGCATGGGCCGGGACCATCTGCTGCCGCACAAGATCTTCACCTACATTCACCCGCGTTTCTCCACCCCCACCTTCGGGGTGCTCAGCGTGGGTTTGGTGTCGGTCGTCGGCGGCCTCTACTTTTCATTTCGCCTGGCTGCGGAAGCTGTCAACTTCGGCGCCCTCTTTGGGTTCATGTGCGTGAATCTCTGCGTCGTGCAGCACTACTACGTCCGAAACGCGGAGCGAGGCGCCACCGGCGCCTTCCGAAACCTCCTCCTGCCCGTTGCGGGCTTCCTGGTCTGCCTCTACGTCTTCGTGAATCTCTCCTCGACCGCCCTATGGATAGGCGTCATCTGGTGTACCGCCGGCATTATCGGCCTGGCGCTGCGCACGCGCGGCTTCCGCACCGAACTCGATGCCTTGATCCCGGCCGATATCCCGGTGGAGTGAACGCTAGGGTTGGCGCTCCGCTGTCGGGGTCCCGCTCGCGAGGCGCAGCAATTCGAGCCGGGCTTCCGCGTAGCGGGCCGGGTCTGTGGCATAGCCTTCAATCGAAGGCGTCAGCCTCTGCGCCAGTGCGTCCGCCTGCGCCTTGGCGCCGCGTTCGGCGAGGGCGTGCAACAGTTCCGCCTCCTCAAAGCCGTCCCGCAGGTTCTCGAATCTCACGGAGCTAATGGGTTCTCCGCCCGGACCCGGATAGAGCAGCCAACCATCGCCCCAGGGCCATTTCGTCCGCTTCCATCGGGTGCGTGTGTCGCCCGCCTCGAAGTTTGCCCAATCGCGGTTGTATACGTTGTCGCCCCATTGGTTGAGGCCCCAATACTCGAAGCCGCTGATGCCGTAACGGTAGGTCAGCCAGCCAATGGCCCGCGCGTCTGCCCCAGGGTATTCGATAAAGAGATTCGGGTGCTCGTGCGGCCACACGCAAACGGCCCAGATCACCTGCTTGCCGCTCCGCCTTGCCGTCTCAGCCTGCGAGGAATCGTACTGGCGAATATAGACGTCGAGGATGTCCGTAAACGGAGATAAATCCTTCACGGCCTTTGGCTGATTCAGGCAGAGCCAGGTGTTGAGGTCCGGCGCCACGCTCTTGACGAAGCGGTAGTTCTCCTTCACGGTGTCCCATTGCTCTTCCGGAGGTTCGTCCACGTTGTAAACATAGGCTTCCCGCAGCCGCCCCTGCTTCCGCAAATGGCCGGCGTAGGCCCTCAGGAGACCAGCCATCTCGTCCTTCTCCCGCTGCGGAATCTGGCTGGAAGCACGTTCGCGGTCGAAGATTGCGATCGCGTATTGCCGCATGCCAAACTCCCGTCCGATCTCAGCCAGTTCGTCCACCCGCCGGAAATCGTATTCTCCGCCGGAACGCATCACCGGCCACACCAGTGCGCCATTCCCTGGGTCCGTCAGCATCTCCTTCGTCGGGCCAAGCGGACCCGAAGTCTCCGGTGTCCGCGCGGCAATGTCGTTCCAACCCATCAGCATGTCGAAGGTCGGCCCGAGATGCTGCGTGAACGCCTTTCTCACCCACCGCTTGTAAAGCGAGAAGAACGCATCGCCCACAATGCCTCCTTGCGGTTGGTAGTAGGCGCTCAAGTTGCCGGGCGGCAGGAAGGCGGCATTCCGGAAATACTGCTCTTGCGGGACCTCCACCGGCCAGATCGTCACTTTGCACTCGGCATCCCAGTGTCTGCTTCCGGCGCGAACCGTCAGCCGGAACGCATAGTTGCCCGGCTTGGCTCCCCGCGGCGTAATTACATTCACCCAAACCGGCTGCGTCTCGCCCGCGGCCAGATGAAATGGGCGATTCGGGAGGAGCGGATCCGGCCACCACCCGACGTGCCCAATCCCCTCTTCCTTTGCCCAGGGCCTGCGATCCTTCGCCACCGTCTCGACGAACCCAACCAGATGCAACTGCACGGCGAACGGGGCGCCATCGGGAACTTCCGCCTCTACCGTCACCGTCTGATCGCCAACGCCACTTGGCGCCGCTACCGCCAACTGGACGGATTCCGTTTCTCCAGTTGCTGTAGAAATTGTCCAATCGGGAACCGTGGAAACCTCTCCGGCAAGGTGAGATTTCACGAGTGGAGAGAGGAAGCCCACGCGAATCTGCGCCGCTCCGTGCTGCGCAAATAGCAGCAATAGCGTGCATGTGAGCAACTTAGATCGGAATGTTCGCCGCAATGGGTCTGTCCTCTGAAAGAATTCCAAACTGCTCCCTGGATCGAGCCGCTTGAGTGTGTCTTATTCCAGTGTGTGATAAATAGCCTGATCGCTCAACAGCAAATTCCGCTCTCCCACCGCACTCTATCCGAGGAATGCCGCCCATCCGGTAGTCTCCCGTACCGTGCCAATCCCGCAGGGCTCACTGCAATACTCCGCCGCCCTTCGGACGCCCGCTCCTCCTGAGGGGGCAGCGGTCACCCGTCGGCGCCTAATCCTCGAATTGCGATCCAAATTTCTCAAGATCGCACCGAAGTACCAAACCACCCATGGGTTGTGGCATTCCAGGATGGAAACCGCCTCCAGCGCGACCAAATCACAGTGCTTTACTACCCGTCCATTCCTCATCTTTCTCTAAGCGCCTCATTTCATTCCATTTGGCATGTGGAATTCCTGTGGAACCCTCAGCTTTGCAGTGAACGTCCTACAAGATATAGGTTATTTTTCGTTGACAGCCCCTATGGGTTGGGGTAGAGTCTCAATTGTTCCCTACGCGCGCCCTCCGTCGGGCACTCTCATCGCGTTAATAGTCAGAATCTCTCCGGATGCGAACGTTTCGCTCCGGTTTTTCGCGTCCGTAGGGGCAAACTACAGTGATCGTAAGGCAGGCAGGAAATGGGTCAATTAGCAGTGGATCTCGGAGCTAGAATCGAAAGCGTGAAGCGCAGTCTCCCTATCGAGGATCGGAAGGGTATGCACTTTCCGCGTTATTTCACCGCCAACCTCCCGGAGGGGCAAACGCCCTACGATCAGGTGTCCTGGGAGAAGCGGGTTTCCTCCATTACCAACTCGAAGGGCGAGACCATCTTCGAGCAGCACGACGTCGAGATTCCGTCGGATTGGTCCCAAACCGCCACGAACATCGTGGTTTCGAAGTATTTCCATGGGAAAGTGGGTGCGCCGGATCGCGAATTCTCCGTGCGCCAGTTGGTTCACCGCGTCGTCGATACCAT
Organism: Bryobacterales bacterium; assembly: GCA_020847315.1. Lineage (GTDB taxonomy): Bacteria > Acidobacteriota > Terriglobia > Bryobacterales > Bryobacteraceae > JACTMJ01. The sequence continues at coordinate 4,659 of JADLCF010000376.1, read as the reverse complement.
TGCGGATTGGGGCTTGGCCGACCGTTACTTCAGCACCCCCGCCGATGCCGACAACTTCCGCGATGAGCTTGCCCACCTCATGCTCACGCAGAAAGCCTGCTTCAATTCCCCCGTCTGGTTCAATGTGGGCGTCCGGGACATCCGCGGCTATGGCTGGACCTATGACCGTCCTTCAGATACCGTGAAAACCCTTGCCGAAGCCGGCAAGAAGCCGCAATGCTCCGCCTGTTTCATCATCTCCGTCAAGGATTCTCTCGAATCTATCCTGGACCTCGCCAAGACCGAGGGCATGCTCTTCAAGTGGGGCTCCGGCACTGGCACCAACCTCTCCGCGCTGCGCGAGGAAGACGCTCACCTCTCGGGCGGCGGGCGCGCCTCCGGGCCGCTCAGTTTCATGAAGGGCTTCGACGCGTTCGCCGGCGTCATTAAGTCGGGCGGCAAGACGCGCCGCGCCGCCAAGATGGTGATCCTGAACGCGGATCACCCGGATATTGAAGCGTTCATCTGGTGCAAGGCTAAGGAAGAGAAGAAGGCCCATACCCTCATCGGCGCGGGTTACGATTCGTCGCTCGACGGCGAAGCCTATTCCTCCATCTTTTTCCAGAACGCGAATAACTCCGTGCGCGCCACCGATGAGTTCATGAGCGCCGCCGAAACCGGCTCCGATTTCTGGACCAAGTCCGTCTTCACCGGCGCGCCCCTCAACCGCTACAACGGCAAAGACTTGCTGCGGCAGATCGCCGAAGCCACCTGGCAGTGCGGCGACCCCGGCATGCAGTTTGATACCACGGTTAACCGCTGGCACACCTGCAAGAACACCGCCCGCATCAACGCCTCGAACCCTTGCAGCGAATACATGTTCCTCGACGATTCGGCCTGCAACCTTTCGAGCTTCAACCTGCACAAGTTCACCAGGGCGGACGGCGCATTCGATGTTGAGGCCTTCCGCCACGCGGTCGATACCATGATCACGGCGATGGAGATTCTCGTCGATAATGCGGCATATCCTACCCAGAAAATCGGCCAGAATTCCCACGATTACCGCCCGCTCGGCCTCGGCTACGCGAACCTCGGCGCCATGCTGATGGCCATGGGCGTTCCCTACGATTCCGACGAAGGCCGCTCCATCGCCGGCGCGATCACCGCCGTCATGTCCGGCCAGGCATACCTCACTTCCGCGCGCATCGCGGAATCCACCGGGCCTTTTCCCGGCTACGCCCGCAACGAGGAGCCCTTCCTCGATGTCATCTCCATGCACCGCGATTGCGTCCCTGCCCTTGATCGCAAACTCTGTGGAGAAGAACTCTACAACGGCGCCAGGGAAAGTTGGGATATGGCGCTCGAAGCCGGCAGGCGCCACGGCTACCGCAACGCCCAAACCACCGTCCTTGCCCCCACGGGCACCATCGGTTTCATGATGGATTGCGACACCACCGGCATTGAGCCGGATCTCGCCCTGGTGAAGTACAAGAAGTTGGTCGGCGGCGGCGTGATTAAGATCGTCAACAACACCGTGCCCCAGGCATTGCTGCGCCGCGGCTACACCCCTCAGCAAGTGGATGCCATCGTCAACCACATTGACGCCACGGGCACCATCGAAGGCGCGCCGCACATCAAGGCGGAACACCTTGCCATCTTCGATTGCAGCTTCAAGCCCCAGAACGGCAAGCGCTTCATCCATCACATGGGCCACGTCAAGATGATGGCCGCCGCGCAGCCCTTTATCTCCGGCGCCATTTCAAAAACCATCAACATGCCGGAGCACTCCACCGCCGAAGAAATCGCCGACGCCTACCTGCAAAGCTGGAAGTTGGGCCTCAAGGCGGTGGCCATTTATCGCGACAACTCGAAGATGGTGCAACCCCTCAGCTCCGGCACCGCCAAGGGCGCGAGCAACGCGCAGGTGGCGGTGAAGGAGGTGGTGAAGGAGGTCGAGAAAATCGTCTACCGCCCCGTCCGCCGCAAACTGCCGGACGAGCGTGCCGCCATCACCCACAAGTTTTCCATCGCCGGCCACGAAGGCTATTTCACGGTGGGCTTGTACGAAGACGGCATGCCCGGCGAGATCTTCATCTCCATGGCCAAGGAAGGCTCCACGATCAGCGGCCTGATGGATAGTTTCGCCACCGCTATCTCCTATGGCCTGCAGTATGGCGTGCCGGTGAAGTTCTTCGTCGATAAGTTCAGCCACGTCCGCTTCGAGCCGAGCGGCTGGACCGGCAACCAGGATATCCCGTACGCGAAGTCCATCATGGATTACATCTTCCGCTGGATGGGCAACCGCTTCCTGGGTTCGGAATACGCCCTGGGTGAAGCCCCAGCCAGCGTCGGCAAGCTGGAACCCACGGAGCCCGACCTCCAGCCGGAACTTCCCTTCGAAACCGAATCCCAAACCGACGCCCCCAGTTGCAGCGAATGCGGCAGCATCATGACGAGAAACGGCAGTTGCTACAAATGTGGCAATTGCGGAACGACCAGCGGGTGCGGGTAGGCCCAACCGCAGTCTTCGGCGGCTGTTCGCGACGCGGATAACCGCCGAAGTCACCCAAGGCTAGCAATATGTCAGCTGAATTAATAATCGATATCCTCCAAATTGTGTCCCCACTACTCGCCGTGCTCCTGGCGTACGGTTTGGCAATCAGTCAGCTCCGCCACCACGCGAAAATGCAGCTTTATTCGCGCCTGATGGCTCATCGAGGATGGCTGAACGTCCAGCACAAGCGCCCTCTCGATAGCAGGGAGTTCGAGCGCGCATTAAATGAGGTTCCGGCGGTATTCTCGCGAGACAGGAACGTAATGAAGGCCGTCGATCAGTGGCATTCTCGCAAGATCGAGAATGGCCAGGACCTATCCGAGGTCATGAAGGACTTGCTCACTGCGATCGCGAGGTCTATAGGCGACAAAACAATACCTAGTAATGACTATGTGAGAATGATTCACATAAGCAGTTCCAATGATGACTCCTTCAAATCGCAGGTCTACTAAGGTGTTTAGTTTTCTGTAGCGCTCACGTAATTCGCAGTCCCAGCCTTGTATCACCGCCAAACGGCTTCGTCGACGATCATGAAAAGTAGTATCACGATGAGTGCAATTGTTCATTCTTTTGGACCGACGGCCACGATAATGGAACCGGCAGGTACGCTCGCGTATGTCTGGAGCTTGCACGCGACCCCAATGCTCTGGAGCGATCTCATGATTGACTTACCGTGTGCTGGCAGTGCTTCACCGGGCGCCGAGAGAACGTAGACGCCAGGTGGAACGGAGAGCAGATTCCAGGATCAGGTTACACAACTCGCAGTCTCGATACTACTCCGAAGCGGCACGCTGCGCAGTTCGGAGTTGGGCAGCGGGTTTGGGCTTCGGCCCGGGCGTTTGAGGGGAGAGTTGGCGCGCAAGCTTCGCTTCCAGTTCCGCAACGAGATCCGGTGTACCGAAAGGTCTCTCTGTTCGCGTGGCTTCCCGCAGCCGGTCCAGGTCGGCGCGAATGCCGAAATCCCAACCCCAGCACCTCTTTCCATTTCTCGGCCGTGTTTCGCGCGGCCCACGATTCCGTGTCTAGCCGACTGGGTGGCGGGTCCAACCCAGCATAAGCTCGGGCGCTCGACCAAGGATAATCGAGCACGGATCGCACCATTTCTGCACGTAGCGGATTGAACTCCACCTAGCGCATCGCATAAGCGGCGTGCGCCGGGTCGAGTGGACAGGAAAAATACCGGTTCTGCCAAACATGGCCGCAGCGGCGCAAACGGATGTTGAGCCAACGTGAGGAATTCCGGTGCGCCTCGCGCAGCGCCAACGCGAGGGAATCGCAACCGACAGGGACTGCAATCCAGTGGACGTGATTCGTCATCAGGCAGTAACCGAGAACCGACAACTGTGCCGCTTCAGCGGCCTTGGCCAACAGATCGAGATAAGGGTGACGGTCTTCGTCGTCCAAAACATCTCACGGCGGAAGTTCCCGCGCTGCGTAATGTGATGCGGGTAACCAACGGCCACTACTCTACGAATTCGTGCCATCAACCATCCAGTGGCCGTGAGCCCACATCTTTCTCACACAAAATACGAGGTTGAGTGAACTGATTCCGGAACCAGATATGGAAGCCGGCGTCTCGCCGCACCGTACCGGACCCCGCCGCGAAGTATCGGAACCCCCCCCCGCAACTCGAACCGCCCAGCCACCCCCGTGCCAACTCTCGAAGGCGCATCGGTTTCCTCGATCCCGCTTCCCAGCCGCGACTGGAAATGGAGCCGGCATGCCCCAGATTTGCGCATTTCAGAATAGGGATCCAGCGCAAGGCGTCCTTGAGGCGATTCCATCAACGGGCTTCCCGCCGGGAATCTCCAGGGGCGCCAACCGGCCACCAATCTGGGACACACGAAACCTCGAGAGTATCGGGTTAATTCCAACCAAACCTGTCTCGTCATTTCGAGATAGTCATCCGTGTGCGGTCGCGACTGCGAGGCTGCGGCGGGAACGGCTCTAGAGAAATCCGGGACAACGCCCGTCAGGCAACGCAAGCTGGGAGAAATGCGAATGAACGAGACGAAGTTGAACGAATTTATGGGCAAGCTGGTGAACGATATGGGCGGCGCGGCACTCATGGCAAGTGTCCTCGTCGGCGAAGATCTCGGCCTGTATCGCGCAATGGCTGATGGCAT
>JADLCF010000375.1 GCA_020847315.1 Bryobacterales bacterium | reverse complement strand
TCAACGATCTTGCCCTTGTGCGGGATGGAGCGCTCCCCGGCCACGACGGTAAACGCGATCTCGTCGTTCTTCAGGCTCCCCTCGTTGATAGCCGCTTCGCCCATCGGCCCCAGCACGGTTCCGGTCAACTTCCCGGCCTCTTCCTTGAGGTTATATTCGACCTCGATCGGGCCATCCCGGCCTTCCACCGTGGCCTTCCACTTTCCGTTCGCGTCAGCGGCCAGACCAACCACCGATAGCACGAGCGTCGCAAGAATCAGAATTGGTTTCAAAAGGCAGTACTCCCTCAGTGCGAAGTCGTATTGTCTGGAATCCGGGTTACGCGGGCAGCGCATTTTTCGAGAGTGGTATTTGCCTCTTGCATTCGATGGAAGTCTCAGTACACTTATATTTAGGCATGCCTAAATTAGAAACAAGAGCTTGAGAAGCTCATCTCTTCTCGTTCTCTGGGAATCCTGCCATTTTGTTGATCTGGAAAGTCTTCGCCATGCGTGTGTCCGTCTGCCCATTGCTCATGATCATTCTGTCCGTGCTGCCTCTATGGGGGCAGAACACAGCGACGCTTGCCGGCACGGCGAAGGATCCCGCCGGGAACCCTGTTCATGGGGCTAGCATCCGGCTGGAGAATGCACTGACAGGTTTCGCGGCGGAGACTCTATCGGATGCCGAGGGCGGCTTCATGGTCGGCAACATCCCGTTTCATTCATACAACGTCACCATTTCCAAGGCTGGTTTCGCCTCCTATGAGAACCAGATCAGCTTGCGCTCCAACATCCGCGTGACGCTTGAGGTTCGCCTCGAAATCGCCGGCGTCAGCGAGTCCGTGACCGTCTCCGAGCGCGTGGCGATTCTCGTCGATCCGGAGGAAACGGGAACGCACTTGCAGATGAATGAATCGGAGATCGAGAACCTTCCCTTGCAGGTGGGGAATCGCGGGCTCGAAGCCGTGCTCGTCTCGTTTCCGGGATTCGCGCAGAACGCCAACGGCGCGATTCACGCGAGAGGCGCGCACAACCAGATGACCTTCGTGATCGACGGAATGCCGATCAGCGATCAGCTCACCGGGGCCTTCGCGAATGCGGTCGACCCGAATATCGTGCAGACCGTCGAACTATTCACCGGCAACATTCCCGCGGAGTTCGGCAACAAGGTCTCCGCAGTCACCAGCATCACGACGAAAAGCGGCCTTGGTTTCGGGCGAAAATTCGCCGGTCAGGCGATGCTCGCCGCTGCCGGATTCGGCATGCTTTCCCAGGTGACGTCCGTCGCCGGGGAGAACGGGAAATTCGGCTACTCGGCCACCGTGAACACGATGAAGACGAATCGGTACCTCGATGCCGTCTCGCTCGAGAACCTGCACAACGGCGGCAACAATGAACGGGCGTTCCTGCGCCTGGATTGGATTCCAAACGATCGCGATATCTTCCGGCTGAACGGCATCGCCGGCCGCTCCAGCTTTCAACTGGCGAATTTGCGCTCCCAGCATGCCGCCGGAATGGACCAACGGCAGTATCTCGGAGATGCCTCCGGTAGTTTCGCCTGGGTGCGCACCATCGATGCCCAGACCACCTTTGACAACACGTTCAGCTATCGCACCACCCAAGCGCAGCTCTTCGATAGCGCGGGTGATACGCCGGTGACGGCCACCCAGGCAAGGCATCTTTCGACGATCACCAACGGGAGCCGCTTCAACCTGATCCGTGGACGCCACACACTGAGAATCGGCGCGGATCTTCAGCGGTTCCCGATCAGCGAGTTCTTTTCGTTCGGCATTGCCGATCCCCGCTTCAACAACCCCGCGAAACCGGACTTCAACCGCAACCTCCTGCCGTATGACCTTTCGAGGGGAGGCCGGCGCTTTGAGTTTGCCGATCAAGCAACCGGAGGTTTCTACGCGGGTTTCCTGCAGGACAACTTCCGATGGGGTGATTTCCAGGTATCGCTAGGGCTGCGCTACGACAATTACCGGCTTCTCGTGAAACGCCACCAGTTGCAGCCGCGGTTGGGGCTCAGCTACCACTTGAAGGCAACCAATACCGTCTTCCGTGCCAGTTACAACCGCCTCTTTCAAACGCCGCCCAATGAGAATTTACTGCTTAGCGCGAGCCCGCTCGCCGCCGCCATCGCGCCGCCAGTGATCGCGGAAACTCTGGGCTCCGCCTTAGCCGAAATCCGCCCCGAACGCCAGGATTTCTTGGAAGCGGGATTGCAGCAAGGCCTTGGTTCGCGGGTAAGCGCCATGGTCACGTATTACCACAAGCGCTCCACCGATCAGCAGGATAACAACAACTTCCTCAATACGGGGATCATCTTTCCCATTACGCTCAAATCCATCCGCGTGAATGGGGTGGAGGGCCGCCTGAGCATTACGCCGGTACGAGGGTTCTCCGGCAGCCTGTCGGTGACGCATTCCCGGGCGATCTCGACGCCGCCCTTCAGCGGGGGACTCTATATCGGCAACGATGCGGTCGCTCTCCTCTCCCAGGGCCCGTTCCGCATCGATCATGACCAGCCTCTCTCCGTCCACGGCATCCTCACCTGGACTTCGCGCCGCGGTATATTCGCCACGCTTTCCACGCGCTATGATTCCGGGTTGGTCGCGAACCCGTCGGACCCCGCTCAAGTGGCCGCGGACCCCGATTTCTCGGACCTGCTGCCCTATGTGAGGCTGAACCAGATTCCGGCCCGCGTCAAGGCACGCACCATCACGGATATGGTGATTGGCTATGAGCGCTTCCGGAATGAGCGCAAGCTCTGGGAGATCTCCGCCCAAGTCTCTAATCTCAGCGATGCAACCGCCTTGTACAATTTCCAATCGGCCTTCGTTGGCACTCGTCTGGTGCAGCCTCGCACGGCCGGGGTGCGCTTTCGCATCTTCTTCTAGCGGGCCGGCGCGGCCGTCGATGGCCCTCCGGCTTTCGCGACGACGGGGCTAATGCGCCAGATGCCATCCCGAAGCGGAATACCTTCGATCAACTCCACGCCGAGCCTCGTTACAGTCTCTCCTCCATCGCGCTGGAGTGTGTAAAGGGCGCCCTCGTCCACGGTGAACGATTCCGGGAATTCGTTCAAGCGCACGTAGTCCCTGGGGAGGTTCATCACCCTTCGGTGACGCGCGAAATCGAAGCGGACGCGACCATCCCAGGAAGCGGACAGCCCCGTTCGCGCCACCCGCAGCCGGATTCCATCTCCATCGCGGTGGGCGCTCAATTCAAGGCCCGGGACCCAATGGTCCGGCAGGCAGCCCAGGCTCTTCCACATCGCATAGAGGATGAGGGTGCGGTTGTAGTTCCCCTCGCCATACCAGTATTCGAGGTGCCCATCCGGCCTCTGCATGGCCCGCATGACGCGCGTTTCGCTTTCGATCCAATCGAGCGCTTCCGGCACGGGTTCGCGCGCCACCAGGTAAAGCGCGCCCTCGAGACTGTCGGCATAGCCGTCGAAGGAGTCGCGTTCCCAGGCGAAGTTGCGGTAGTTCGGCAAGTTTCGAAGCACCTTTCGAACGGCTTCACGATACTTTCCCTCGCCGGTCACCTGGTAGAACGTGTAGACCGCGCCGTAGATATAACCCCAGTTGTCCGAGATGCCCTTGTCGAGCGGCGCAAGAGTGGCTGCGTCGATAACGTTGTAGAGCATGCCGTGCTCATTGGCCGAAGCCAGAATCCGGTCGAGCATCCGGCGGATGGCCGGTTCGTACTTCGCTGCATAGGGCGTGTTCTCGTCCTTCTCCAGGGCGTAGAGCAAAGTGAGGCCGACCACGGCCTCGTTCCCATGGTCCCGCAGACGGATGCGGGGCTCGCCTTGATGGCTCTCGAAGTTCCAGCGATAGCTTGGCAACCCTTCGCTCCCGGGCAGGATCTCCCCGACATAGGCATCGGCGATCTCCCGCGCCCACGCGCGGTAGCGGGGGTCGTTGGTCATCGTAGCCAGACGCACCAGCACCTGCAGCACGTCCCCATTGGTTTCGGCGTCGGCGCCTGGCAACGTTCCGAACCGCGTCTTCACGGTGGAATGCTTGCGCAAATCGAGCATCAGATCGGCCATGCGGTGGAACCACGGGGTGCGCCCGAGGAGTTCCGTCACGGCCAGCATGCCGTCTTTGGCGTATTCGGCCCCGGAGAAGATGCTCGCCTCCCCGCGTTGACGGGTGCGGAGATCGAAGCTGCCGGGAACGGAATCCGCTCGCCAGGTGAAACGCGCCTCCGAGCGCAGCATTTCGAGAAGACGGCCGTGCAGCAGAGAAGGGTCCGTGAGGTGGGCGGTGAGGATCAGGTACGGATACAAATCGGCGCCGGAGTTGTGCGCGGTGTAAATCAGCACTCTGCCGTCGCGGTGGCTGCCATCCTTGTCCGCGACGCGATCGGGCATCAGCAGCGTTTCCGGGTCCGCTTCACGCAACCATGCCTCCATCACGCGCCTCGAATCACGAAGCGCGGCTTCGAAGGAAGCGCCGTCCCGGGCCAATGCCATTTCCGCATCGCCGCTTGCGGGGGATTCGGCTCGAAGGGATGCATTTCCGGGCCAGAACGGTACGGTGGCGAGCAGCAGCGCGAGGGTGTGGAGCCGGTGTTTCACGATCATTCGGATTCACCTCTCGCAACAGGGTATCGCAGAGAGGCCTCAACCCGAAGTGGTTCATGGCGGGAATTTGCGGCGCCGGTTCCGGAGAAATGGAAAAAGCCCCAGGCGATTGCTCCCCTGAGGCCTTCGATTCCCGTCGCGCCGGCTGGGCGCGCTATGCGTTGAAGTTCTCTTCCGCCTTCGCCCAGTTCACCACGTTCCACCAGGCAGCAAGATAGTCGCCGCGGCGGTTCTGGTATTGCAAGTAGTAGGCATGCTCCCAGACGTCCACGCCGATCACGGCCTTCTTGCCTTCCATCAGAGGATTGTCCTGGTTGGGAGTGGAGAGAATGTCCACGCCGCCATCGGTCTTGATGAGCCAGGCCCAGCCGGAGCCGAAGCGGCCCAGGCCCGCGGCGGCAAACTTCTCCTTGAAGCTCGCGAAATCACCGAACTTGCCCTTGATGGCGGTGGCGAGGTTGCCAACGGGCTCTCCGCCTCCCTTGGGGCTCATGATTTCCCAGAACAGCGAATGGTTCCAATGGCCGCCGCCATTGTTGCGGACCGCGGTGCGAATGTTCTCGGGAACGGCCGCGCAGCCATTCGCGAGCAAGGCATCCAGGTTAGTCTCCGTGATGCCCGCGCCTTCGAGCGCCTTGTTCAGATTGGCAACGTAGGCTCCATGGTGCTTGCCATGGTGAATCTTCATGGTCGCCGTATCGATGTGCGGTTCGAGCGCGCTGCCATCATAGGGCAGGTCGGGTAACGTAAAAGCCATCAGGTTCCTCCTCGAGTTTCCCGGCTGCAATCAGCCGTACCCTTTAGAGATGATCCGGC
>JADLCF010000374.1 GCA_020847315.1 Bryobacterales bacterium | reverse complement strand
CGGAGGGCGTCACGCCTCTCGCTTCGAGTTGAGATCGGGCCCGGGCGTAGGCTGCCGCTTCCTCCGAACCCCAGGTAAGAATCTGCAGGTTGGCCAGCAAGCCCTCGATCGCATCCGTGCGTTCTCGCGAAATCTTGTGCTTCGCCATGCCGTAACGGACTTCCGCTTCCGTGACGATGGAAATGCACACGGTGGCTTCCACGTCCCTGGACAATCGGAGCCACTCACGTCGCGCGGCGTGAGAGTTGCCCTTGGCAATGTAGCTGAACATGTTCGTGTCGAGCAGATAGAGCGTGCCGCTCATCTCCCGGTCCTGTCGTCTGGCCTCTCCTCAGTCAGTAGCTGTTCGAGTGCAGGACGATCTGTCGCCGGCCTTGAGTCGCGGCTGGCTTCCGCTAGGAAATCGGCGGGCAACGGGGCGGAATCGAGAGCGGCAAAGACGTCCGTCAACGGAGGAACTTCCGAAAGGATGACATCGCCGGTTTGACTGTCGCGGCGGATCGAGACGACGGAAGAACGAAAGCGGAAGGCCACCGGAATCGTTACGTGCTGGCTCCGTCCACTCATGAAGACGCGTGTTTTGTTCCGCATTTGCGTTTACCTTTTCTGCTATATAGCATAGCTGGATAGCGCCTTTATTGTCAATATTCCGATTCGCATCGAGCATTCGGGCAGCTATCAACACACCGGACGGACAGGAGGCGCGTCGGTGCCAATCGAACCCGGATGCTACGATCAGATTTGCAGCCTATTTCACAACCTTTGTCCTCGTCTACGCCGGCGCCCCGCCTTTGCGCGGTGCATTATCTGAATACGCTGCCCTTGGTTTGGGGCCTGCGCCAGGGCCAGGCGCGGGGGCGGGTTGCGCTTTCCTTCGCCTCTCCCGCCGATTGCGCCGAACAGTTGCGCGCGGGGTCCGCCGATCTCGGCCTCGTGCCCGTGGCGGAAATGGCCCGGCAAGGGCTGCCCAACGTTCCAGGTACCTGCATCTCGTCGGACGGCCCGGTGCGGAGCATTCTACTCGTGAGCCGGGTGCCGTGGGAACAGGTGCGCACGCTGGCCGCCGATTGCAATTCGCGAACCTCCGTGGTGCTCGCGCAGATCGTGCTTCAGGAGCGCTTCGGCGTCCGGGTATCGGTGGAATCGCGGCCCCCTTCGCTGTCCGAAATGCTCTCCAGAGCCGACGCCGCGCTCGTTATCGGCGATGCCGCGCTGCATATCGACCCCGCCAGGCTGCCCTACCACGTTCTGGATCTGGGCGAGGAATGGCGGCAAATCACCGGACTCCCTATGGTCTACGCCGTCTGGGCCGGTCCTGCGGCCACCACTTCGCCGTGGCTTGAGGGGGTGCTGGCGGATTCGCTGGCCCACGGGGAAGCGAATCTGGACGCTATAGTAAAGCAAGAGGCCGCCAACTTCGGCGTCGATCCCGATTTTGCCCGGCATTACCTTTCTCGCCATGTCCGCTTTCACTTGGGCGAACGCGAGCGGGCGGGGCTGGAAGCGTTTCTTCAGCGAGGAGAAGCGCTGGGCCTGATCGTTTCCGGTGAGGCCTTGGAACCGGCCTCCGTGGGGCCGGTTGCACCGGAACTGGCTCCGGGCGGGGGGGAACATCCATGATGAAGCGTGAAGAAGCCCTCGAACTGTTCCGCGATGACGACCTGATCGGCATCGGCATGGCGGCGGACCAGATGCGCCGCAAACTGCATCCGGAAGGCATCGTCAGCTACATCATCGACCGCAACATCAATTACACGAACGCGTGCACCGAGTACTGCACCTACTGCGCCTTTTACCGGCCGGTTGGCCACAAGGAAGCCTACATCCACAACAAGGAAGCGATCTTCGAGAAGCTCCGGGAGACCCAGGAACTGGGGGGCACCGGCGTCCTGATGCAAGGGGGCCTGCATCCCGATCTCAAGATCGAGTGGTATGAGGATTTGCTCAGCGCCATGAAAGAGCGCTTTCCCGCCATCTGGCTGCATTGCTTTTCGGCGCCGGAAATCGTGAATATCGCCGAAGTGAGCGGCCTATCCTTGCGCGACACCATCGCCCGGCTGCGGGACGCCGGGCTGCAATCCATCCCCGGCGGCGGGGCCGAAATCCTCGACGAAGACGTGCGCCACCGGATCAGCCGCTTGAAGTGTAGCGCCGCGGATTGGGTCAACGTCCACCGAACCGCCCATCAGTTGGGCATGCAGACTACCGCCACCATGATGTTCGGTTGCGGCGAAACGCTGGAACAGCGAATGAACCATTTCGATGCCGTCCGCCAAATCCAGGAAGAGACCGGCGGCTTCACCGCGTTCATCCCCTGGACGTTCCAGCGCGAGAACACCTCCCTTGGCCGCTTTGTGAAGGAAGAGGCCACGGCCGTCGAATACCTCAAGAATCTCGCCGTCTCACGGCTCTATCTGGAGAACATCCCGAATATCCAGTCGAGCTGGGTCACCCAGGGGCTGAAAACCTGCCAGATCGGCCTTCGCTTTGGCGGTAATGACGTGGGCAGCGTCATGATCGAGGAGAACGTCGTCTCCGCAGCCGGCGCGCACAATGAGGCGAACGAGGAAGTCCTTCGCCGCATCATCCGCGACGCTGGCTTCATCCCGAAGCAGCGCGATACCCTTTACCGCACGTATTACCTGAACTAAGCGCGAGCCCGCCCGCTCTGACGAAACACTCCGCGGATTGGCTGTTGTTTCCCATCCATCCGCGCCGGTCGTGCTCTCAGGAGATCCCTAACTAAGTGAACTACTTCTATCTCCATCCCGAACGCTAACATCTTGACGGTACTGTACGTTACAGGTCATCAAAGGGGATTGTCGAATCATTGCTTTTCTGTTAATTTTTCCCTAATCAACCTTCTCGATACGACCTGAGCCCGGCAGTTCAGAGTACCCGAATGGCTGTTTGTATTTCGGCACAGGAGCAGACCTATGCGTCCATTGCTTCGCGGGTGTATCGTTGCTTTCTTGGCACTTGTCAGCGGCGCGCAGTTCATGGCCGTCCTTGGCCAAGGCCTCCCCTCCGGCCCGGCAGATCCCACGGACCCGTATATTGTGGCTCAGGCCTCCGCGCTCGGGAACGACCCTAACCAGATCTTCGCCTTCGTGCGGGACCGCATCGCCTACGAGGCCTATTCAGGCTCGGTCCGCGGAGCGCGGGGCGCCTTATGGGCCGGAGCGGGCAACACGCTTGACCGTGCGAGTCTCCTTGTCGCCCTGCTCGGCGCCTCCGGCTACTCCGCCACCTATCAACATGGGATCGTGAGCGGCGCCGCGCGAGAAAAGCTCCTGCGTGGGATGTTCCCCCCGGCAAGCCGGTTCGTTGGTTGCGTGCCACCCGGCAACCCGTTGAGTGACCCGGCCTCAAGCCCGCTCGGCGG
>JADLCF010000373.1 GCA_020847315.1 Bryobacterales bacterium | reverse complement strand
CCGGCCCCTACGTTGAAGTGCAGAGCGGGCGTCACGTCTGGGATGGCCACTACGAATGGGTGCAACCTCACAAGACGGAAAGCTGGAGCGAGTGGTGGATCCCCGTTGCCGGCCTCGGTGGCGTCACCACGGTCTCCCGCGATGTCTCATTGAGCCTGAAGGGAGAAGGCGGCAATACGGGCGAGTTGGCGCTGGCCGCCGTGCGCCTTATCCCGCAGGCACGCATCGAGGTAAAGTCCGGCGCCGGCGTTATCCTCGAAACCACGACGGATCTCACGCCCGCGGCGCCCTTCACGGCAAAGAACCTCAAACTTCCCGCCGCGGATACGGCTGCGCTGACTGTGAGCGTCACGGAAGCCGGCGGCCATGAAATTCTGCATTACGTCCGCCCAAATTTGAAGGTGGATGCCAAGGAATACACACCATTCACGCGCTCCCTCGAAAAGCCCCAGAAGACGCCTGACAACATGACGGTAGAGGAATTGACGCTGGCTGCGCGATTCAAACTGAAGGAACTGAATGACGCGGCCGGTATCGATCTATTGAACAAGGCGCTGGAACTGGACCCGGGATTCTCCCGCGCGCACCTGGAGTACGGCATTCACCACTTCAACCACCACCGCTACGCTGAGGCCGCGAAACACCTCGAACAGGTGATCGAGCGAGACCCTTACGTGGACGAAGCCTACTACTATCTTGCCCTCAGCCAGTTGCGTCTGGGGGAGACTGCGAAGGCGGAGCGGAATCTCTACTTCATCTGGCCGGGCAGTTCGTTCTACTCTGACCGGGAATACCTCCTGGCTCGGCTCGCTCTTGGCAGAAACGAACCGGGCAAGGCGGTTGCGCATCTGCGGGAGGCAATCGAACGGAATGGCCGGCATCTGAGCGCACGCGCCCTGCTGGCCGTCGTCAGCCGAGAGCGGGCGGACCGCGCTTCCGCGCGAGAGCAGATCGAGGCCATCGAGCGCGTCGATCCGGGAAATCCCATCGCACAAGCCGAACGCTGGTTCCTCTCGGGCGAAGAGAGCGCCGGCACGGAGTTGGCGCGCCTCCTGGGCGGGCAGAGCCAGGAAGCGATCGAAACTTCCGTTTTCTATCGCGAGGCGGCACGTTGGGACGCAGCCATCCGCATATTGAAGCTGGTCGAAGCCCGGAATGAAGACCCATGGGGCACTCCTCCGGAATTCGATTATGTCCTCGCCTTCTGCCTCGGCCAAACGGGAAATCACGCGGAGGCAAACCGGTATCTTGCCAAGGCACGCGCTGATGCCGCGAACGTCGACCGTTTCCCCTACCGGGAAAGCAGTGAAGCCGTGTTTGCTTGGGCGCTCAAACGGAATCCAAGCGATAGCCTCGCGCTCTATCTGCGAGGAGCGCTCGACTACTACCTGGAGCGTTACAGCGAAGCCATCACAAGCTGGGAACAGGCGGTTCGCGCGCAGCCGGGTGATTTTCGTTCGCACCGCGCCCTGGGCTTGGCGTACGCGGAGCAGGGCAAGCCGATCGAGATGGCGGCGGCGGAACTGGAAAAGGCAGTCGCGCTCAACCCCAGCCACATCGATACATTGAACGACTTGAGCACGCTCTATGCGAAAGCCGGGCGCTTCGATGAGCAACTCAGTCTCCTTGAGCGGGCTCTGGAGCGTTCCCCGGAGGATGACAACCTGGCCGAGGGCGTGCTCACCGCGAACCTCATCAAAGGCCGTTATGACGCAGCGGAAAAACTAATAGCCTCCCATCGCTTCGAACATCGCCACCGCAGCTATGAACTGCGCGACAAGTACCGCATGCTCCGTTATGCCTCGGGCGCAGCGGCGTTCCGGGAAGGCAGATATGCCGATGCCCTGAAGCAATTCGAAGCCGCGCTCCAGCCGCCGGTGTCGCTGGGCGTGGACGATTTTGCCTCGCAAACCTCGCCACAGCAGGAATATTATCTGGGACGAGTTCTCGAAGCGCAAGGCAAGGCGGATCTCGCGCGCGGCGCCTACGAACGCGGCATTGCCGGCATGGCTCACCTCTGGGGAGAGACGGGCAGTTGGAGCCCGGAGAATTTCTACATGGTACTCGCGCTCGACCGGCTTGGCCGGCGGGAAGAAGCTTCCAAGCTGGCGGAACAGTTCGAGAAGTACGCCCGCACCCAATTGGATTCGAGGCGGCCCATGAGGCGCGTCGACTCCCGTTATCTGCTGGGGCTCGCATCCGCGCGGAATGGCCGCATGCAAGAGGCCGGGAATCTCTATGAGGAAGCGGTAGCCATCCAACCGGACTTCTTGCCGGCGAGAATGCAACTGCGGGGAGATCTCCTCGACCCCGCTTCGAAATGAGATTGCGGGCTGCGGGACTCCTGTCGAAGGCTCGCCGGGCTGGAAGCCAAGCGCGCCCGGCGTGGAGCCTCTACGGGTAGAATAAGGATTCGCCTTGAATTAGGCATGCGTTCCCAGGAATCTCATGTCGTTACCTGAATCCGCCGCCGCTTACATTGAGCAACAAAAACAGCGTTTGCGTTCATCGGGCAAACGCCCGGTGATCGTCTTCCCGGAAGGCGGAGATTCGCGGGTGCAGGCCGCGGCGGGCAGACTGGCGCAGGAAGGGTTGATCACGCCCGTTCTAGTGGGAAAGCCGGCCCTCAACACGCCAGCTGGCATTCGCTGGGCGGACCCGGAAAACGTCGCGCAATTGGATCGCCTGGCCGCCATCTACTATGAGCGCCGCCGGGCCAAGGGGGTGTTGCGTCACGAAGCCCGCGACGCCGCCGCGCATCCGATGCGCTTCGGCGCGCTGATGGTGGCGTCGGGGGAAGCCGATGGCGCGGTGGGTAGCGCAGTCTATACGACGGCGGAGACCGTGCGCTCTTTCCTGCAGTGCATCGGCCTGAAGACCCAGTTCCGCCGGCTTTCCAGCATGCACCTGATGGGCGTGCAAGACCAGACCTACGGCCACCGTGGGCTTCTTGGCTTCAGCGATGCCGCCATCATGGTGGACCCCACGCCACCGGAACTCGCGGAGATCGCGATCGCCTCCGCAGGAACCTACCAGCAGCTTACCGGAGCCACGCCGAATGTGGCGCTGCTCTCCTTTTCCACCAAGGGAAGCGCGAAACACCCCGATGCCGAAAAGGTGATTGAGGCCATGCGTTACGTGCGGGAGCGCGCGCCCGGCTTGAACGCCGACGGGGAGTTGCAGGCCGATGCCGCGCTCGTGCCCTCGGTAGGCCAATCCAAGGCAAAGGGTTCGCCCGCGGCGGGCTACGCGAACGTGCTGATCTTCCCCAATCTCGATGCCGCGAACATTGGCTACAAACTTGTGGAGCGGCTCGGCGGGGCCGCGCTGATTGCCGTGGTTTTGCAGGGTCTTGAAAAACCCGCGAACATCATCTCGCGCGGTTGCAATGCCGAAGACGCTTACCACTGCGCTATCGTGACCGCCGTGCAATCGCTACCGTAGCGTTTCATTTTGGGAATTCCTCCCTCACCGCCCGTTTGCATGAGACAAATAGCGCTTGCCGCCCACTATCCGGAAGGGCGGAGCTATGTGTACTTCACCGCGACATTCCTTGCGGCCTCGAAATCGAGACCACCGCAGGTGGCATCTTCTGCTGCTACTAATCCTGGCGGCGGGCTGTATATACGGGTGGGATGGCGGCGCGAAAGCCACCTACGTGGGGGGCAGCCTTCCAGGGCTCCCCGATTCCGCCAAGGGGAAAGTCGATCTCACTCACACCACCATCTTCCGTTTTGACGCCGATGCGATTGAAGTCAATATCCCCTGGGAAAAGATCAATATGCTGGAATACGGCCAGAAGGTGGGCCGGAGAATCGGTCTTGCCATCGTCATTTCACCGCTTTTCCTGATGACGAAATCCCGCAAGCACTTCCTCACCATCAGCTACCTGGATGAGAAAGACCGCCAGCAGGCCCTGGTCTTCGAAATCCACAAGGATCGCGTGCGCAGCGTGCTGGTAACGATGGAAGCCAGAACCGGGATGCGCGTCGAGTTCCAGGACAATGACGCGCGATTTGGAGGGGAGAGCCAATGACGCGCCGGCGTTCCTTCCTGATCGCCGCTTGGGGAACCGGCGTCGTCCGCGTCGCTATCGCCGAAGCTCCCGATTCGCCCAAGCCTCCCGTGCAAGCGTTGCGCCAAGTGAAGCGCCTTTGCGTGGAAGACTTCGACGGCGGGGAAAACGCTCGCCAGCTTCGAGCGCTGCTCATCGCGGAGATCCATCGCCTGGGCGCTTTCGTGATGACCGAAAATCCGAAATCGGCGGATGCGTTCCTTCGGGGCTTTGCCGAAGACCTCGTGTTCACCGAACGGCACGGTCGCGACGAGAGCATCTCCGGCCGCGCTTCGGGAAGCATCTCCACTGGAGGGTACACGCGAAATCGGGCCGGTGTGTCTCGAAGTGAAGGGGCCAGTTCCCAAGTGCGGGATCGCTCGGAGACGCGCCGGCATGAAGCGTCTCTCTCCGTGCGCATCGTCAATGCCGATGGCGATGTCTTATGGAGCGAATCGGCCGAAAGCCGTGGGGGAAAGTTCCGCAGCGCAGGCGCCGAAGTCGCGGATAAAATTGCGCTCGCGCTGAAGGCAACCCTGGCGGAACCGGCAGCCGGAACGAAATCCGAACGAGGCCCCTCCGCGGAAGCGCCCTAGGGATTCTTCAAGCTGATTGGCTTCCGCTGATCCTGCACCAGGTTGAAGGAAATCTCCACATTGATCCGGGATTCCACCGGCTTCCCATCGGACGTGCCGGGCTGGAATCGCCATTTCGCCAGTGCATCCTTCGCGGCTTGGTCAAGATCGGCGCGAATCCCGCGCATCACCGTGACCGCGGTTGTCTGCCCGGCTTCATTGACCACCGCTTGCAGCATGACGGATCCGCTAATGCCATCCCGCCGTGCTGCCGCCGGGTAAATCGCAGGGACACGCACGATGGGTTTGGGTGAGGTAAAGACGGGTTGCGCCTTTTGTTCCGGGCGCGGAGGTTCCGGAACCAGAGGCGCCGGTGTGGACGGAGAAACCGTTGAACTCGAGCCCGGTGTAACCCCGGAAGCGGGTTTGGTTGCGCTGGCGGGCGATTTCGCAGTGGCGCCAGGCTGCCTGCCCGCTACAGGGCGGGAGGCGCTGCCCGTTGTGGAACTCCCTGTAACGGCCGCGGGTTTCGATTCGGCGGTTCTCCCCCCCGTGGCCGGCACAATTCCGCCCGTTGCCGGCGGAGCGATTGGTTTGGCCTCAGAACCGAGGGGAGAGGAGGTGCCGCCGGCCATATCCGGTTGTTCGGCGGAACCGTCCGCGAGTGTGGATTCTTCCAGCTTCACACCCTCCACGGCGGAAGCGCTCACGCCCGGTGGCGTCGAGCCCTCGATGGCTTGTTTCGTAGGATCCGGGTTCTCCGCGCCGCTTCCACCCCGGAACACCCAAACGAGGACAAAGATCACCGCCAGCGCCAGGAATCCTGCGATAGCGATGGCAGGGAAGCGCCAGGACTTCTCTTCAGAGACGCGCGCATGGCCCTTTGTGACATCTCTTACCGATTGGGACCCCTGCCAAGCCTGTGGCGCAGTGGGTGTTGCGGGGGGTGACGGGGGCGGAACCGGGCCCGCAGGGTTCGGCGGAATCCCCGGCGTCGGAGGGCGTGGCGGCCCTACCGTTGGAACTGTTACGGGTATGGCGGTGCGAACGGATGGGACCGGCGAAGGGAGGGGTGCGCTCGCGGCGCTGTCCGTGATCCTTGGGCTGGCCCCGCCCGGAGAAACGGCGGGCACGGTTCCGGATGTGGGAACGCCTCTAGTGGAGTCCGAGGGTCCCCCGGCCAAGCCATGCGAGGCGGAGAAGTGCAGACCGATCGCGCCACGAAACGCCTGCACCATCGCTTGGCAGGATGAGAATCGATCTCCCATGTCCTTAGCCAGTGCCCTTTTGAGAACGTCGGAAGCCGCATCGTTGAGATTGGGATTGTCGCGCTTCGGATCCACCGCGTCGGTGACGATCTTGAAGATCAGCGACGTCATTGTGTCTGCCTTGAAGGGCTTGTGACCCGTGAACACCTCGTAAATGACAACTCCGAGAGAGTACTGGTCGGCCCGCCCGTCCACGGGCTTCCCCTGGATTTGTTCGGGCGCCATGTAGTGCGGTGTGCCCAGCGTCATTCCCGTTCGTGTGACCGTCTGCGACGTGATCTTGGCGACGCCGAAATCGGTGATCTTCGCGACGCCGTCGCCCCGCACGATGATGTTCGCCGGCTTGATATCGCGGTGCACCACGCCCTGCGCATGGGCGTGATCGAGCCCCGCCGCCGTTTGTTCGAAGATCGAAAGCAGCCGCTCCACGGAAGGCTTGTCTGGAGATCGCAAGAGCTGCGCGAGGTTCTTTCCATCCACAAACTCCATCGCGATATACGTGATGTCGTCTTGTTCGCCAATCTGGTAGATGGTCACAATGTTCGGGTGTGAGAGAATACCGGCCGATTGCGCTTCCCGATAGAGCCGTTCCTTGAGAAATTGTCGCTCGTGATCCTCCTGGATTTCACTTAAATAGATCGTCTTGATTGCAACGGGGCGTTTGATGAAGCTGTCCACGCCGCGGTAAACCACACCCATTCCACCGCGACCGAGTTCGCCGAGGATTTCGTAGTTTCCGATTCGTTCAAGACTCATTCGTATTAGGGTGGAAGCACCGCCGGGAAACCGGACACGAATGCCGCCGTTATCAGGATTACATCATGAATGGATTCGCCGGATGAGAGGCCCATTCCAGGTCCAGAATACAACGATGGATCGCGTCCGTCAGGATAAACTGGCCGTTCGACAATCGTACTTCAATTCAAACCCGGATCGCCTTGAAAAATCTCGCTCCTATCGGATATAAAGCGAGAAATCCGCCGTCTATGGCTGGTAAGTCACACGAAAGGCGTGCCGGCCCGTCAGAAAGACATACCGCTATCGCGCCGGTTATCGAGGAGGTGCGTTCGACGTCCGGATACTCCCACTGATCGCCGTGAGGAGTTCTTCGGGGGCTCCCGCTGTCCGAAGCGCCACGTAATCACTGGGCTGCGGCGCGGTGTCAATCCCACGTAAGCGGATATCGGCGATCACCAATTCGGGGAAACTGGAGCCCATCTCCTCCACCTCCGCCTGAAGCGTCGCAAGTGTGAATGGCTTTAGCTGCCAAGCTACTTCAAAGTGGTAGCGGTCGTCCTTCGCTTTCTCGTCCGTCACCGTAAACTTGTAACCGGAGAATCCATAAACGTCGGCGGGGACGGCCTCCCCGGTTGCTCCTTTTGATCGCCCGTCTTTCTGGCGCAGGGTGAAGAGAATGGTGTCGGCGGGTACGCGAGGCAGCACGGCGGAGATCTCGGAACCCAGGTTCGCCGGTGGATTTCCGGATAGGGCCTTAGCATAGATCTTGTCGGAAACAACGTGGAATTCCACCTTGTCGTCCACCCGGGCGCGGATATCGAAACTGCCGTAGGGGCGATTCTCCGCGAAGATCTTGCTCTTCGCCGCTTCGATGACCACGAAGCCTTCCGGAGGAACCGGTTGGGCATCCGGCTTCATCACGCGAATCATTTCCTCGGAAGCGCCCGCCGCGCGCAAAGCTACGACGTCTTCGAGGGTAACGGTTCCCGGCGCCAATCCACGCTTCTTGATAGCGGTAAGAATGTCCTTGCTTCGCACTTTCTCCTTTAGAAAGCGAAGGGCCAGTTCGGGGGAGATCGGCGCTTCCATCCGTTCCTTGCATGGCAGGCATGCATCGGCCAGCGAATCGATGATCTTCAGTGTATCGGTTTCGTTGCGATTCCCTTTCGCCGCAGCCAGGATCAGCTCCAACTTCATGTCGGCGTCGAGGAAAAAATCGACGCCTTCTTTCTTCACGCGGGCGATCACGTCGTTCGTCGGCACCACATCTTCGCCGATGGCCAGCACCTGTTTCAGCGTGCTGAGGCTCATGGGAGGAGATGTTGTTTGTGCAATCCCCGAAAGGGATACTGCGAGCAAGAGAAAGACCGGAAGAATTGCGCGATGCCGCGCGAAGCCAAATCGCAGAGCCATGATGATACCGATACAGGGATTTTACACGCTGGAACGATGGAATTTAACGCTTCCCCCCCTGCTTTGCCAAATCGATCAATCGTACTACGGCATCCTTCGGCCGTTCTCCGCGATCTCCGGCAGCCAGAATCGCGGCTTGTGCCTGCGCATTCACCGGGAAACTGACGCCTTTCAGCCCCACCCGCACCATAAGTTGATTGATGCTGACGACGTTTTCACCCGCGGCCAGCGCGCGAGTGAGTGCATCAAGCGACATACCTTGCGGATTTGGGGCGGCGTCGTTCGGGCCAGGACCATCGGCAGAGGGTTTCACGGTTACCGTCAAATCCTGCGTCTTTCGACCTCCCAAGCCGCGCGCAACCAAACGGTAGCGGGTAGTCTGCTTCGGCGAAACGGTCACTTGCCCCACGGAGCGCCCTCTCGGCAAGCCGGGTTCCACACTAATCAGAGTCGTTTGCGAGGTATTCCAGCGAAGGGTAGTGGATTCTCCTTCCGTGATCGTCGCGGGTTCCGCCACGAAACTGGCAATTGCCGGGGGTGCTTGCGACGGACCGGGCGTGGCTGTCCCCGGGGCGGTCTCTGTGCCCGGCGTCGGCACTTCCGCATTGGGAGTTGCCGTTTCCGCGCTCTCCACGGGTGGGGTTACTGGAGGCGCCGGATTCTCGACGCTCGTTTGCGGCGAACTTTCCGCGGGCGGCGCCGTGGACACTTCGGGGGTCGCCGCACTTTGAGATCGGTTGCCAAGAACGTAGACCACGATCCCAACAGCAATCAGCAGCAGCACGGCTACGCCAACGACAACGAAGATCGGCGTCTTCCCCTTGGGCTTTGCCGCTGTGGCGGCCCCGGCCGCATTAGGAGCGGACGCGCTCTTGGCAGATTTGCCTTTGGCTACGGTCACCGGTGGCGCCTTCGGGCTCGGAGAGGCTCCGCGCTTATCGCCAGAAGGCGCCGCTGGCACAGGAGGCATTTGCGGTGCGGGCGGAGGAGGCATATTGATCCCCACGCTTACGCCGCTGCTCAGGGCTCCGGAGCCGGCCGCGCCTATCCCCGGCGTGGGCGCCTCGGGAATGGGAGGATGGCTGGCGCTCGCTGCCGGTGGAGGCGCCGGAGTAGGGGTATCTTCAATCGCCGCGCCTGCCTCCGGCGAACGGAAATTCCAGGCTTGCGAGGGAGGCACGGGAGGCGGTGGAGGCATCATCCCAGTCGACGGCAACCCTGAGGAAGGCGTCGAAACCGGGATATGAGGCGTCTCTTTCTCCGGCAATTTCAGGCCCGTAGGCGTGGATTGAGGCGTGTGGTAGGGCGCTGCATGCGGGGTGGAACTGAACTGTGCGCTGGTTCCCGCCGCCGGCGTCCGTGAGTGACTTTCAAATGGAAGATGCTTCAGTTTCACTCCGCTCACATCGCGAAGTTGCGAGATGAATTCCGTGCAACTGGGATATCGCTCGTCCGGATCCTTCGAGAGCGCTTTACACAGGACAGCTTCGGTCTCCCCACTCAGTTCGGGGTTATCGCGCCGGGGGTTCGGCTTCTCGTGCAGGATCTTATACATTAGTCCTGTAATGGATTCCGCGGTGAACGGCTTCTTGCCCGTGAAGATCTCATATACCATCACCGCAAGCGAATACTGATCGGAGCGGCCATCGATCGTGCGCCCGTGGAACTGCTCCGGCGACATGTAATGCGGAGTGCCAAGCGTCATTCCTGTGCGCGTGACGCTTTGGCTTGAAATCTTCGCGACACCGAAATCCGCGATCTTGGCTACGCCGTCGGTACGCACAATGATGTTGCCCGGCTTGATGTCGCGATGCACCACCCCTCGGCTATGCGCATAGTCGAGCGCCGCCGCCGATTGATCGAGTATGCTCACCAGCGTTTCGATCGTCGGCCTCTCCGGGCGGTTCAACAATTCCGCCAGATTGGGGCCGTCCACAAATTCCATTGCGATGTAGGTCAACCCATCCTGTTCGCCAATCTGGAAAACGGTGACTATATTCGGGTGGGAGAGGATACCGGCGGACTTCGCTTCGCGGAACAGGCGTTCTTTGAGAAACTGGCGTTCGTTGGGGTCTTCGATTTCCTTTAGCAGAATGGTCTTGAGCGCAACATCTCTGCCGATTAGCGTATCGACGGCGCGATAGACTATGCCCATCCCACCTTTGCCAATCTTGCCAGTGATCTCGTAATGCCCCAGCATCTGGCCGATCATAATGTTCCGCTCACTCCCTCACTTCCCCGGCTTGCTCCCCACGGAAGTGCGCATCCGACGCCTGAAACCTGCCGCGCCGACTCGCGTTGAGACCTCATACTCCGTCAAAAAACAGCGTATAGACCTTATCGCGTAATCATACGCGATTTTGCTGCCCTCTGAGGGGCACAACCGGGCCAAATTCTTTTTCTGCTTCGAGTACTACGCAGATTCGCCCCGGAATCGAGCGGCTGAATCGTTCGATCAAACGGAATTCCTCGGGCGAATCGAAGGACGGACACCCCCCGGAGTTGGCAACTGCTTGATTCTACAAGATCCGTGCAGGAGGTCAAGGGCCTTCTGTAAGCAAATGCTCTCAGAGTGTGATTTCTATGTCGCAAACCCGTTTATCCTAAGTCAGTTAACCGTGATGTCGATGTTACACTAAGAACGATGTCTTACGACCTGATCATCATTGGAAGCGGCCCCGCCGGCTACCCGGCGGCGGTCCGGGCGGGACAATATGGCCTCAAGACCGCCATCATCGAAAAGCGTCCGAAGCTTGGGGGAACCTGCCTGCACGTGGGATGCGTGCCCACGAAGGCGTTGCTCCATTCGGCTGAGGTTTGGAACCATTTCCGCCATGCGGCCGAGCTGGGCGTCATCGTGGAGAATCCCAAGCTCAATTATTCGAAGATGGTGGACATTAAGAATGACGTAGTGGAAAAGAACGCTAAGGGCGTCGACTACCTCATGAAGAAGAATAAGGCCGAGGTGATTAAGGGCTACGGCCGATTGCTCGGCAAGGGCAAAGTCGAGGTAACGGCGGACGACGGCAGCAAGAAGACCCTGGAGGCGAAGGCGATCATTGTCGCCACCGGCTCCGAAGCGCGAATGCTGCCCGGTCTTGAGCCGGACGCCGAGAAGATTCTTACCAACATCGAGATCCTAAATCTGCGCGAAGTACCCAAGAGCCTCGCGGTTGTGGGGGCGGGCGCGGTAGGGATGGAATTCGCCTCCATGTTCAACCGGTTTGGAACGGAGGTTGCCGTCTTTGAGATGCTGCCCAGCGTCGTGGCAAAGGAGGACGAGGAAGTTTCGAAGGAGATGCTTCGCGTCTTCAAGAAGCAAGGCGTGCGCGTCGAAGTCGGCTGCAAGCTCGCGGGCATCACACGGACAAAGAAGGGCGTGAAGTTTGAGGCCGAGTACGCCAACGGCAAGAAGGAAACGCTCGAATACGACAAACTCCTCGTGGCCGTGGGCCGGCGTCCAAACACGGAGAACATCGGCTTCGAAAATACCAGGGTGGAGTTGGACCGCGGTTTCGTAAAGGTTAACGGCTATATGGAAACCGGTGAGCCGGGCCTTTACGCGGTGGGCGACATCATAGCGGGTTACCCTCAACTGGCGCATGCCGGGACGATGGAGGCGGTCGTCGCGGTGGGCCGTATTGCCGGCAAACCGGTAACGCCGATTCGCGCAGACCGCATCCCCAATGCCACTTATACGGAGCCGGGCATCGGGAGCGTGGGCCTCACCGAGGCGGAAGCGAAGAGCAAGGGTTACGACGTCAAGGTGGGTAAGTTCCCCTTTGTGGCAAACAGTAAAGCGAAGATCATGGGGCAGCCGGATGGCTTCGTGAAGGTGGTGAGCGACGCGAAGTATGGCGAGATCCTCGGCGTGCATATCATCGGGCCGCTGGCATACGAGCTGATTGCGGAAGCGGTGACCGCCATGGATGCCGAAGCAACGGTCGACACCATGATGAGCGTCATCCACGCCCATCCGACCCTGTATGAAGCCGTTGGCGAGGCGTTTCACGCCGTGCATGGCATGCCGATCAATGCGTAAGCTGGAAGTGCTCGACCTCGGGCGAATGGATTGGTTGCGGGCGTACAACCTGCAGCAGGAGTACGTCCTGCGCCGGAAGGAAGGGCTGGGGGTGGACACGCTGCTTCTGGTGGAGCATCCCCATGTGGTAACCATGGGGCGGAACGGAAAGGAATCGAACCTGCTCGCACCCCCGGAGATTCTCGCGAAAGCGGGCATCGGCTATTACGAAACGAACCGGGGCGGCGATGTGACGTACCACGGTCCCGGGCAGATTGTGGGCTATCCCATCTTCGACCTTCATGGGTGGAAGAAGGACGTCGTGGCATACGTGAGGGCGGTGGAAGAGGGGTTAATCCGGGTGATGGCCTCGTATGGGATTAGCGCCGCGCGAGAGCCGGGCATGACGGGGGTTTGGGTAAATGGAGCGAAGGTGGCAGCCATCGGCATCCACATCAGCCGCTGGGTAAGTTCCCACGGATTCGCCCTTAACCATACGCCGGATTTGAGTTACTTTCGTTATATTGTGCCTTGCGGGCTAAGTCTGCCGGTGACGTCGATGCAGAAATTGGGGATCGAAGCCACGCGGGAAGACGTCATCGCCCAGATCGCCCGTACATTTGGGGAAGTGTTTGCGTTTGATTCGGTAGATTTTGTCACAGCGGCAGCCATGCCGTGATCAAATAGCGGGAGACGGCATCCCGAACCAGCCGGAAACGAGAGGGAGAAGCGAAGATGACCGACGTTTTGATGCCCCAAATGGGCGAGAGCATTGTCGAAGGGACATTAACCCGCTGGTTGAAGCAACCCGGCGACACGGTGGCGCGGGATGAGCCCCTGTTTGAGATCTCCACGGACAAGGTGGATACGGAGATTCCTTCGCCCGCCGCCGGCGTACTCAAGGAAGTCCTGGTAGAAGCTGGTGCCACGGTGCAGATCAACACGGTGGTAGGCCGGATTGACGATGGCGCATCGGGGAGCGGCGCGCCTGCGCCGGCGGCAGCCAAGGCCGAACCCGCGCCCGTCGCGGCTGCACCCGTTGCAGCGGCGCCCGAGCCCGCAGTGAGGGCGCCCGAACCTGCTCCCGCGCCCGTGGCGGCATCCGAGGATCTCGGCCCCATCTCTCCGCTGGTGCGCCGGATGGCCCGGGAGAATAATCTCGATCTCTCCGCGATCCCAGGCACGGGCGCGGGTGGACGGATCACCAAGGCCGATGTGGAAAGCTATCTCGCGAGGGGTGCGCAGGCATCGGCTCCCGCGCCCGTGGCCGCGCCTGTAACCGCAACGGCGCCCGCACCGGCCCCTGCGCCGGTTGCTCCATTGGCAGCCGCTCCAGCCCTCTCCTCCGCGGACGTCGCGCCGGTTGCGCCCGCGGAAGGCGCGAAAGTGCGTGTTGAATCCATGAGCACCATGCGGCAGAAGATTGCCGAGCACATGGTGCTTTCGAAGCAGACCTCCGCGCATGTCACCACCGTCCACCGTGTGGACATGACCAAGGTGGCCAAGATGCGGAACTCCCGCAAGAACGCCGTGAAAGAGCGGTACGGTTTCTCTCTTACGTTCCTCCCCTTCATCACCCGCGCATCGGCGGAGGCGCTCCGCGCATTCCCCATCGTGAACGCCTCCATTCAGGGCACGAACGTGCTCTATCACAACGATGTGAATATCGGCATCGCGGTGGCTCTGGAGAACGGGCTGATCGTCCCCGTCATCAAGAACGCCGACGAAAAGAACGTGCTTGGCCTGCAGCGCTCGATCGCGGATCTGGCCAACCGCGCTCGCTCGAAGCAGTTGAAACCCGATGAAGTGCAAGGCGGCACCTTCAGCATCACCAACTTCGGGAGCTACGGCAGCCTGTTCGCGACGCCGGTCATCAACCAGCCGCAAGTGGCCATTCTGGGCGTTGGCGCCGTGGAGAAGCAGGTGGTCGTCATCGACGATGCCATCGCCATCCGCGACATGGCCTATCTTGCGCTGACCTTCGACCACCGTCTGATCGACGGGGCGCTGGCCGACCAGTTCTGCCAGCGTGTGAAATCGGTACTCGAGAACTGGAGCGAAGAGGTCCTGTAAACACCCTCGGTCTTCGATCTCACATTCAGCGCGGCGATCGTTCCTTAGAGCTCCGGAGCCATCCCTTGGCTCCGGAGCTTTTTGTTTGCCTCCCCTGGTGAAACCGCTCGCGAGTTGAGCGAACGAGCGATATTCCGAGAAATTTATCGCTTTTATAGACGGATGCACCGGGAATCGCTAAGATCGTCGGATAGCTTGCCCCTGGAATGCAAGCTTCGAAGGAATCGATTGGAGCGAAACATGAATACGATCGCCCCCGGCGTCAAACTCCGGCTGAGTGTGATGATGTTCCTGCAATACATGATGTTTGCCGTGTGGTGGGTGCCCATGGCGGCATATCTCAAGAACATGGAGGTTTCCGCAAGCTATCAGGCCTGGATTTTGAGTGTGATGCCGCTCGGTTGCCTGGCTTCGCCTCTGATTTGCATGGTGGCGGATCGCCATTTCGCCAGCCAACGCGTGTTGACGGTCTTAAATCTCGGCTGCGCCTTGTTCTTTTTCTTGGGTGCTCGCGAGACGCATCCGGATTGGATCTTCGTCGTCCTGCTGCTGGGAATGTGCTTCTACATGCCCACCTGGAGCCTTACGAATGCCATCGCCATGGCGAACTATCCACCGGAGAAGTTCCCACAGATCCGGGTCTTCGGTTCCATTGGCTGGGTGGCGAGTGCGGCATTCAGTCTGATAGCCGCGACAAACCTCTTTGGCGTAGCCATCGACGGCACGGCGATTCCGCTCTATTGCGGCGCGGCTACGGCGCTCCTTGCGGCACTCTTAAATCTGACACTGCCCAATACCCCGCCTCCCGCCAAAGGCCAGAAAGCTTCAATGGTGGATGCTCTCGGCTTACGTGCGCTCACGCTGCTGAAGGACCGCAATTTCGCCATTTTTATTCTTCTCTCCTTGCTGACGATGATCCCCTTCACGCTCTATTTCTCACTCGGCTCGCAGTTCTTTGAGAGTCAGGGATTCCGTCAGGTAACGGCAACCATGAACCTGGGACAACTGGTAGAGATTTTCCTGATGGTGCTGGTGCCCCTCGCGCTGATGCGGTGGGGCGTGAAGTGGACCATGGTCGGCGGTTTGTGCGCGCTGGCGATCCGCTATTTCGCGCTTTGGGGAGGCGTGGCGGGCAACCAGGAATATCTCTACTACATTGCAATTCTCGTGCATGGAATCATCTTCGGCTTCTTCTTCGTGGGGGGCCAGGTCTATGTAGACAAGAAGGCGCCGCCGGAAGTGCGCGCGCAGGCGCAGGGGCTGATCGTGCTGATCTGCTTCGGGGTGGGAATGTTGATCGGGACGTTCGGCAGCGTCGAACTGATCCAGCGTTACACCACGGACAGCGTGGTGAACTGGAGCCCCGTGTTCGCGATCATGGCGCTCATTTCCACCGTGCTGGTTGTGGCGTTGATCGCGCTGTTCCGCGACGATACGAAGTCAACCGCGTAGGCGTACGGCCAACGGGATTCGTGCCATTCTGGAAGTAGGGCTCCACCGGGTTCCGGAATAGGGAGGACTGCATGAAACTGGGCATTGCCGCCGACCATGGGGGTTTCGAGCTAAAGACGGAAATGGCAAAGCGTCTGCGCGCGCTCGGCCACGAGGTTGTGGATTTCGGCGCGCGCGCGGTCGACCCCGATGACGACTATCCCGATTTTGTAATCCCCATGTCTCAAGCGGTTTCGCGAGGCGAGATCGAGCGGGGGATCGCGCTATGCGGCAGCGGTATCGGTGCTTGCATTGCGGCAAACAAAGTACGGGGCGTGCGGGCGTGCCTCATTGAGGATGCGTATTCGGCACGGCAGGGAGTGGAGCACGACAACTTGAATGTCGTCTGCATGGGCGGGCGCACCATGGGGTTCGAACTTGTCTGGCAACTGCTCGAAACCTTCCTCGACGCCCGGTTCTCGGGTGCGGAACGGCACCTGCGAAGGCTGGCAAAAGTGCTCGCGCTGGAAAAGGACTGT
The DNA here is from genome assembly GCA_020847315.1 of Bryobacterales bacterium. Taxonomy (GTDB): domain Bacteria; phylum Acidobacteriota; class Terriglobia; order Bryobacterales; family Bryobacteraceae; genus JACTMJ01. The sequence continues at coordinate 4,515 of JADLCF010000373.1, read as the reverse complement.
GCCGGGGGCTGATGCCCCGGCGCAAATCCGCAAAGGTTCGCGAAACCCTCTAACTCTCCAGCGTGGCGTCCAGCGTGATGTTGGTCTTGTAGAGTTTCGAGACGGGGCATCCCCCCTTGGCCGCTTGCGCCGCGCGTTCGAACGCAGCCTTATCCGCTCCCGGAATCTTGGCGCGAAGAACCAGATGGCTTCCGGTGATCTCGAATCCGCCTTCACCCCTCTCGATAGTGACCGTGCATGTGGTGTTGATCTCTTCGGCGGTCAGCCCTTCTCCGGCAAGCGTAAGTGAAAGGGCCATGGAAAAGCATCCCGCATGAGCGGCCGCCAACAGTTCTTCCGGATTCGTGCCGTTACCTTCCTCAAAGCGGGTGTGGAACGAGTACGGCGCCTCATTGAGAGTCTTCGTCTCGGTGGACATGATGCCGTTGCCGGTCTTCAGATCACCCTTCCAGCGCGCGCTAGCCAATCGTTTCATCTGGGTCTCCTCCTTCAGGGAAGGCTTAGCCATCCTCTCTGGCAAGATTCGGCAACTCACCCGAAAGATGCGCTTTTCTTCGCGTCACGATCCATGATGCGCGACGTGCAATCCGTCCGCGGCGCGTCAGGAGGGGCTGCGCCGGGGACTCATTCGAGGCGCGCTGCAAGTACGATACGCTGGGATCTCCAAAGGATTTTCCATGAGTGAAGTACCCGGCCCGGCCTCTGAGTATCCCGCTGCAACTGAACGTCCAGCGGCGTGGATTGACCTACGCAGCGACACCGTGACGCGCCCCACGGCCGCCATGAGGCGAGCAATGGCCGAAGCCGAGGTAGGGGACGACGTCTATGGAGAGGACCCCACCATCCGCAAGCTTGAATGGCGCGCCGCCGAATTGTTCGATAAGCAGGCCGCGCTCTTCGTGCCTTCCGGGGTGATGGGAAATACGATCAGCGTGAAGCTCCACACGCGGCACGGCGAAGAAATCGTCTGCGAATCCCATGCGCACGTGCTCGACTATGAACTTTCGATGTCGGCGTGGTTTTCGGGCGTCTTCGCGCGGCCGGTTCCCGCGCCCGATGGCGTGCTGCGATGGGAACAGATCCGCGCGGCCATTCGGAAAGGATCGCCGCACAGCACGCACACGAGCCTGATTTGCCTGGAGAACACCCACAATATGGCGGGTGGAATCGTTTCACCCATCGAAGTAGTGGAGGAGATTTGCGAGGAAGCGCATGCGTTGGGTTTGAAAGTACACCTTGATGGCGCTCGGATATTCAACGCCGCCACGGCTCTTCAGAAGCCGGTCCGGCAGCTTGTGAATACGGTCGATACCGTGATGTTCTGCCTATCCAAGGGTTTGGGCGCGCCGGTTGGAAGCCTGCTGGTGGGGCCGGCGGAAGACATCGCTCGCGCTCACGGCCTGCGAAAGAGACTCGGGGGAGGCATGCGGCAAGCGGGGGTGCTGGCGGCAGCCGGATTGATTGCATTGGAAGAAATGTCCAAGCGGCTCAAGGACGATCACGAGAATGCTACCGCCTTCGCCGAGGCTATCCGCGAATTGCCCGGCGTTCGCATCACGCATGAAGTGCAGACCAACATCGTCATCTTCGATGTCGCGGAAACCGGCATGGCGCCCGCCCAGATCTCCAGCGCTCTCAAACAGCACGGCACCCTGCTCAACGGCATCGACGATACCCGGATGAGGGCTGTAACGCACTTCGACGTCAACCGCCAGGAATGCCTACGGGCGGCGGCCTCACTCGGAGAGATTCTGCGAGAGCACACAGCGCGCGCATCACCGCAATTGGGTTATTTGAGGCTGGGCTGAGCCGCCTTTCGGACACCTGCACCGGAGGTTCCCGAATGGATTCGTAGCATGGTTTCGTGCCATGTTGGAATCTGGATCGTCGAATTGAGTCCGGTTGGGTAACCAATACATGGAATGTGTTCGCCAGATTGTGAAATGAAGATCGCAGTTGCATCCACAGACGGCGTCACCGTCGCCTCCACGCTTACTGACGCGCGAGGATTTTTGATCTTTGAGGCCTTGGGAAATGGCGTCGGCTCCGTGGGACGGAGGAAGCGTGACGGCGTTAGATGGATTCGTGGAAGTTTGCCTCTCGTTCACATCCAGGAAAGCGGTGCGACGATCTCCTCGGCCGCGCGAAGCGACGGTGGCGCGGGAGTGCCGGACGAGATGCTCCGGAAAATGCTCGATTGCGAGGTCGTCGTGGCGGGAAACTTTCATGCCGCAGAGCAAGCCGGCCTTCGGCGATTGGGCATCCTGGCATTGCCCGCCCTCCCGGGGGAGGCCGCGGCTGCGGTGGTTCGCTTTGTCGTGTCGGGCGCACCGCCCCAGGAAGGCGAGGTTTGTGGGCACTGTCCGAAACGTCAGACCGTTTCCTGACCCTTTCCGGAAGCCGTTGCAAGCCATCCGGCGCAGGCCGTTTCCACGAGGAAAAGGGCGGCCCTCCGTGAAAGAGAGCCGCCCCAAAGAGGACGAACGAGGTCAGACGCTTTCCAGAGAGGCGCGTCTAATTATTCCGGTTCTGCTGCAGATATTCAAGTGGAATCTGCGAATCGCGCGCGACCGTTCCGGACTTGGCTTCGTCGATACTGACGCTATTGCGTTCAAGCGTGAGCCCGAGACTCTGATCAAGATTGTTCTTCGCCTTAGCGTAGTTACCGAGAGCGGCCACTTCAGCCGACCGGGCTTGCGCAAGGTCCCTCTGCGCCTGAATAACGAAAAAGATGGTGGTGGCGCCCAGCACAAACTTCTTCTGTTCCGCATCCAAAGTCTGTTCCTGCAAAACTCGCGATTTTTGCGCGGTCCTGACGCCGGCGTCCGCCTGGCGAAGCGCGGTGATCGAGTTCTGCACGCTCACCTTCAGTTGATTCAATTGTTGCTGCTGCCGGATCTCCTGCTGCCGCAGCGATATCTCTTCAATGATCATGTCCGCGCGCGCGGCGCGATTGCGAAGCGGAATATTCAACTGAAAACTAAGAGAATAATCTGGAAAGTTTCGCCGGAATAATTGCCCCAGAACATCGGATCGGCCCCCAAGGAAATATGCATCCGGCGGTAACGCATTAGGAAGACGGTTCGGATTCAACAAGCCTGCCAATCCGTTATTTTGCAAGCTAAGGGAAACGTCGAGGGAAGGAAGCAATTGGCTTCTGTTCCCGGCGATACCGATCTTGGTATTGCCGATATTGATTTTCGTCTGTTCGATCTCCGGCCTGTTCGCCAGGGCCTGATCGTATAACTCATCCAGATTCAACGACGGCATCTCAGCGGAAACGCGAATGGAATCGGTCGGGATAATCCTCGCATTCTTAATGGTCTCGCTCGTGATGCCGTTACGGCTCAGCACGTTCTTGATGATGGTTTCCTGTTGCAACAGTTGAGTTTCCGATACCGTCAGTTCCTGCTCGGTTCGTGCCAGCTCCGCTTCGGCGCGAATGACTTCGATCGGCGCAAGCGTCCCAATCTCCACCTGTTTCTTATTATCTTCAAAGAGCTTAGAAGCAAGCTCCACGCTCTGCTTCTTTACCCCATAATCGGCATTAATAGAAACCAGATCCCAGTAAAGATTGATAATATTGGATGTAGTCACGGTTACCTGCTGCTTAAACGTAAGGTCCGCAACCTTCAGGTTATTCTTGGCAATGCGGATATTTCGATTATTCACCGCCTTTCCAAATCCTTGCAAAATCCGCTGGGTGATGGACAAGCTCAGATTTCCCTGGTTAAGTGGATTCAAGCTCTGGCCTAAGCTATTGCTATCCGAATACGATTGGTTATATCCGGCCGAAACCGTAGTTCCAGTGATAAATCCCTGCTGCACCTGGGTAAACAAGCTTCGGGAGCCCACGGCCAGCGCCGTCGTGCCGGTGCCGATCGTGTTTGCTTGGGGCCTTGAAATGTGGCCGGCCTGGAATCCAGCGACGACGACAGGGTCCAGATTGATGATCGTGGCGCCGGTCTGGGTAATCACGGTTCCACCGGCGGTGGTGCCAAGGTCGCCGCCTCCCGCGGTTCCACTTCCTCCACCCGTTCCGCCGCCGATGCCGCCGGTCGCTTGCGACACCGCCGACGCGGGACCTTGCTGCACGGAGGTACTCACGCCGCGCAGCAACCCGCCCGCCTGTGTTCGCAGGAGGTTGGCTTCCGCCTGCTGCGGGCCATAGCGCTGCAACTCGATGTCCAGGTTATTCTCAAGAGCGAGTGCAATCGCATCCTGCAGTGACAGGTAGAGGTTCCCCGCTCGCAGCAGGCTCTCCAGGCGGCCGGAATTGCTGAAGTTCGCCGGAGGCGTGTTCACGGGCACATAGTTCCGGATAATCCAGGGCCGCTCCTTGTTCTGCATGTAGCTGTAGGTTTGGGAAAGCGCGCTGAAAGGGGCCTGAATGAGAGCCACGCAGAGTAGCGCCAGAAGTTGTCGGGTTGTTTTCATGAATGCCGTTCCTCGGTCCTCACAAGTCGGTGCGGGGAGCGCGGCGTTCTCCGCCGCATCCTCTCCCTAATACGAATG
>JADLCF010000372.1 GCA_020847315.1 Bryobacterales bacterium | reverse complement strand
GGAGTAGTTTCAGATGGATGTCACGCCTGGCATTGTCCAAGATGATGGCGTGACCGTAGATGACTTCACTTGTCGTCATCGCACATCACCTCCTAGGTAGCTCTAGTACTTTTTTGGCATAGTTCGAAGGTAATTACAAGCCAATTGCGCCAGCCGCATCCGAAATCCTCGCGAACCGGCAAATCCCTCAACCAACACCATTAACCAGTGCTGCGTTCCGATCTCAACGGATACGAAATTGCCTCCAAAACGCGCATCCCGCCCCGCCCTCCCGGAACCGAATTGCCACGTCGCAGCCGCCGGCCGGCTCTTCCGGTCGCCCTCTTGCTAGCGCCTTCTCATTCCGCTTTCTCCTCCCGCCGGAATCCCGATCCGATTTGTCCGGGATGGTATCATTACCCTTAGTTCCAGGGATGATCGTCCACGCCCAAACCGTTGTCATTCCGTCGTTCCGCCTCGAATGCGGCGCCACGCTCGCGCCCGTGTCGATCGCCTATGAAATGTATGGCGAGTTGAACGACGACGCCTCGAATGCCATCCTCGTGGAGCACGCGTTTACGGGCGACGCCCACGCCGCCGGCATTGGCGAATCCGACGGTAAGCCCGGCTGGTGGGACCGCATGATCGGCCCCGGCAAGGCCTTTGACACGAACCGCTATTGCGTCATCTGCACCAATGTCCTTTCCGGCTGCCGCGGCACCACCGGCCCCTCGTCCATCAACCCGGAAACCGGCCGACCCTACGCGATGAGTTTCCCCGCCACCACCATCGGCGATATGGTCCGCCTCCAGAAGGAACTCCTCGATCTTCTGGGGATTCACCGTCTCCTCGCCGTCTCGGGTGGCTCCATGGGCGGCATGCAAGTGCTCGAATGGGCCGTCAGTTTCCCGGACCGCGTGCTTTCCGCCATCCCCATCGCCAGCACCGGCCGCCACAGCGCCCAACAGATCGCCTTCAACGAAGTGGGCCGCCAAGCCATCATGTCGGATCCCGATTGGAACGAAGGCAACTACTACGACGCCGACCCGCCCCGCCGCGGACTCGCCGTCGCGCGCATGGTCGGGCACATCACCTACATGAGCGACGAATCCATGCGCGAGAAATTCGGGCGGCGGCTTCGCGAGAAGACCCTGCTCGAACCCGGCGACGCCGATGTCTTCGAAGTGGAAAGCTATCTGCGCCACCGCGGCAATCAGTTCGTCAATCGCTTCGACGCCAACTCGTATCTCTACATCACCAAGGCAATGGATTCCTACGATCTCTTCGCGGCGGATAACCTCGCGAACCTGAATGAGTCCGGCACCCGTTTTCTACTTATCAGCTACACCTCGGACTGGCTCTACCCCAGTTACCAATCTCTCGAAGTCGTCAACCTTCTGCGCAGCCGCAACCACGACGTCGCCTATGTCGAATTGAGTTCCAACTACGGCCACGACGCCTTTCTCGTCGATGTGGCGCAGCAAACCGAAGTGGTTCACGGATTCCTTTCGAGCGTCAGCCGCAATCATCTCGCCCGCACCGGCCGGGGCCGCCCGTCGAGAGAGCGAGTCGCGCGATGAGTGAAACGGCGGAAGCCCAGGCGCACGGAATTGTGCCCTCCCTGCTGGGCCGCGAAGACTATGCCATCATCAGCGCACTTGTTCCCGAGGGAGCGAAGGTCCTCGATGTCGGCTGCGGAGAGGGCGAGTTGCTCCACTGGCTCGTCGAGAATAAGAGCGTCGAAGGCCGCGGCATCGAGCTCGAATCCGGTAAAGTCCACAAAGCCATTTCGAAGGGGCTTTCGGTCTACCAGGGGGACATCAACGCCGGGCTCACCGTGTACCCGGATAACGCCTTCGATGTTGTCGTGCTGAGCCAGACCTTGCAGGAAACGCAGCAACCCCGCCAAGTCATGCTGGAGATGTTGCGCATCGGCCGCAAGGTGGTGGTGACGTTCCCCAATTTCGCTCACTGGAGCGTCCGGGTTTCTCTGCTCATCCACGGCAAGGCGCCCAGAACGAAGTTCCTGCCCTATTCCTGGTACAACTCGCCCAACATTCGCGTGCTCTCCATTGGCGATTTTGAGGATCTGATCGACGAAGAGAGCTGGCAGATTGAACGCAAGATCTTCCTCGCCGGTCATCGCCGCATCACCAGATGGCCCAACCTCTTCGCCGAAGTCGCCATCTGCCTGGTCACCAAGCGCTAAACCCGCCGTCCGCGCGACTTACGCCCCCGGCTCGGCCTACCCCGCCCCACGTCCCTCCGCACCTTCCACCCGGAGCGAAAAAGATTCGGAACGCACCAGTCGCTTCCCAAGCCGCACCGTCGTCTTCACGCGCTTGAGCGGCAAAAACCCCGCCCGTTCGATCCCCTTGATTGACCGGATATTATCCGGATCCACCGCGATCAGCACCGTCCCGCACCCTTCCACCGAAAACCGCGCCAGCAACATTCGGAGCGATTCCGGATAAATACCCCTTCCTCGAAACTCCGCCATGGTCCAGCAATCATAAATGCCAGCCCCATCTTCGCATTCGATAGACAAATGCGGATCGACATTCAGCACGCCACGCGTACTCCAGGCGATATTTGCAAGTTGCTCATCTACAAAGAATCCATGGCAGCGCTCGCCCGCCTGAAATCGCCCGCGAATCCCTTCCGGATAATAGATCGCCTTAAAGTACTGCAGCTCCACCAACCTCTCGAAGTCCAATTCCTCGCGCTGAAGCGGAAGTCCTCGGTGGGAAGACTCTGGCCCGGACGTTGCGCGTGGCGCCGTTTGATAAATCAGATAGTCCGTGCGATCAATAAACAGTTGTCTCACACGGGCAACCACCCGCCCGGCGATCTGCCGCAAACCGCCATCCTTGTAATTATAATGAATAGACCTAGCTACATTTGTAAGAATACGTTTCATCGTATTTACTCAACACTATAGGGACTCGAGCACCTTACGCCGGATGCCCATAAACCATCCAAAATTCTGTTCCATACTCAGATGCCTTATTCCCATAACCAGCCCCGCAACCCAACTACCCGCGCGTAGTGTACCACACGCCCCCGCCGGGATTCGCATTTGCTTGGCCAACGGCCGTGCGCTGGAAGTCGAGCGCGGCTTCGATGCCGGATTGCTTCTCGAAGTGCTGGCCGTGCTCGGAGGGAACACGCGGGGGGAGCGCGCGTAGATGCTGGGGCTGGGTCCGGCGACGAAGGTCTATGTGGCGACGGGCGTGACCGATATGCGCAAGGGCTTCGAGGGGCTCTACGGCCTGGTGCGCGATGAACTGCGGTGCGATCCGTTGAGCGGGCATCTGTTTCTGTTCGCGAACGCCTCGCGCACGCGCTTGAAGCTGTTGTTC
>JADLCF010000371.1 GCA_020847315.1 Bryobacterales bacterium | reverse complement strand
TTCGGCTGGGACACAACAAAGGAGGAAAATGTTGCTGCCGGGCACAGACCGTCTATCAGAATAGCGTGGTTTGGGGGTAGTGTCAAGTTCCAGTTCACCTTCGCGCGACCGGGGTCAGTTCCTTCGCTTGGATTGAAAGCGACGGGGGAATCCTCGAAAGAGCACCCACCCGCCGCTTCCGGAAAGCAAATGGCAAAATCGCGCCAACGGGAACGGATTACTTTACTTCAACCGCGGCGCCGGCTTCCTCAAGCTTCTTCTTGAGTTCTTCCGCTTCCTGCTTGGTTACGCCTTCCTTCACCGGCTTGGGAGCCGCTTCCACCAGATCCTTGGCTTCCTTGAGGCCGAGGGATGGGATAATTTCACGCACCACCTTGATGACGCCGATCTTCTTCGCGCCGCCGTCCTTCAGGATGACCGTGAATTCGGTCTGCTCTTCCGCTGCGGGTGCTGCCGCTGCGGGGCCCGCAGCCACCGCCACGGAGGCCGCCGCAGCCGATACGCCTAGCTTTTCTTCGAGAATCTTCACCAGTTCCGCCGCTTCGAGCAGCGTCAGGCCCTGGATTTGCTCCGCGATTGCTTGAATGTCCGCCATTTCCCTTTATCTCCTATCAAATCGAATCTCTTGTGAACAGCAACGGCCACACCCGAATCGCGGGCCCTATGCCGACTTGAACTTGTCTTCCTTGACGCCTTGGTCCACGACCACCGCGAGATTGCGCCCCACGCCGTTCGTGACACGCGCCAACATCGTCGCCGGGGCATTGATGAGGTAGAGCAGTTTCGCGAAAAGCTCGTCCTTCGAGGGCATTTCCGCGAACGCCTTGATCTGGTCGATATTCACCACCCGGCCTTCAACGATGCCGGACTTAAACGTGAATACGGGGTTCTCCTTGGCGTATTTTGCGAGTGCCTTGGCAAGGGCGACCGGATCCTCGCGGGTGTAGGCGATGGAGGTCATCCCCTTCAAGCCCTTAAATCCCGCTTCCGCGCTGGTGCCTTCGGCGGCGAGTTCCGCTACATTATTCTTCACGACCTTGTAGCGCCCGCCCGCCTCGCGAACCGCTTTACGCAGGTTGAAATCCTGCAGCACTTTCATCTTTTCGTAGCTGGCGATGAACACGTCCGGCGAGGCTTCAAACTCTTTGCGCAACGCCGCAAGATCTTTCTTCTTCTCTTCTTTGCGTTTCATGGAATTCTCCGCGCAGGCCGATGCCCGCTTCGCGCTGATTTATGCCTGCTTGGCGTTGAATGCCGTCACTTCGAGCATCACGCCCGGACCCATTGAAGTGGCCACCGCGGCGCTCTTAACATACTTTCCCTTCGCCGCCGCCGGCTTCGCGCGGAGCACCGCGCCGATCAGGGTGTTGGCGTTGTCGAGCAGCTTGTCGTGCTCAAAACTCACGCGCCCGACGGAAGCATGGATAATCCCGGTCTTATCGACTCGGAATTCCACTTTGCCCGCCTTGATTTCATTCACCGCCGCGACGACATCCTGGGTCACCGTCCCCGTCTTGGGGTTCGGCATCAAGCCGCGAGGCCCGAGGACCTTGCCGAGCTTTCCCACCGAACGCATCATGTCGGGGGTAGCAACGACTGCGTCGTAATCGATCCAATTCTCGGATTGGATCTTGGTGACCATTTCCTCGCCGCCGGCGAACTCTGCGCCCGCTTCGAGTGCTTCCTTAACTTTGTCGCCGGATGCAATCACAAGCACGCGCTTGGTCTTGCCGAGCCCATGCGGCATCACCACCGTGCCGCGGACCATCTGGTCCGCATGCCGCGGATCGACGCCCAGGCGAAGGTGCACTTCGAGCGCCTCGTCGAACTTCGCGAAACGGATCTTCTGGGCGAGCGCAATTGCATCAGCCAAAGGATACTCGCGGTCTTCTACTTGCGCGGCCGCAGCCTGATATTTCTTACCGGATTTTTTTGCCATCGTTCCTCACTGGTTCGAGCGGCCTTGCCTGGATTGGCTTGGCCTCCCATTGGGAGCTTGGGGGTTTGTTCAGCTCGGGGCTTGCGGAGGCGCCTGTCTACAGGAACCTGTCTGCGGAACCGGGATTCACCCCGAGTCTCCACCGATCGCCAAACCTTTTAATGTTAGCAGACGTCACCGAGCCACGCAAGTACCCAAAATCGACTTGGCGTGAACCCGCGCGGCGCCGCAACTCCACGGCGGCAGCCGTTTACGCGATGACGTCCACGCCCATGCTCCGGGCGGTTCCGCGCACGCTATTCCGGGCCGATTCCACGTCGAAACTGTTGAGATCCGGCATCTTGATGCGGGCGATCTCATCCACCTGGGCTTCGGTGATCTTGCCCACCTTGCTCTTGTTCGGCTCCGCGGAGCCTTTGGCAAGGCCGAGAGCCTTCTTGATCAACACCGGCACCGGAGGGGTCTTGGTGATAAAGGTGAACGAGCGATCGCTGAAGATGGTAATCACCACAGGGATGATCAACCCTTCCTGATCTTTCGCCGACGTCCTTGCGTTGACCGCCTTGCAGAACTCCATGATATGCACGCCCTGTGGGCCAAGCGCCGTGCCCACGGGCGGGGCGGGCGTCGCTTTACCCGCGGGAATCTGAAGCTTTACCGAACCAGTTACTTTCTTCGCCATCTTCTTCTCTCACTTCACCGCTTCTTGTCTGAACTCGCCGGCGGGCGCCTTCACGCGGCATTCCCGCCCAAAACTTTGCTTTCCCTGCCAGAGCCCCAGCCGGGCGTCAGGCCATCTTTTCCACTTGCAGGAAGTCCAGCTCCACGGGAGTGGAACGGCCAAAAATCGTCACCATCACGCGCAGCGTATTGCGTTCGACATTGAGTTCGTCGATCTTACCCTGGAAGTTGGCAAACGGCCCGTCGATGATACGAACAGTCTCGTTCTTCTCATAGGTGAGTTTCGGACGCGGACGCTCCGCGGCTGCCGTCTGGCGGTAAAGAATGGAATTCACTTCCGAGGCGCTGAGCGGAACCGGCTGGCCGCCGCCGCCCACAAAGCCGGTCACTCGCGGCGTGTTCTTCACCTGATGCCAGAGATCGTCGTCCATCTCCATCTGCACCAGGACATAGCCCGGATAAAGAAGGCGCTTGCTCGTCACCTTCTTGCCGTTGCGCATCTCCACCACTTCTTCTGTGGGAATAAGGATCTGCCCGAGTCTCTCCGCAAAGCCGAATGCAGCGGCGCGCGTGCGAAGGCTCTCAGAGACCTTATTCTCAAAACCGGAGTAGGTATGGATGATGAACCAGTTCATCAACGGGTGCTCATCCTGCCCCGGAATCTTATTCGGATCCGGAACAGCGGCAACTTCATCCGCGTCACCGGAGTCCTCCGCGGACGCATTCTCTACGTCCTCGACCGGCTCGTCCGCGGCATTCCCTTCCGCGACGGCAAGCACCGTGGATTCGCCCGGCTCAGTGAATTCGCTCATCGCTTCATCCACCGGCGTCTCATTCTCAGAGGCTTCCTCGACGGCGGCTTCAGCCAGGCTGGGCTCATCCGCTTCCATCGTCAATAGCTCTTCGATGACCTCTGAGGCTTCCTCGGGATCCTCATCCCCGCTCGCATCCGTGAATGCGGGATCCGCCGCGGTGAGTTCCGGGATATCCTCCGCCTCCAGCTCTCCGGGGGCAGCGAGGATGTCATCGGGCACCTGCGCGGCGTCTTGCTCTTCGGGATTGTCGTCAAAAGGATTCATGGTCAGTGGTGCGCGCCGGCCGCGGCGCGGCTCTCTACTTGGTTAGCGTGGAGATCAGATAGTTGATGCCCCGGCCCAGAGCCATGTCTACTACCGCGAAGAACAGGGCAAACAGAAAAACGCAGACAATCACGACCGCCGTGGTCGCCTGGACCTGTTTCTTATTAGGCCAGGTTACCCGGCGCATCTCCTGCCGCAATTCATCCACGTAATTGCGAAGGCGCACAATCACATTCGGCTGCGCGTCAGCCACGGCTTTCGTTCCCATAATCTCTTGCTGTGCCTCGTCCCTACGCAGACTGTCTGCGCCAAAAAACTGCCTGACCGGCGTTGCTCCGCGATGTCACGGGATGCCTTGCCGGAAGCTGGTGAGCCCTGCTTCGCAACTCTCGCACCGAACCGGCTCTGTTGAAAACTGCAAATCTCCGGCGCCGAGTCGAAGTTGGCAGGGGTGGCAGGAATCGAACCCGCATTTACGGTTTTGGAGACCGCTGTTCTACCGTTGAACTACACCCCTGTGCCTGTCGGACCTGTGCCTGTCGGACTTGTGCCTCTCTGCCTGCGTCTGGCGGCCCTTGGCCTGACTGTCCGCGAGCCGGTCAACCCTTCGCATCGAACCGTCACCGCGCTCAGAATGGCGCATTCGCTCATTCCGCCGCCACCGGCCCGAATGATCTTCGCCGGGACGCGCGGCTCGATTCCGAAGAATCCCGCGCTCGCCTCAGCCTTCATAGTGTAGCGCACCGAGCGGCCCCTCCGGTTTTCGCCTACGGGGAACGCCGGCGCCGCACCTGCTACATGCAGCCTATTTCGCTTCCCGGAACGTGGTATGCCGCCGAAGGACAGGGTTGTACTTCTTCAGTTCCAACTTTTCCGTGGTCTTCTTCTTGTTCTTCGTCGTGGTGTAGAGGCGAAGCTTCGTCTCCGTGCACTGCAAGGTGATAATTTCTCTCGGCATCCCGTTCGTCCTGTTCCGGCCCGGAACGCCGCCACTCCCGCGGGAATGGCGGCATTCTCGAACCCCTGTTATCGGTTTCCACCTGCGCCGGAGATACCCCCGGCTTCATTCCGCTCCGGAACTAGTCCAGAATTTCCGTCACCGTGCCCGCGCCCACCGTGCGGCCGCCTTCGCGAATCGCGAAGCGCAAACCCTTGTCCATCGCCACCGGCGTGATCAGTTCCACCGCCATCGACACGTTGTCGCCCGGCATCACCATCTCCGTGCCTTCCGGCAGCGTGCAGCTTCCCGTCACGTCCGTCGTCCGGAAGTAGAACT
>JADLCF010000370.1 GCA_020847315.1 Bryobacterales bacterium | reverse complement strand
GCAAGAATTCCCCGCTTGAGAGTAGAGGCGATGGCGTGGGCGTACATGGCGCGCCTCCTTAGCCTCATTTAATCACATCGAGCAATCGGCGGAACAGGCCTTTCTTCGGCTGTTGGCGAGCGGTTTGCGGTTCTTCCGGCCGCCCCGTGGGCGCGGCTTCGGCGTCCCTCCGCCGCCCTGCCACGGTTTGGCGGCTCGGCTCCGTTTCCCGCCCCGGTGACGGCGTTTCGACGGCATTGGAAACCACATCCCAACCGGAAACCCGGCTTCCCGCCGGAGCGCCCCGGAATCCGGAAGGATAGGCCTGCATCGGCTGCGTGCCCGCGACAAACACCTCGCTCTCCAACTCGTAGCAGGGCGGCAATCCCTTATTCAGCCGGTCTTCCGACGGCACATAGGCCGGGCTCGCCATCTTGAACGCTTCCGGGCATACATCCGCCCGCACGACGCCTTCCGGCTCCGGAAAATCGCTCACCCGCTGATAGTCCGGAAGTTCGTGCGCCTTTTTCATGAACAGGGTCCAGATGGGCAGCGCGGAGCGTCCTCCCTCGATCTTTAGATCCGTGTTATCGTCCAGCCCCACCCATACGATGCAGATCAGTTTAGAAGTGAATCCCGCGAACCACCCATCGTGCGAACTCCCGGTTTTTCCGGCCGCGGGAAGATAAAAGCCACGGCTGCGCACGCCCGCGCCCGTTCCCCGCCTCAAAACATCCCGCATCACGTCGAGCGTGATGTAGGCCACGCGCGGATCGATCGCCCGTTCCTTCTTCACTTCGTGCGTGTAGATGACATGGCCGTTTTCGTCACGCACCAGCCCCACGCTGAACGGCTTCAGACGCTCGCCGAGATTGGGGAACACTGTGTACGCGCCCGCGATCTCCACTGGCGTCACCTCATACGACCCCAGCGCGATCGAAGGGGTGGCCATCAGCGGCGATTCAATGCCAGACGCCCGCGCCATGCGCACCACATTGCGAAGCCCCGCCATCTCCGCCGTCTTCACGGCCGGGATATTCAGACTGCGGCGCATCGCTTCCCGCAAAGTCACCGCGCCCGAATATTTCATCCCGAAGTTATTGGGGCTATAGTCCTGATCTCCACCGGCCTCAAACGAGGTAGGTTCATCCTCCACCACCGAAATCGGGGTGAGCACCTGGCCGTTATTCTCGACGGCGGTTGCAAAAGCGGCCGCATAGACGAAGGGCTTGAAGATGGAACCCGGCTGCCGAAGCGCCACGGCCCGGTTCAACTGTGTCTCCGCGTAATTGCGCCCGCCCACCATGGCGCGAATCGCCCCGGTTTCCGGATCGATTACCACCACCGCCGCCTGTGCCCTCGGCGGCTTTTGCCCCTTCCAGCGCCGCTGCTTCGAGACCTGTTCGTCCACGAGTTTCATCCCCTCGTTCACCGCCTCCACCGCGAAGCGCTGCAAACGGAGGTCGAGGGACGTGTACACGCGATACGACTTCTCGGTAAAGTCGATATCGCCGAACTGATCCTGCAATTGCCGGTTTACATAGTCCACGAAGTACGGCGCATCGGCGGATTCCATGGGCTCGTCGGTCAGCCGGAGCCCCTGCGCAATGGCGTCCCGATACTGCTTCTCGTTGATGTAGCCGTTGTCGCGCATCAATTGAAGCACCAGATTGCGCTTCTTCATCACGCGTTCCGGCGCACGATACGGGTTGTAATAGCTCGGCCGGTTCAGGATGCCGGCGATCGTCGCCGCTTCGGGGATCGTCAGATCCTGCACGGCTTTCCCAAAATAAGATTGAGACGCTTCCCCGAACCCGTGAATGCTGAAGCTGCCCCGGCGGCCCATGTAGATATGGTTCGCGTAGTAGGTGAAGATCTGCTCCTTGGTGAGCTTGCTTTCGAGGTGCAGAGTAATGAGCGCTTCGGTCGCTTTCCGCTTCCAATTCTTGTCATACGCCCCGATCAGGCCGCGGGCGAGCTGCATCGTCAACGTGGAGGATCCTTGCGCGTATCGCCCTTCTTTCAGGTCAATGAGGGCCACCTTCACGATGCGCAACGGATCAAAGCCGGAATGCTCAAAAAATCGCTTGTCTTCCGAAGAAATCACCGCGTTTACCAGAACCGTCGGGATCTCCTTAAACTCCAGCAGGCGGCGCTTTTCCCGGTTGTCGTCGGAAAGATGAGTGATCAGTTCCGGCTCCAGAAGATAGCGGTTGCGCCGGGTGTTGTCGCGCAGCGAGATGATCTCGCTCACGCGCCCGCCTTCGAAGCGCACCACCCCGCCTTCCATATCGAAGTAGGATTCCGGACCGGGGTAAATTTCCACCGCGTCATCCACGCGCCGGTACCACCCGAGGCGGTTGCTGCGCCGCTCATCGTAACCGCTGCGCTTGAGTTGAGAAACGATGGATTCGGGACTGGAGGCATCGCCAATCGCCACCCGCACCGGCGAAGCAAAGATGAGGGAGGTCGTCTGGAAAGGCCCGCGCTCCAGTTGCGCGTCGATCATGCGGGCGAACTGCGTGTAATAGTAAGCAACCACCGCCAGGGCGACCAGCGTCAGAGCACCGCCGATGCACAGCAGCACTTTCGTCGCGCGGCTGCGAAGAACTCGCGAGAGCATGCCTGGGCCTCCCGGCCCTACTTTCTTGCGCTTCGACAAAAACAAGCCTCTCCGCGCTATTGTCTCACGTGTCTGCCGCCCCATCCGCGACGGGGACGCCGCCGGGCGCCCGCCCACATGCACATCGCCGCTACCACTACCGCCACCGTAGACGGGCGGCGGGGCTCGCTCGTTTCATTCGCCATTGCGATACGATAGTCGGCAATCGCAGCGAGATAGGTTGAGCCCCCACCATGCGCACGGCGCCGCGGAAGGCTCACAAGCACAATCAGCGGGAGGAATCCGAACCATGGAGCGACGACGATTTCTACACAGCACCGCCGCCAGCACGTTCCTGCTGCGCGGATTCCAGTTGAAAGCAGCGGACGACACCCCGGCACTGCTTGGGGGCGCGCCCGTCCGCCGCGACAAGTGGCCTTCCTGGCCTGTGTTCAATCAGACCGAAGAAAACGGCCTGCTCGACGTACTGCGCAGCGGCCTCTGGGGCCGAGGAGGCGGCCATCGGGTGGAGGAGTTCGAGCGATCCTACGCGAAGCTGCTCGGGTCGGCGCATTGCCTGGCCACCGCCAACGGCACCAGCGCGCTCATCACGAGCCTGGGCGCCTTCGGCGTCGGCGCGGGCGATGAAGTGATCATCCCGCCCTATACCTTCGTCGCCACGCTCAACGCCGTTCTGCTGCACTACGCGCTGCCCGTATTCGTCGATACGGATGTCGAAACGTTTCAAATCAACCATCGCAGGATTGAAGCCGCCATCACGCCCGCCACCAAACTCATCATGCCGGTGCAACTCGGCGGCGGCATGGCGGAGATGGATGAGATCCTCGAAATCGCCAATGCCCGCAAGATCCCGGTGCTTGAAGACGCCTGCCAATCTCACTTGGCGGAGTGGCGCGGCAAACGGGCCGGCACGCTCGGCAAGGCCGGTTGCTTCAGCTTCCAGGCATCGAAGAACCTGAACAGCGGGGAGGGCGGCGCCATCGTTAGCGACGACGGCGATTTCATCGAACGCTGTTACGCCTTTCACAACAACGGGCGCGGCCGCAAAGCAACCAACTACAACTTCAGCTATGCCTCGAACGGAGCGAATCTACGCCTCACGGAGTTCCAGGCCGCCATCCTGCTGGCCCAAATGCGGCGCGTCGAAGCGCAGTCTTCCACGCGCGAACAAAACGCCCGCTTCCTCACGCTGCAACTGAAGCAAATTGAGGGTATCACGCCCGCTGTCGAGTACAGCGGCGCCACCCGCAACGCCTACCATCTCTACATGTTCCGCTACAACCCGGAAGGGTTCTCCGGCCTTCCCCGCTCCACGTTCATTCAGGCTTTGAATGCGGAAGGCATCGGCTGCGGCGGCGGTTACTCCCCACTCACCGAAGAGCCCTTCCTCAAAGCGCGCCTCGAATCCGCGGCGTACAAGAAGCTGTACGGGGAAAAGCGGATCGCGGAAGTGATGGAACAGAACCGCTGCCCGGATAACGTCCGCCTCTGCAACGAGGCCGTCTGGTTCACCCAGACGATGCTGCTCGGCGGGCGCAACGATATGGAGAACATCGTCCAGGCGATTCAAAAGATCCGGAAGCACGCCGGAGCGCTCAAGGCGCGTTCCTGATTCGCTCCCACCTCAGGCCGGGGCGAGTTCGAGAATCTGCTTGTCGGCGAGCAACCGCGCGCGCAGCCGTTCATAGCGGACACTCTGAATCTCCTGTCCGTTATCGAGCGCCATGCAGGCGGCGGTTGCCGCCGATTGACCCATCACCATGAACACCGGCTCCATCCGGATGGAGCCATAGGCGATGTGAGAGGCCCCCAGGCAAATCGGCGTCAGCAGGTTTCCCGCCTCTTCCTTCTTCGGAACGATGGATTGGTAGCTGATCGAATACGGCTTGAACCCACCCTTCTGCACGTTGCCTTCGTTCCGCACGAAGCCTTCCTTGGTAATGTAGCGCTGCACGTTGTGCGAGTCCATTCCGTATGCGCCCATGCCCACGGAATCCTTCGCCTTCTCCCGCGCTTCCACATGGTGCTGGGTCATCACCACGGGGCTCAACATCCGCCGCGCTTCGCGCACATAAATCTGCGTGGGGAAGTGCCCGTTCTCCACGAATTCATCCTTGGGCCACGCCCATTGCCGGTACCACTCACGAATCGCCTTCGGCACGCGCGCATGATTCTGCAGCGTCCAGAGATATCCCTTCGTGTAGACCTGGTGCCGCTCGATGATTCTCTGCCGCACCGCGTAGCTGCCATCGGGATACTCGTAGTTCGCTCCCATATAGTCGGTCGAAACTGCGCCATGGTTGTTGGTATCGGTCTTAGCGTTCGGCAGCGGATCCCACTTCAGGTGCGGCTCATGGTACTTCCCGCTCTCCGCATACCGAAGCAATAGCTCGTGATCGCGTTCATCGTAGCCTTTGGGCTTCTCAATCGGTACTTGATTCCCCTTTGCCGTCGTCATGCAGAGCCGGTAACAATAGGCCTGGATGCGATGGTCTCCCTCGCCCTCCACGCCGGGCCCCTTCGGATCGATGATCGGCAGCAGCCCGCTCTTCGGGCTCCCGGCTTTCACGTAGGGATCCACGTGGCAGCCGTCCGGGAACTGGTGCAGATGCTTCCAGCCCGCCTGCACCCCGTTGTAGGTTTCCCCGTACTTCGCATTCGCTTCGCGCCCGGTGGCATAGCTCACCCCGGCTCTTGCCATCAGGTCACCTTCGTAAGTGGCGTCGATAAACATGCCGCCCGCATAGACCGCGCCATCCTCCATCGTGATCGATTCAATCCACGGCCCTTCCTTCTTCACGCCGCGCCCAGGGCGCAGGTCGAGCCGCTTGCCGGCCTCTACCACGATGCCGTGCTCCCTCATCAGATCCCGGTACACCTCCGCGGCGATCTTCGGCTCGAAGGTCCACATCGCATCCTCGCCGCGCACGTTATCCGAACGCCGCTTCGTGTAATAGTCCGCGCGGCTCTCCCAGCCCCACATGCCTTCCGGCTCGTACTTCGCCTTGATGCGCTGGTAGTACTCGCGGGCGATGCCGCCGATCACCTGCTTGTTGCCGATGTCGGTCCAACTCAAGCCGCCCGTGGTGAGGCCGCCCGTGTGGCCGTCGGGATCAAGCACAAGCACCGTCTTCCCCATCCGCCGCACCTGCACAGCGGCCGCAATCCCCGCCGAAGTGGCTCCGTAGATCACCACTTCGGCCATCCGCGCGGCCGCCGTCAATCGCTGCGCGCCCATGGTGGCCAGCAGCGGTGAAGCCAGCCACAAGAGACTCTCGCGACGGTTGAAGGATGGAATCATGGGAGTTGGTTTCATCTTGACTGCGATTATAAGCCGGAACGCATCGCCTGACGCTCCCGGCCGCGCTCTCCGCCGCGCGGCCGCAACCCATCTGACATCGATCTTCCGGCTGCGCGAAACTTGTAAAGGCTGCCTGCCGCCGCGCGTGGCGCCGGAGGCAGACCTCCGCGGCGAACGAAAATCAGGGAGGGAAATGCCATGCCATGCGACCCGGAGCTGCTGCGGCACGTCAACCTGTTCGCGCTCCTCGACGACGAGGAACGCGCGGTGCTGGCGGCACATGTAGAGTTGCGCACCTTCGCCTTAGGACAAGTGATCTATCTTCGTGGCCAGCCCGGCGGCCGCGGCTACGTTGTCGTGCAGGGGAACGTGGAAGTGGCGACGGTCGATGAGGACGATCAGGAACTGATCCTCGCGGAAACCGGACCTGGGGGATTCTTCGGCTTTGCCTCGCTTCTCAACGGGAGCGCTCACCAAACCACGGCCCGCGCCATCGCCCCCTCCGAATGCGTGGAGATCGATCACGAGGATCTGTCACAACTCGTGCGGCGCAAGCCGGATGCCGGGCTCGACATGCTCACCACCATCAGCCGCCAGATTCACGCGGTGCAGGAAGTCGCGCGCTCTCGCTCCCTGCGCAATCCCAATGAAGTGATCGCCCAGGAAGAAACCTTCGGCGATCATGTCGCCGATGTCGTCGCCCGTTTCGGCGGCTCCTGGAACTTCATCATCTTCTTCACGATCCTGCTGAGCTTCTACGTGCTCGTCAACTTCGAACTTCACGAGGCGGCGTGGGATCCCTATCCCTACATCCTGCTCAATCTCTTTCTCTCCATGCTCGCGGCGCTTCAGGCGCCGGTGATCATGATGAGCCAAAACCGTCAGGACGCCAAGGATCGGCTGCGCGCCGAACTCGATTTCGGCGTTAACCGCCGGGCGGAACAGGAAGTCCGCGTCATCAGCAAGAAACTCAGCAGTGTCGAACTTCAACTGGAAGCCATCGCGGATGCGGTCTCCCATCCGCCCCATCGCCCGGAACGAGAGTCTCCGCCCGGAACGGGGAGCCCCTCCTGATCCGGCCCGGCGCTAATCGATCAACCCGTTCCGAATCGCGAAGCGCACCAATTCGCTCGTGCTGTGCAGATTGAGTTTCTCCATCAGCCGTCCCCGGTGTGCTTCCACCGTATACACGCTTAGGCTGAGCTTGGTTGCGATCTCCTTGTTGATGAGCCCCTCGGCAATCATTTGGAGCACTTCCCGCTCCCGGCTGCTCAGCAGGTCCAGGGGATTCGTAACATGCTTGCGGTAGTCGCTCAACACCGCCTCGCTCACCGCCGGGCTGATGTAACCGTCGCCTTGGGCCACCGCCCGCACGGCGCTGATCAGATCCGTGTCGATCGCATCTTTCAGCAGATATCCGCGCGCGCCCGCCCGCAGAATTTCCCTTACGTAGACCGCATCTTTGTGCATGCTAAGCGCGAGGATTCGGCTTCGTGGCGCTTCTTCCTGAATCCGCCTTGTCGCTTCAATCCCGTTCAACTCCGGCATCGCCACGTCCATCACGATCACGTCCGGCTTCAAAGTGAGCGCTTTCTCGATCGCTTCGCGGCCATTGGTGGCTTCGGCGATCACGTCCATGTCGTCCTGCGTCCGCAGAATCGCGGAGAAGCCCTGGCGCACCACGCTGTGGTCGTCCGCCAGCAGTATTCGGATTTTACGTTGAGAGGCCATCCGCCGTAAGCTCCAATGGCAAATCCGCGATCACTTCCACCCCGCCCGCGGCGGGCGTACGCACCGATAAGGCTCCCCCGGCCTGCACGGCGCGAGCGCGCATGCCCACCAGGCCAAGCCCATTGCCGTTGCGCTCTTGGGATTCTCCTTCGCGTGCATTCCCATTCCCCGAAATGCCTCTCCCATTATCGGCGACCCGCAATTGCACTCTTCCATTCCGGGAGAACAGGCTCACCTCCACGGAACTGGCGCCCGCATGCCGCGCAATGTTGGTCAGCGCTTCCTGCGTGATGCGGAAAAGATGGGTCTCCGCAAGCTCCGGCAATCGTGCAAGCACCTCGGATTCATAGGATACGTGAACGCCCGTTCGCTGCTGGAAACGCTCGCATAGCCAGCGCAGGGCGGCGTCCAGGCCAAAATCGTCCAGGATCACCGGGCGCAGCAACTGGGAAAGTTCCCGCACGTTCGAAATGGAATCGTCCACCAGATGAATACAATCCGCCCGGCGGTCCTCAAATCCTCCCGGCGTCAAAGCCATCAGGTTCGCCTTCACAGCGGCGAGTGACTGCCCAAGCTCATCGTGCAACTCGTGGGAGAATCGCCGCGCCGCCTCCTCCTGCCCTTGCAGCATCTGCCAGGAGACCCGATTCAGTTCATTCGCCTGCCGGTCCAGTTGGCGCAGGGTGGTGGCCGCGAAACGTAAAGTGAGCCCCGCGCAGAGGATCGCCAGCCCCAGGCACGCCCCGAGCAGAGAGAGCGATACCGTCACCATGCGATTCGCCTGCGCTTCCAGCGATTGCCCATCCGCGATCGCACTTCGCGAATTGGCCAGCAGAATTCCGTCCGAGATCCGCTGTACCCGCTGGTGGTGCTGAAAGAGCGTCTCGATCGATTGCGGATCCCGCTGCGGGTTGCGCGTCAGGGAACGGGCCAACGCGGAAAAATCTTCTGTCGCCGCGACAATTTCGTCCCAGCCATCCGGCGTATCG
>JADLCF010000369.1 GCA_020847315.1 Bryobacterales bacterium | reverse complement strand
GCCGCCGCCACCGTCGCCGCCGCGTCCAAGCCGAAAACCTACACTGATTGGCGCGAACTGCTGATCCAGCCCGATCTCGACGTCGTCTTCATCGATACTCCTTGCGACCTGCACGTTCCCATGGCGCTCACCGCGATGGACGCGAACAAGCACATTTACTGTGAAAAACCCGCGGGCATTCACGCGGATGAAATCGGCTGGCTTTACCGCGCCGGGCAGAACTACGGCAAAGTCGTCTGCATCGGCCAGCAGATGCGCTCGGAAGCGGCCCTGCGCAAGACGATGGATTGGGTGCATGAAGGCAACCTCGGCAAAATCGTCATGGTTAAGGCGCAACGCCACGCCTCCGAGGATCTCGACCACAACGGCTCTTCCGCGGATTGGTTCTTCTACAACTGGCGCTCCGGCGACGTGCTCGTCGAAATGAGTGTCCACAACCTCGATGTCTGCAATTGGGCCATCGGCGAATACCCCGCCCGCGCGGCCGGCTTCGGCGGCAATCTCCTCTATATCAACGAGCCGCCGGGGCGCAACACGATGGATGGCTACTCGCTCAGCTATGATTACCCCGGCGGCGTGAAGCTGAGCTACACCCAGGTCTTCTTCCACCCCTCCAAGATGCCGGGCGGCGGGCAGTACATCAACGTCTACGGCGAGAAGGGCGCGGTCGAACTGATGAGCGGCATGTATTATCCCAACGGCCGGAATGCCCAGCCCGTGAAGCTCAACGAAGGAATCAAGAACACCGAAACCGCGCACCAGCAGCGCTTCTTTGATGCCATCCGCACCGGAGGCAAGTCCCCGGCCGATCTTGCCGTCGGCTGCTCCGGCGCGCTCACCGCCATCATGGGCCGCCAGGCGATCTATGAGAAGCGCGTCACCACCTGGGCCGAGATGGGCGTCGATATCGCCAAGGCGTAGCCCCAGTCGCGGAAGACAGTGAAGGGCCACGGAGGGCAATCGCCCCACGTGGCCCTTCTTCTTCTCCAACCCGAATGCAAGCTACTTGAGCAGCTTCTTCATCTCGCTATCCACCTGCTTGTAGCCCGCCGGTACAGCGAAGTGGCTGTCGGCCACGGGCGCGGTGGAAAAGTCGAATTGCCGTACCGCCATTTCCATCAATGAGGCGGAGGCGCCCTTTTCCGGTTCACTCGCGGGCTGCTCGTTCTTCTTGCGCCCGAAGCCGCCGAAGCCGCCCATCCCGCGCAGCACGCCGGCCACGCTCGGCTGCTCGCCGGAATCCGCTTCCGGCTTGTCTTCGGGAATCTTGCCGGATTCTGCCATCACCGCATCCAGGCTGCCCGCCGGGGCCATGCGCATCACGGTGAGCACCGGGATCCCTTGCATGTTGGCGGCATTCGCCTGGAATTTCTCCATCGCCTCTTCGAAGCCCTTCTGCTTCATCATCGCGCCCATCATTCCCAGATTCGGCCCACCCGCGCCCGCCAGCTTTTCGCCCATGCGCTTGTGGAATGCCGTCGCCTCCGCGCTGCCGGCGACCGCGGTGCTAATCCACATATCGTTCACCATTTCCATGGCGCCGGAGTTGCCCTTGTTGTCCGAGCTCTCGATCGTGATCGCCACGGTGGTGAGCTTCGCCGGGTAGCCGTTGACGTCCTGCGTCTTCTTGCCGTCGCGAATGTCCAGCTTGTACTTGATGTCGGCTTCGCCCTTCTTGCCGCTCATTTTCTCGCTCATCTTCGCCATCGCCTGCTGCATCTCCGCGAACGTAATCACGGAGTAAGTGCGCTTATCGTTGTTGATGGTGGTGATGGTTTCCGCGTCCAGATCGTAGATCGTAACCGAGTCGCCCGTTTGCGTGGCGGACTTGTCGCCCTTGATGTACGTGGCCCCGATCATCGCGTCCCTCGCGGACTTCGACATCTTCATCGCCATCTTCATCGCGCCGGCCATGGAGCCGCCCACGATCTTCGATTCGTGCTTGTAGCTGAAATCGGCGAACGCGGATACCGCGGCAAGCACCAGAACCAACGAAATTCGAATCATTCGCATCAGGAATGCTTTTCCTCCTCGTGCTCCCTATGAGCTGCTTCAAGCATAAGTCCCCACGAAACCCGAGTAAACTAGAGGACCTATACACTATCGCGAAACGGGAGGGCAAAAGGTGCAGGGCAGCGAAGATTTTCTACGCGGCAAGATAGCCGTGATCACAGGCGCCAGCAAGGGGCTCGGGCGGGAAATGGCCGTCTCCCTCGGCGGAGCAGGCGTGCGCGTGGTGCTGGTTGCGCGCAATGAAGCACAGCTTTCCGAGACGGCCACCCTTGTGGAGGCCGCCGGCGGCCACGCCGATGCCTTCCCCGCCGACATCACCAGCGAGGATGCCGTGCGCGCGCTCGAAGCGCATCTGCGCGAGATGTACGGGGCCGTCAATATCCTCATCAATAATGCCGGCGTCAACCTGCGCAAGCCCGTTACGGACTTCACGCTCGACGAGTGGAATTGGGTTCTCTCGACGAACGTGACGAGCGCGTTCCTGATGACCCGCTCCTGCGTGCCGCTGATGATAGGCCACGGCTACGGCCGCATCCTGATGATGACGTCGATGATGAGCCACGTCTCGCTGCCGGAGCGCACTGCGTATTCAGCCACCAAGTTCGCGCTGCTGGGCATGGTGAAGGCGCTCTCGCTCGAACTCGCGCCCGAGGGCATCACCGTGAACGGAATCAGCCCCGGCCCCTTCCTCACCGAAATGAATCGGCCATTGCTGCAGGATGAGGAAAAGAACCGGATGTTCCTCTCGAACATCCCGGTGGGCCGCTGGGGAGATCCTAAGGACATCGGTGCGCTGGCGCTCTACCTATGCCGCCCCGAAGCTTGCTTCCTCACGGGCACCGACATCGTGATTGACGGCGGCTGGACGGCGAAGTAGCCTCGCCCATCCTGCACCGGCCGCCCGACCCGGCCTACTCCGGCAACCGCTGGCGGAACAGCCATTCCACCAGTTCCGGCTCGCTGTATGCCTTGGCGAAGATGTTATGGCCCAAGCCCGCGAACTCGCGGTACCGCACCGTGCCCCCTGCCGCTTCAATCGCAGCCACCATCTCCCGCGCCCGGGAGACCGGCACGACCGCGTCTTCGTCGCCGTGGAATGCCCATACCGCCGTGGGGTTCGCGATAACCGCGCTCGGGTCGCCTCCTCCGCACACCGGTACGATCGCCGCGAAATACCCTGGGTAACGGGTATAGGCCAGCCACGCCCCAAACCCGCCCATCGATTGCCCGGTGAGATACAGCCGCCGCCGGTCCACCGGGTAACGTGCTTCGAGCATCCCGAGCACTTCCATCACCAGCGTGAGCGCTTCCTTAGGCCTGCCATCTCCGGATGCTGGAACTCGCCACGCCCGCACCCACGTCTCGCCTGGTGGCGGCTCCGCTTGCGGCGCCAGGATGATGCTCGGGTGGTTCCGCTGTGTCTCCGCGCTGGTCCAAAGATCCACCGCCGCGCGCTGGCTGCCGTTTAGCGCGCTCCCCACGCCCGGCCCGCTCCCGCTCGAACCGTGTAGCACGGTCACGATGGGCAACAACTCCCCACCTCCCGTCGCGGGTAGCGCCAGGTAGTAGCGCAGCGTTTCGCCGCTCGCGCTCTCATACCGGCAATCGAGCCATGGCGCTTTCGGCCCAGCCGCGCAACCGGGCGGCGGTGCTAGCGCGGCCGATGGCCCTAAACCGGGTGGCTCAGCTCTCCCCGCCTCTGGAGCGGACGTAGAAGGCAGTGGCGTTGGCGGAGCCACCGGAACCGGCACGCGTTGCCGCTTCTTCGCGCAGCCGGTTAGCCCCAGCAACGCGAGCGCCGGCACAAGGAACGAAAGGAACACCAGCCCGCCGTTTGCCCGCCGCGTCATCAATCTTTCCAGTGTAGGCGCAAGCGAAGGTCCTCATCCGTGCGCGCCGGTTATATACTCGTTGTCAATCGCACGCGCCGCGCCGCGCTCCCGCGTACCGCTTCGAAAGGAAATACCCGCATGAACTCCGATGTCAACCCCACCCCTCGTCGCGATTTCCTGAAAGCCGCCACCGCCACCGGTATCCTCGTCGCCAAGCCGGAAACCGTGTTTGGCTCACAGGCCAACTCCACCGTCGAAGTGGGGCTCGTCGGCTGCGGAGGCCGCGGCAATTGGATTGCGCCCTTCTTCCCCGAGTTCGCCGGCGCGCGCATCGTCGCCGTGGCCGAAGTCATCAAAGATCGTCTCGATTCCACGCGCGACAAGTTCAAGGTGGAATCCTCGCGCGCCTATTATGGCCCCGATGCTTACAAGGAACTCGCGCATTCGAAGCTCGATGCCGTCATTCTCGAAACGCCCCCCATCTTCCGCCCCCAGCACGCCGCGGAGGCCGTGAGAGCGGGCAAGCACGTCTACCTCGCGAAGCCCGTGGCTGTGGATGTCCCCGGCTGCAAGAGCATTCTCGAAACCGGCCAGGCCGCCCGCGCGAAGAGGCTCAGCTATTGGGTGGATTTCCAATCCCGCGCAAGCCAGGTCTTCCAGGATGTGGCCGCGCGCATCCATCGCGGCGATCTCGGCAAGCCCGCCTTTGCTCAGGTTTTCTATTACGCCGGCCGCCCCGCCCCCGATAAAGGCGCCCCGGGCATGGACCCCGGCCAGCGCCAAATCCTCAACTTCTACATGGATCGCACCACCGGCGGCGACATCATCGTCGAGCAGAACATCCACGTCATCGACATGGCCAACTGGTATCTGAATGCCCATCCCACCCAGGCGAGCGGCACTGGTGGCCGCACCGATTGGAGCGGCACCAGCTACGACGCCCAGGACGCCTACGATCATTTCGCGGTCAATTTCTGGTATCCCAACAACGTCCACGCCTCCTTCAGTTCCCACCAGTTGGGGCATTTCTCCGATCTCTGCGTGCGTGTCTTCGGCATCAACGGAGCCGCCGACACGCACTACGGCGGTTCCGTCCGCATCACAGGTCCCAACGCCTGGATGGGCACGGAAAAGGACGATACCTTCCGCCAGGGCGCCATCAACAACGTGGTCGCCTTCATCCGCGCCGTCCGGGAAGGAACGCCGATCTACAATGAAGAGGAATCCGTCAAGAGCAACCTCACGGCTATCCTGGGCCGCATGGCCGCCTACGCCAATGGCCCGGTCATCACGTGGGATGCGATGATGAATTCCACCGAGCGTTACGAAGCGAATCTGAAGTTGAGATGGTAAAAGAAACATCCTGGTCCCGGCGCGCCTTCCTGGCGGGTGGCGCCGCGGCGGCTGCCATGCCCGCCTTCCCCCGACCCGCCGGGCTTAAATTGGGCGTGATGGATGGCGTGCTGGGCCTGCCCATGAAGCCCGAGGCCTTCGCCAAAGCCAAGGATTTGGGTTTTGAAGGCGTGCAAGTCACGCTCGGCCGCGCGCGCAAAGGCACGGCGCTGCCCTTGGCTGACCCCGCGCTCCAGGGCGCGCTTACCGACGCGTCAAAACAATCCGGCATTCCCATCGTTTCGACCTACCTCGATGTCCTGCACGACGATTGTCTGGGCGCATCCGGCGAAGCTTCAGAGCGCGTCCTCGAAGGGATTCGCATCACCCGCGCACTCAATGCCCGCATCCTGATGACCGTCTTTTTTGGCAAATGTGAGCTGAAAACCCACGGCGCGACAGAGAAGGCTGTCGAAGCCTTCCGCTACCTCACTCCCGCGGCAGCCGACGAAGGCATCGTGCTTGGCTTTGAAAGCCTCCTCACCGCCAAGCAAACCCTCTACGTGCTCGAAAAGGTGAATTCCCCCGCTCTCAAGGTGTATTACGACGTGGGCAACGCCGCGAACCTGATCGGGACCGATCCCGCCGCGGAGTTGCAAATCTTCGGCGCCGATCAGATCTGCCAGTTGCACTTCAAAGATAAAGGCTTCCTCGGCGAAGGCAAAGTGGATATGCCCAGCGTCTACCAGGCCCTCGACTCGATCGGCTACGAAGGCTACGGCGTGCTCGAAACCGCTTCGCCCACAAAGAATATCGACGCGGACCTCAAGCGGAACCTCGACTATCTGGCCAGGCTCTAGCGCCCTCGCCCTCGAAACTCACCTGCGCCGGTCCGCTTTGCCCCGGATGCTATTCTGAAGTCACCGGCTTGGGGTCGCGCCGCGCGCGTCCGCCCCAGCCCGGCGGCTTCCCCGTTGAACTTCATGCAGCGCAGCTATTTCACCACCCCGGGCGGGATCAACGTCACCCGCACCCTCACGTCCGTTCCCTTCCTGGAGGGGATGGACGATCTTCTCGGCCGGCTCGAAACCCACCGCGGCTTCTATCTCTCCTCCGGCTACGAGTATCCGGGCCGTTACTCGCGCTGGGATATCGCCTCCGCCTGCCCACCGCTGGAGATCGTCGGCCGCGGCCGCTCCATCGAGTTCCGCCCGCTCAACCAGCGCGGTGAGATGCTCGCCCAAATGCTCTTTCCGCTCCTCGAAGAGCATCCTCACTGGGAGAGCATCCGCTTTGAGCAGGGGCTCATCCTCGGCGTCTTGAAGCCGCTCCCCGCGATGTTTCCCGAAGAACAGCGCAGCAAGCAGCCTTCCGCCTTTTCCATTCTGCGCCGCCTCATCGAGGAATTCCGCGTCTGCGAAGATCCGCACCTCGGCCTCGTGGGCGCATTCGGCTACGATTTGCTCTTTCAGTTCGACCCCATCGAACTCCGCCACCCGCGCGGTGGCCATAACGATCTCCACCTCTACTTTTGCGACGACATCGTGTTCATGGACCGGCGCAAGGAGGTCATTGAGCGCTGGCAGTACGACTTTGATTCCGGCGCTCTTTCCACGCTCGGCCTCGAGCGCGCGGGCGCCGCACTCGAGCAGGCCACGGGCTTCACCCCCAGCGAGATCGTCTCGGATCATACCGCGGAAGAGTACATGGCCAACGTGGACACTGTGCGCGAGGGCATGCGCCGCGGCGATTACTACGAAGTGGTCTTGCGCCGCACCTATTCCACCCCCTTCTCCGGCAGCCCCGCCGAACTCTTCCGCCGTCTGCAGAAGCACAGCCCCAGCCCCTATGAGTTCTTTCTCCAGTTCGGCGAGGAGCAACTCATTGGCGCATCGCCCGAAATGTTCGTCCGGGCCGAGGGCGCGCGCATTGAAACCTGCCCCATCTCCGGCACCGCCGTTCGCACCGGAGACCCGCTCAAGGACGCGGAGAACATCCGTGAGTTGCTCGTCTCCCGAAAGGAAGAATCCGAGCTCACCATGTGTACCGACGTTGATCGCAACGATAAGAGCCGCGTCTGCGTGCCCGGCTCCGTCCGCGTGATCGGCCGCCGCCTGATCGAATCCTACGCGGGCGTCTTTCACACCGTGGATCATGTCGAAGGCATCCTCGATGAAGGCTTCGATGCGCTCGACGCCTTCTGCAGCCACATGTGGAGTGTCACCATGATCGGCGCGCCCAAGCGCTCCGCCGCCCTCGCCATCGAAGCCCTTGAGAAGAGCCCCCGCCAGTGGTACGGTGGCGCCATCGGCATGATCAGCCTCAATGGCGATCTCAACACCGGCATCACCATCCGTACCGCGCACCTCCGCAACGGAGAAGCGCGCTACAGCGTGGGCGCTACCCTGCTTTACGATTCCGTTCCGTCCATGGAAGAGAAGGAGACCCGCTACAAGGCCGAAGGGTTCTTCCGCGCCATCCAGGGCGCCACGCCGAAGCCCCGCTCCGTGCGCGAAGCTTCCCGCACCGGCGATCGCACGCGCCTCCTGCTCGTCGATAACAACGATTGCTTCATTCACACTCTCTCGAATTACGTCCGCCAGACCGGAGCCGAGGTCGTCACCTACCGCGCCGGCTTCCCCGTCGCTCTGCTCGATGAAATTGCGCCGGATCTGATCCTGATTTCGCCCGGCCCCGGCCGCCCCGAGGAGTTCGGCGTGCCCACGCTCGTGCGGGAAGCGGCCGCGCGCGGCTTCGCCGTGTTCGGCGTCTGCCTCGGCCTGCAGGGAATGGTGGAAGCTTTCGGCGGCGAGCTCGGCGTGCTCGGCTATCCCATGCACGGCAAGCCTTCCAAGGTGCGGCACCAGAATCGTGGCGTCTTCGAGGGGCTCCCCGCCGAATTCACCGTCGGCCGCTACCATTCGCTCTTCGTGATTCCCGAGCAACTGCCCGATTGCCTCGAAGTCACCGCGTGGTCCGACGATGGTGTCGTGATGGGCGTGCGGCACAAAGAGCTTCCGCTCGAAGCCGTGCAGTTCCATCCCGAATCCATCCTCTCCTCGGAAGCCGATAACGGCATGAAGCTCATGGAGAATGTGCTGCGTTCCCTGCCCCGGCGCAACCGGG
>JADLCF010000368.1 GCA_020847315.1 Bryobacterales bacterium | reverse complement strand
TGGGGCGCGTGGTGAACGGGGAACTTCCCTCCACTTGGATCGCTCCCGGCTGCTTGCCCGCCTTCACCCATTCGTCCATCCAGGCTATGAAATTCCGATACCAGAATTCGCTGTTGCGCGGCTTCAGGATCCAATGCCCTTCTTCCGGGAAAAGGATCAGCTTCGACGGAACTTTGCGGAATTGGAGCGCCGTGAAAAGCTGCAAGCCCTGCCCTACCGGAACGCGGTAATCGTGTTCTCCGTGGGTCACCAGCGTCGGCGTCGAGAAGAACTCCACACGCTTGCTGGGGGACCACTGCCGGTAAATATCCGGGGTTTGCCAGGGCGTGCCGCGAAACTCCCAGAGGGTGAACCACTGCTCTTCGGTTTCGCCGAACATGCTCTCCAGGTCATAGACTCCGGCATGCGAAACCAGCGCCTTGAAGCGCGTTGTGTTTCCCAGAATCCAGTTCACCATGTAGCCGCCGTAGGAGCCGCCGGCGGCCCCCATCCGGTTTGCATCCGCGTAGGGCAGTTTCGCCACCTCGTCCACCACGGCCATGATGTCGAGATACGCCCGTCCGCCCCAATCCGCGCTCACTTCATCCGTGAAGCGTTGTCCGTAGCCCGTGGAGCCTCGTGGGTTCGGCATCACCACCAGATAGCCCGCGCTCGCGAAAATCTGTGGATTCCAACGGTAGCTCCAACTCTCGCCCCATGCGCCTTGCGGGCCCCCGTGGATCAGAAATAGCACCGGGTAGCGCTTGCTTGCGTCAAAGCCAGGCGGCTTCACCACGAAGCTTTGCACCTTTGCGCCCTCGGCCCCGTCCACGGTGAAATTCTCGAGCGGCGTCAATTGGTGTGAGGCCAGAATGCTATCGTTCATCCGGGCCAATGCCATCGCCACGCCTCCATCCGAGGAGGCGACATAGATCTCGGCCGGTTTGCTGCCGCTTGTCTCCGCGTAAACCAGCTTGCGCTGATCTTTCGTGAAGCTGAGCGATGAGACGCTAGCCGGATTGTTGATGATCTGCTGGGTTCCGCCGCCCGTCGCGCGCACCAGGTGGGCGGTATGCCGGCCGCGGTCTTCGAGCGTGAACGCAAGCCGCTGCGAATCGGGCATCCAGATGAAATCGTCGACGGAGCGATCCACGCTATCCGTGATCGGAACCCACTTGCCGGAGGCTCGCTCCATCACCACCAGACGCCAGCGGTCTGATTCGAATCCCGCCTGCGTTTGCATGCGCCACGCAAGGCTCTTGCCATCGGGGGAGTATCGCGGGGTGGTGTCGTTTCCGGGGTTGTTCGTGATGCGAATTGGTTCGCCGCCGGCGATGGGCACGACGTAGAGTTCCCCATTCGTGCTGGTTGCAAGCACCGGATCTGGGTTGTGGACGTAGCAGACCTCGGCGCTATCGGGAGAAATATCGTAATCATCGCCCCCTCCCAGGGAGAAGGGGGGTACGTCCCGGTCTCCGGGCGTGAGATCCACCGCGGCCATGCCTGCCGAATCCGTGGATAGGATGTGCTTGCGCTGCTTGCCTTGCCACTGGTTCCAGTGGCGATAAAGCAGGTGGGTGTAGACCCGCGCATGAACCGGATCGGCCTTCTCTTCCGCGAGTTTCTTTTGGTTGCAGGCATCGTCCGCGCCACACTCGGGGAAGACTTCACTCGTGAAGACGAGCCGTCTCCCATCGGGGGAAACCAAGTGGCCGTCCGCGCCCGTGGAGAGCTTCGTTACCGCTACCTGCTCCGCGCCGTCGGGCCGCATGCGCCAGATCTGCTGGGGTTCGTTTCTCGTGGAGAGGAAGTAAATCGCGGATCCGTCGGGCGCCCATCGAGGCCGGCTGTTGTTCCCCTGAGACGTTAACGCTCGGGGCGTTCCGCCGACGATCGGAACGGTATAAATCTGGGTCTCCGTCTTGTTCGCATCGAGATCGACTTTGGTTGCTTGAAACGCGACAGTGAGCCCGTCTGGTGAAATCTGGGGGTCCGCCACGCGCGCGAGCCCCATCATCGCGCGCACATCGAAGGGGAGTTTGGCCGTGTCGCCCGCGGGAGCAACCACCTGCTGTGCCCACAATCCCGGCGCGCCAAGCACGCAAAGAAATGCGATACCGATTCGGATCATAGGGTATATTGTACTCGCCGTGCGCCGCGGGAGATTCCACAATGCGCTTTCCCGCATTCCGGGTTTATGTTAGGCTTCCTAGAAATAGCGGCGGGGATCCGCCGTTTGCGGGGGGCCGCCATGCATCTCCTGAACGGAAAGCGGAAGGCATTTCCTGGCGATGGGCGCAGCGGAGAATCGCGCCGGGATTGGCTCGTCCGCATGCTTGCGATTGGCTTGGCCGGTCCGGCGCTAGCATCCGCAACGTCCACCGCCGGCCGCGCGGAATTCACGAAATGGTCCATGCCGGGGCTCTTTCCCGGGCGCATCGCGCGCGTGACGCATCCAGGTTCCATCGTCGCCGGCGCCTACCAGCCCGAACCCATCCGAGACATGATGCGCCGCGGCATGATGGAACTCACGGGAGCCCCGGATTGGGTGCAAGCCTGGCGAATGTTCTTTGAGCCCGGCGATGTGGTGGGCCTCAAACTCAACCCGGTCAGCCGGCCCTACGTCATCTCGTCGCCGGAAGTCGTGAGGGAGATCATCGCTGGCCTCGAAGCCGCGGGAGTTCAGAGGAAGGATATCGTCGCCTATGACCGCTACAAACGGGAGTTTTACGACGCCGGCTTCGACAAATGGCTGCCCGAGGGGGTTCGCGTTGCCTGGGCCACGGATTACGTCGACCCCATTCAACAGCGCCTCGATGGCTACGATGCGGACCACTACATGGATATGCAGCTCACGCTGCCGGGCTTCGATCTGACGAACGAACGCGCCCGCCGGTCCTACGCGGCGGGGTTCATTACGAAAGACGTGAACAAGATGGTGAATCTGTGCCTCCTCAAGCACCATCAATCCGCCGGCATTACCATGGCGCTCAAGAACATGTCGCATGGCCTCGTGAACAACGTCAGCCGGAGCCATTCCTCCCCAATGCTGAATGCCTGCGGCGCATTTATTCCCGCCTCCACGGCCATCCCGGTGATCCGCGCGAAATGCATCCTGCACATCGGCGATGGCATTAAGGCGCTCGCCCATGGCGGCCCGGTGATGAACCCCAAACGCGCAAAGTATGTTTGGGAGCAAAAGACGATGTACTTCTCCACGGATCCGGTCGCGATGGACCGCATCGGGTGGGAAGAACTCGATGCGCAACGCCGGACGATGGGGATGCAACCCCTGGCGGAAGCCCCGCGAGACGAAGACAGCGGCTTCATCCGCATGCAGCCCGAACATGTCACCATCGCAGGCGCCCTCGGCCTGGGAGTGGACGACATTTCGAAGATCGACCTTCGCAAGATCACCCTCTAATCGCCGCAAAGGAGCCTGAATTGATGAAGCCAACACGCCGCCGTTTTGCCGCCGCCGCGCTCGCCGGGGCCGTCCCGCTATCGTTGCGCGCCCAAGTGAGCAGCCCGGTCAAGAAGGTCCACTACCGTGGTGGCGGGAAGCCGGAAAAGACGCCTCTGTTCTCCGGGGCCGTGTCTTACGGGAATCTGCTTTTCATCGCCGGCAAGGGAGCGCACTTTGAAGGAGATATTCGGGCTCACACCAAGCATGTGCTCGATGAGGTGGAGAAGGAACTGGTGGCCGCTGGATCCTCGATGCAGAAGGTGCTCAAATGCAACGTCTACCTCGCGGATCTCGCCGACTACAAGGCGATGAATGAAGTGTTTCTTGGCCGCTTTGGAGAGGAACCGCCGGTGCGCACCACCATCGCGGCCTATGGCGGGATTCCGGGCAATTCTCTGGTCGAGATCGACGTGATCGCCAGTCTATAGGCAAGTGGCAGACCGTTCAATTGACGCGGCGCTACACGGCCGCCCTCAAGACTTCCGCCACGCGCCGCGCCACGCGCTCCGCATCCCCGGGCTGCATCATCCAGACGCCGAAGACCAGACGTTCCTTATCGGTGAGCGGGCAGGCTTCGATGGAAGGATTTCCCTCGGCAAGCCGCCGCATCGCTTCGTGGGGCGTTAGCTTCACCGTGGAGGCATCCCAGCGTAACTCCAGGTGGGGGACATGGTTGGCGACCGGCGGTACAAACACGTCACTCGTCACCGTTTTCACCTGCTGAGCCGCCTTCGCGATCACCTCGCAGCGCCGGTTCCACTCGCGGAGGTCGGCGGCATGGTCCCGCTTGAGATAGCGTTCCACGGCCACCATCATTGCGAGCATTTCCTCTTTGTTCACTTTCATACCGCGCGCCAGGGTATCGCTGAAGGGCGAGGTATTTAACCGCGCCGCTTGAATGAGATCCTTGCGCCCCAGCAGCAAGCCGGCGCTCTGCGGACCCATCAGGCCCTTGCCGCCCGAGAAGGTTACCAGGTCGAAGCCCATCTTGAGATACTTCGTGAGGTTCGTGGCCGGCGGCACGTCCGCCGCGCAATCGATGAACGTGGGGACGCCATGTTGTCTGGCGATCCGCACCCATTCCTCGCCATCAATCGCCCCACGGTGGTTGGCGTCGTTGAAGAAGAGCATCATCGCCGTCCTGCCGCCCGCAAGGCGTTCCACGTCCTCGCGCGTTTCCACCTCCACCATCGTCACTCCCGCGCTGCGTACGGCATGGTCGTAGGCGAAGCGGTGGGACTTCTGGATGAGCACTTCGTCCCTCATCCCCGAGGTATCGGGCAAGCGCCGGATCTTCTCCGGATCGGCGCCCGTGAGGACGCCGGCCGTTCCCACGGTGAGCGCGCCCGCCGCGCCCGAAGTCACCATCGCTGCTTCCGCGCCCGTCAGTTCCGCGATGCGCGCGCCCACGGCGTCCTGCAGGTCCGTGAGCTTCACGTAGTGCCCGGTGGCATACTGCCAGGCATCGCGCACCTCGGGCGGCATCAGGGACGCGGTGAGCGCCGTGTATGTGCCCGCCGCATTGATGAAAGGCTTCACCCCCAGTTCCCGGAAGTAATCCCGGGAGACCGGCTTTGCTTGCGGCGCAGCGCCCGCGGCAGCAGCGAGCAACCCCAGCCCAGGAATCCTGGCGATCAGATCGATAAAGCTTCTCCTTCGAAACATGGTTGACCTCCGGGCCGAATTGGAATTGAATATAACAGCAATATGCGTGCAACATATACCCCATTTCTTCTTCGCGCGATCGCAGCCGCGAGTTTGCTGGCGGTGTTCGCCACGGCGCAGCAACCGGATGACAGGTGGGATCTGCTGCTTCGGGGCGGCCACGTGATCGACGCCCGCAATGGCATCGACCGGATCGCCGATGTCGCGATCAAGGATGGGAAGATCGCGCGAGTGGCGCCGGACCTGCCCGCCGCGCAGGCTCGGCGCGCCGTGGATGCGCGAGGTCTCTACGTGACGCCCGGCATCATCGATATCCATGCGCACGTCTACGCGGGCACGGGATTACGCGCGTACACCGGCGACCTGAGCGTCTACCCCGACGGATTCACATACCGCTCCGGCGTCACCACCGTTGTCGACGCCGGTTCCGCCGGCTGGAGAAATTTCGCGGACTTCCGCCAGCGCGTGATTGACCGGGCGCACACCCGGGTTCTAGCTTTTGTGAATATCGTGGCTGATGGGATGAGCCTGAGCGGAGAGAACGACCCCAAGGGCATGCAACCCAAGGAGGCGGCCCGCGTCGCCAAAGAGAACGCCGATGTCGTGGTGGGATTTAAGTCCGCCCACTACGCGGGCCCGGGCTGGCATTCCATCGATAACGCCGTCGAAGCGGGCCGGCTGGCCGGTCTCCCCGTAATGGTGGATTTCGGCTTTCTGGCAGGGGAGCGCACGCTCAAGGAACTTCTGGAGACGAAACTGCACGCCGGTGATATCTACACGCACTGCTACTCCCCGTTCCGGATGGAGCTGCTGCCCGACGGGACAGTGAACCCGGCGATGAGGAATGGGCGCAAGCGTGGAGTGTTGTTCGACGTCGGCCACGGCGGGGGCAGCTTCTTCTGGAACGTCGCGGTGCCCGCAACGAAACAGAATTTCTGGCCGGACACGATTTCGACCGACCTTCACGTGGGCAGCATGAACGCGGGCATGAAGGATCTGCCGAATGTCATGTCGAAGATGCTGGTGCTCGGCATGCCGCTCAAGGATGTGATCGCCGCCACAACGTGGCGCGCCGCGCAAGCCATCAAGCACCCAGAACTCGGGCACCTCAGCGAGGGCGCCACGGCCGACGTGACCGTCTTCCGCTTGGAGCGGGGCCGCTTCGGATTCCTCGATTCGGCGGGCGCCCGCATGGATGGCAACGAGCGCTTGCGCGCGGAACTCACCATTCAAGGTGGGGTAGTGAGGTGGGACCTGAACGGGATCGCCGCCGACGATTGGAGCACGTTCAAGTACAAGCCACGGGTGGAACCGCGCAAGCCCGTGCTGCCCAGCCAGAGCTACCCATAGCGAATGAGCGGAGAACGCGATCTACGCGCTTTCCCCCATGCCGGCTTTCTTCAGCACGGCCCAGGTGCCATAAGGGGCGCGCTGCTCCCGCCGCAAGTGCGTGTTCGCTTCCTCGCTATTCGTGAAGCGCTCCGTACGGGCATCCCATTGCAGCTCTCCCTTCACCTGCATCGCAATGTGCGCCACCAGGCAGGCGGAGCAACTCCGGTGCCCAATCTCCGCATTCGTGGCGGGCGGCTTGCGCGTGCGTATGCTGGTGAGCCAATCGAGGTGATGGTCATCCTGCGGGCTCGCGTGCAAATGCAACTCGTTCGGCTTCGTCCCCTCCCGCAGGATTCGCGGGTCATGCGCGTCGAGCGCAGCCAAGCGCTTACCCACCGGGGGTTCGCCCGCCTTGTAGTTTCCGCGCGTCACCCAGATCCAGCCATCCTCACCCAGGAACTTCACGCCGGTCGGGTAAAAGTCTCCCACATAGACGGTGACGTTGTTCGGGTAGCGCATGCGCACGTGATAGTTGCCGTGTACGTTCCACAGGCCGGAGCCGGGGGCCGGGAACGACGCAAGCGCCGCGGCTGACGTGGGTCCGCCGTATTCCTGGTCCATCGCCCAATGCGCGATATCCAGATGATGCGCGCCCCAGCCGGTGATCATCCCCGCGCCGAACTGTTGGCAGCGCAGCCATCCTGGGCGGTCATAGCGCAGCTTGCTATCTCCGGTTTGCGGATGCACGCGGTCTTCCGTGTAGGCGACCTCGGGTGTGGAACCCAGCCAGTAGTTGTAATCGAGCGTTTCCGGCCTCGGCATCGGCGACGGATTGCCGCCTGCCGGATCGTAGGGAAGTCCGACGAAGATCTCCTTCAGTTTGCCGATACGCCCATTGCGCACCAGTTCACACGCCAGACGCCACTGAATCTCGCTGCGCTGCTGGCTTCCCAATTGCAGAATCCGGCCCGTCTTCTTGAGGACATCCGCCATGTGGCGCCCTTCCTCTATCGTTAACGAGGCTGGCTTCTGGAGATAGATGTCCTTCCCGGCGAGAGCGGCTTCCATCGCCGGTTGCGCATGCCAGTGGTCCGGCGTCGAGATGCAGACAGCGTCAATGCTCTTCTCCGCCAGCATCTCCCGGTAATCCGCATAGGTCTTGATGCCGCTATAGCTCGCCGTGCCCAACCGCTTGGCGTACTCGCCTTCGAGTGTTTGCTTGGCGTCGGCCAAGCGCACGGAATCGAGATCCGCCACCGCGACGAAGCGCGCGAGAGTGTGGTGCGCCAGCACACCCGGGAACTCCGAGGAGCGCGCAATGCGGCCGCAGCCGATCTGCGCCACTTGAATGTGATTGCTGGGCGCGGATTGCCCAAAAACGCTCGATGGCACAATGGCCGGGAAGGCCGCAATTGCGCCCACGCCCTTCAGCCAGCCCCGGCGGCTGCTCGCTCCGTCGTCTTTCATCTCTTCTCCTCCTACCGGTCGCGGCCCATGGCCCATTCGATCCCTCCGAGGATCTGTTGCAACAGAAGCGGATTCTGATAGGACTCTTTCTTGTGGCCTAAGGCGATATAGTAAACGCGCCCGCCTTCGAAAACGTGATACCAGGAGAGCGGAACGGCATTGCCGAAGGGATTTGCCGGCCGCTCGGCCCGCTTGGAATCCTTCAATTGCGCGGGGTCCGCCACCAGCAAGGGTTTCACTCCGGGGTTCATGTGCTTCTGGAAATAGAACTCGTCCTCCCATTCGAAGCTGGAGGGCAGTCCCTTCGTCGCAGGATGGGAGGCATCCGCCACGCGCACCGTGAACTTTTGGAACGGGGGGTGGTAATCGAAGCTGCCCCCGATCATTTTCCAGTACCATTCCCACTCCCGTTCGGACCCGGTTGCCGAATGGATTCCCACAAAGCCGCCGCCGCCCCGGATGTATGCCTGAAACGCGGCGCGCTGGGCATCGTTCGCGAACGCTTCGTTGTTGGTGCTGGCAAATACGATGACGCTAAAGCTCTTTAGCTTTGGCGATGTGAAGATGGCGGGGTCGTCGGAATGCTCCACCTCAAAGCCGTGCTCCGCACCCATCTTGCGGATAGCGACCACGCTGTCGGCGAGATTGTCATGCACATAGCCCTCGCCGTCCGGCGTGTAATTGCGCGTATAGACCAGCACGCGCTTTGTCGCGGAGAAGAGGGGCTGGGCGAGTGCCGCCAGCAGCATGAGGCAGATTGCGGGAACGAATCGTCGTTGCATGGCGGTGTCCTTCCAGGCATGCCCATCGGATCTCGTGGGAGCGCTGCGCCGAATGGGTTGGAGGCCGTCACGCGTTGTGGGTTGGCTGCCTCCATCCCCATCTAGTCGCTGACTATCTTATCCCCTTCCGATGCGGCGCGGGAGATCCTCGTCCCTTCTGCTGGCTCCGGTGGAAGAATGCGGAAAATACGCCAGTCCTGGCCCCAAGCCGCCCTCTCCAGATTCCAGCCCGTGGCATCCTTTTCCATGGATTCGACATAGCTTTCCTGCCGCATCAGGAACAGGTAGCGGTAGCCCCGTCTATAGAATTCCGCCATGGCCTCCTTCCGCAAATCGGGGGTTGGTATGCTCGCGGTTATGCGTGCCTGTCCGGCGAGATCCCTCCAGCCGCCACCCTTGCCTGGAATCCGCGGATGCAGCACCGATGAATCCTGCTGCGTGGTGGAACGAACCACGATGCGGTCGATCTCGATTGCCTGCGGGAAGAGCATAGTTACGGATTGGCCGGGCGCCATGAATTCCCAGGGGGACCAGCCCGTCACCAGGTTTCCGTCGAAGAGATAGGGCAGATCTTCCTGGTTGCGGCTCGCCTCCAGCCGCGAACCGGCGGGCAGAGGAATCATTACGTCTCCCCGGAAGAACTGGATCTCGCGAAGGTTCCAGCGGTCCCTCCCTTTGCCCGTCTGAAGCAATCGCAAAGATTGCAGTGGCTGCCGGTCGAAGCGGTATTCCCACTCCCGGTCGGGGCGGCCGCCGCCATCGATGGCACTCGCGAAAATATCCGCCAGTTTGAAGCAATGCGTTGATGTGTGCGCCACGCAGGCATGGACGGAACTATACGCTTCGGTGTAGACGTTGTAGCCGAACACGCGCTCTCCCGGCTCCACATTCCGGTCGAGCCAGCGGGCAGCATAGTAGGTATTCAGCCGGTAAGCGAGGGTCTCTTCTTCTGGAATCTTTCGCGTGATTTGCGCAAGCGTCGGGATGGGCGCCAGGATCAATGCGTACGGGTCCGTGTAGGCCGCCACCAGAGTGGGCCAGCAGAGGATCGCCTGCATTGCCAGCATTGCGCCCAGCGCCTCCCGCCAGCGCACCGCTACCATCGCCAGCAGGAGCAGCAGGAAGGGCAGGGCGGGAATTAGAAATCGTGCTCCCACGTTCTGCGGATAGGTCAGCAGACACACCCCTCCCGCCAGCAGCAGAACGCGCGCCACCGGCCTTCTCAAGGCCAGAAGGCCAAGCGGGAGCGCCAGCACA
Source organism: Bryobacterales bacterium (assembly GCA_020847315.1). Classification (GTDB taxonomy): domain Bacteria; phylum Acidobacteriota; class Terriglobia; order Bryobacterales; family Bryobacteraceae; genus JACTMJ01. The sequence continues at coordinate 11,222 of JADLCF010000368.1, read as the reverse complement.
ACCGGGCCGAGAATGCCCTGCAAGTTCCTGCCGCCCGCGATCAGATCCCAGGGAACATCCCAATAGCTCTTCAACCAACCGTATGTCCGCTGGTGCGCGCGGTAGTCGAGTTCCACCCAGGAAGAAAAATTGTCATTTGGAAACCAGGAGTTATAAAACGGCGCCAGAGGGTTGCCGTACCAGATCCAGTTCCGCAACAGATAGGGCAGCACCATCACGGCCACCCCCAGGCAGCCTGCCAGCGCCCATCTCCACGGAAGGTCGCGATGCCGGCGCCAGCGCCATGCCATCACGGCGGCGAAGGAGATCGCCGTCAGAAAGGCGCTGTACTTCGTGGCATAGGCCATTCCGGCGAGGAGCCCGGCGGGCAGCAGCCAGCCATTCTCCCGGTTTTCCCACCAGCGATACATGCAGTAAAACGCGCCAAATACGGCTGCCGAGACCGCCATATCGTTCAACGCCTGGGTAGAGACATAGCCCACCGCCGGTATCGCAAAAAACAGCAATCCCGCGCTCCAGCCCGTCTTGGCGTCTCCGTGCTCTCTGCCGAAACAGACGATCAGCGCCGTCGTGGCGAACAAATAGACCAACTGCACCAACCCCGGAACACAATGCTTTCCGATGAGAAACCCGGGCAGCGCCTGGATCTCGGCAGCCTGGCTGAGGCTGGCATAGAAGTTGTCGGCGAACGGGATGATGCGGTGGGCGATCGCGTATTGGTTGAGGAATCCGTTGTGGTAGTAGCTTCCGTCCGCGCTCACCTCCGGGTGCAGCGCGTAAAGGAGGTAGATCGCGAGATAGGGAAGAAACAGTAGGGCAAAGCCCAGTGCGGCGGGGGCGCTTAGCCGCGAACGGCGGTCTTGAACCGCGCGGTCATCTGGCGGATCTCCCCGGAGAATACGAAACGAACCCAGTGCGAAAGCGGCAAGAAGCAGTGCGCCGCTCACTCCGTAGGCCACGCCCCGGTAGGCGATGCCGCTCATTCCCAGCGCCATCCAGAGCCCGCTGAACAACGCGGAGCCGGTCAGAAAGGAGAGAGCGAACGCCTCCGCGCGCGCCAATCGCAACCGCAACGCGTGCAGCAGCATCGCCCCCAATGCGCCGGAACCCGCCACCACCACCAGCGCGCCAAGCAGAGCATAAAAGACCGTTTTCATTGGATGATCCGGGATGCAATCTTCATCGTATCGTGGCCTCCACCCCCTCTTGCGGCCTCCGTGATTGCCGCTCCTTTCCAACCCCGATTCCAGCCGCGGAAAACAATGAGAAGCAGAGATGTCGCAGGACCGCCTACGAAGGCGCTTGCCGCCGGCGCCCCGGCGGACCTACAATGAAGTACATTCTGTTGCGTGCGGAGGTGGGTCTTCTCCAGTAGGCCCCACATCTTGGGGTTGCACTCCGGCGCGGGAAGATCTCTTCCATTCCCGCGAAAGATTCTTTCGGCCATTTTTCCGGACGACTGCCACCTTTGCGGCCGCGCCCTGGCCTCGTTTGACGCCTTCCCCGTTTGCCAATCCTGCATAGAAAAAGTCGAACCCATTCAGGCTGATTGTTTTTGCGAACGGTGCGGCACGCCGTTCCTGAATCAATGGGCTCTCGATGAGGACGGTGTCTGCCGGCTGTGCCTCACCGGGCGGCGCGGTTTTGACGCTTGCTTCGTGTATGGGGCCTATGAGAAGGAGCTTCGGGATCTGATTCATCTCTTCAAGTACGGCCGCATCGAAACCCTGGCGGCGCCGCTGGCTGCCAGGATGCTCATGGCGCTTCCGGCGGACCGCAAGAGCGAGTTGCGGCGGGTGGACTGTTTGGCGCCGGTTCCCATGCATTGGTGGAAACGCTGGCGGCGGGGCTTCAACCAAGCGGAGCGATTGGGGCGTGAAGTGGCCAAGGCATTGTCGATTCCCATGGTGGAGGCGTTGCGGCGTCCGAAACCGTCACGCGTGCAGGCGGGCCTCGCGAGCGCGGCTCGCCGGAAGAATGCGCTACGCTCATTTGCTCTTTCCAACCCCGGCGAGGTTGCCGGAAAGCGCGTATTGCTGGTGGACGATGTCATTACCACCGGCGCCACCGCTACCGCATGTGCCCGTCTTCTGAAACGGGCGGGGGCGGAGCAGGTGGTATTGCTGGCTCTCGCGCGAGTCGACCGGCGCGCCCCCGCGCCCTTCCCTCGCGCCCAGGAAGCGCCGCCCACCTTCCCCGGGTGGGCGCTTAATGAAATCGGCGAGGCAGACGTTGAGGACGAGACTCTGCCCCCCGCCGACGGCAAGATCCAGTGGGAGTGATTGACGTATGCCGGCAATGGACCAATTGCAACAACCCGTACTGGTGCTCAACGCCAGTTATGAGCCGATCAACGTGTGCGCCGCGCGCCGCGCGATTATCCTGATCATCAAAGGTGTCGCGTCGGCGGAAGAATTCGGGGATCGGGTGATCCATTCGACGGCGCACGCTCTCGACATGCCCAGCGTCATCCGGTTGCTCGAATACCGCCGGATTCCCCAGCAGACTCGCGCCCTCTCCCGCAAGAACATCCTCATGCGGGATCGGTATACCTGCCAGTATTGCGGCGCAAGCGGGAGCGCCACCAATCTTACGCTCGATCATGTCATCCCACGCTCCCGCGGCGGAGGCTCCTCGTGGGAAAACCTGGCCACATGCTGCCACCCGTGCAATAACCGCAAGGGCAACCGTACACCGGAGGAGGCCGGGATGAGACTCGCGCGCGCGCCACGAGCTTTCACGCTCCACACCAGCCGGCACCTCATGCGCCTGCTCGGCAACGGAGACGTGCAGTGGCGCAAGTACCTGTTCTACTGAGAAAGAAACGCGGCGTCCACGGAGCGCCGGGAATTCTCTATGCGCTCGGTGCGGGCTGCCGCACTGTCGCCGCAGGTGCTTCCGGCTTTTTCTTCTCTCCCTTTGGTTTTTCCGCTTTCACCGGACTCAACAGCAAAAGCGCCGCGCGGCCTTCCATTCGAATGCCGCCTTCACCCTGCCCGACCTCCGCCAGATCCGCCGCCAGCCGCTCCAGCAGCCGCTTGCCCAATTCCGAGTGTGCGATCTCCCGCCCGCGGAATTGCACCATGGCTTTGACGCGATTGCCTTCTTTGAGGAAGCGAACGGCATGGTTCTTCTTGAAGTCGTAGTCATGATCGTCGGTGTTGGGGCGGAATTTGACCTCCTTCACCTGAATGACATGCTGCTTCTTCTTGGCTTCGTTCTTCTTCTTCTTTTCCTCATACTGCCATTGCCCGTAATCCATCGCTTTGGCGACCGGGGGCTGTGCGGTAGGGGCAATCAGAATCAGATCGAGGCCAATCTCCTTGGCGCGAGCGATCGCTTCCGAAGTGTTCATCACCGCGGTGGTTCCATCGGGGAACACGGCACGGACTTCACGGAACCGGATGGCCTCATTGACGTTCTCGCGGACGCGCGGACGGCGCATGAATGGTCTTGGCGGTCTCATAGACGTTCAAGCTGACGAATCGTCAGCGGAATCTCCTCCTTGGTATTGGTTGCGGTTGGCGCACTATTCCCAGGCCGGTCGCCACGGCAAGGCGAAGTATCGGCGGGATTCGCGCCGGAAACGGGCGGATGGACAAAATGGGCATGCGAGCCCTGGCAGGCCCTTCTTATTCGCATGCGTGCATGGTCGGTTCCGGATGATTACAAAGGAGCCCGGCCGGGGTGAGAACCGTCCGAAAAGGGGCAGGCCCCGAACTTGGGCAGACAGATCGCACGCAAGAGTCGACGGATGAGCGCGGGGAATGGAAACTCACGATATTGACAATACTCGAAATGGTGCGTGGATCTTCAATAATACCTAAGAGTCTAACATAGCAATGAGAAAGTGGTCCCCCTGATTTCGTAACCATGATTTCAGAACGGGATCTGTTTCGCGATCGTTCCCAACCGCGCATTCAATTGGGAGCGGATGCCGCCCGTGCCTTTTCCGGATCGAACAATTCCTTCTTCACAAGCCGCAGCTCGTAGGGCCTGAAATCCGGGGAGTTCGTAAAGCAATCCGAAAGGTCCGCCGCGGAGGCATCGCGCAGATTCAACGGTGGAATCCCCAGGATCCGAAGGGCGGTCTTGATCCATCCGGGAGTGCCGGAGTTGCGGTGCGAAGCATAATTCCTGCGCGCATAGGGGCCGGCAATCAACAGAAAAGAACGGTGGGAATCCACATGATCCACTCCTCCCTGGGCATTTTCCTCGCTAATCAGGATCGCCATCTCCGGCCACCACGGCGACATGGAAAGATACTCCACAATCCTGCCTAGCGCGATGTCGTTATCTGCGACGTACGAAGCCCGGTATGGATAGCCGTCTTCGGGCCGTGGTGGCGCCATCCGATCGTTCGGCAAGTGAATCGAAAGGATCCGCGGGAGTTCCTTGCCGGGCTTGCGGTATGCTTCCTCAAGCGCCGCGATAAATTCGTCGGCGCGGAACTGATCCGGGAGGTTCACGCCATCGCCGCTCTCTCCGAAGCGGCGGAAAGAAACGCCGTGGCGATCAAGATGATGCCAAAATGCATCGATATCCGCCTCCGAATCCGGATAATAGTTGTCGCTGAAGGCGAATCGCTCGGCCAGCGCCCGGTGGTTCGGGGTAATCGGTAGGTCCTTCAGCTCCCCTCTCGTGATCAAGCCGCTCCGCTCCTGCCGCGCATAGCCCAGATTGCCGAGGCGGGCGAGCGCGGGCGCCCCGTTCACGGGTCCGTTGGAAGCCTGCTCGATGTCGCCGAAAACCTCGTCGTAGCTGCGGTTTCCCTTCAGGATGATTACCAGGTTCCGGATGGCCCCTGGGATCGGAAGGGGAGAACCCTCGTTCTTCGTGAAGCCGTTGTTCGCCATCACCCGGGCAGTGTGTGTTTCGAGAGATCTCGTCTCGGCCAGCGGAATCACCGATAGAGTTCCGTGGCCAAAATCGATCAACCGTCCCAAGGGCAGCGCTTCCTCCTTGGTGGCATTCGGTCCGGTCCCTTGCCCTTTGGCATTGGTTACGTAGAGATTGCCCCCGTGGACTTGGAGATCCGTGGGGAACCAGCCTACCGGCAGATGGCCCAACACCTTGTGCTGCGCGGGATCGATCACCGCAATCGCGTTGATGCCGGCCTCCGCCACGTAAAGCCGATTGGCGGCGTCGTCGAAAGCCATGCCCATTGGCAGAATTCCACGCAAGGATTCGAGACCTGGAATCCGCAGGGGAATCTCCCCTGATATCGCAAGCTTGGCGCGGTCCACCACCGTGACTGCGTCATTCGCGCCGGTGGCAACGTAGACCGCGCCCTCCGTCACCAGCAGTCCTGACGGCCCGCGAATTTCAATTCCGCGATCGGAGGATGTCTTTATGGGAATTTGCGTCACGGCCCTGGGTTCGCTGCCTGCGAGATCCACGACCGTCAAGAGATTGGAGGCATGGGCTTCCGAGTCTTTCGGATCCGGCGCCACCTCCTTGCCGGAAACAAACGCCTGCTGCTTGTCGGGGGAGAGAGAGATCCGCTCTGGGAGATGGCCCACCGGTACGCTATGTGTCACACGCCCGCTACCGGTATCGACGACGGCCATCCGATGGTTCATTCGGTCCACCACATAGAGCCGCTTCCGTTTTACATCCAACGCCAGTCCCGCGGAATCGCTCTCGCGACGATCACCTTGATTGAGGCCGTAGGTACGGATGAGTTCGCCGTTCCCCGCGTTCAGCAAGAGGATTCTCCCGGAGCGGCCTTCGGAAACGTAGATCCGGTTATTGCCATCGAACACGATTCCCCGGAAATCGTCTCGTCCGCCGGCTGGTTGCTCGCTCAGATTCACGCTTGAGCTTGCTTCGAAGTGTTCCCGGCGAAGACTGGGTCCAGCACGATGGAAGACCGTGGCCAAGTGTCGATCCTTCTCTCCGTCAGCCGTCGCAATTCGCTTGCCGTTGGGGCTGATTGCGATCGCGAGCGGCAAGAGTCCCGTGACGTGCTGGCGGCCCAAGGGCGTGAGCAGCCGCCCTCCGGGGAGAATGCTCTCGGCTCCCAGCCGCTTCGCCGCGGCGCGGTCACCCGCGGGAGCCGTGTAATCCTGTGCCGCGCAAGGAAGCGTGAGCGCGAGGAATACCGCGAAAAATGCCGGAGCCGGGGAAATGAGTCTCACCCCCTAATATATAGCGCGTGGCGGCTCCGGCTTGCGGCTGGGCATCCTTGGCGTGGCGGGTCTCCCCCACGTTTCGCGGGCCGTCGAAACGTGGCGGATGCTAGAGTGAGCGTATGAGCCGATCCCAAGCCGCCGCCATCTGCTTGTGGATCATCCTGGCGGCGATCGCTCTGCCGGCTGCGCAGGCGCCCGCTCCAGCCACACCCTCGGGACAGGTGGATGAATCCTTCATTGACATCGTCCGCCGTCACGATACCGCAAGCGCCCGATCTCTGCTTTCGCTCGGAAAGGCAAGCCCCGATGCCACGGACCGGCTTGGCGCAAGCGTTCTCCACATCGCCTGCTGGGAGGGAGACATTCCGATGGTCCGGCTCCTTCTCGAATCCGGAGCGAACCCCAACGTTCGCCATCGCGAGGGGGGCTCTACCCCCCTGCACTATTCCGTGATCACGGGCCGGGCGGAGATCGTAAAGCTGCTGCTCGATCACCGTGCCGATATCCATGCACGGTACCGTTCCGGCCAGACTGCACTGCACCTGGCGGCCAATCGCGGCGATCTGCGCATCGTCGAGTTGCTTCTGGAACGTGGAGCGGACATTGCCGTAAAGGACGACGCCGGAGCAACTCCTTTGGACGAGGCCGTTTGGAAGGGGAGCGCCGAAGTGACCCGTTTCTTGCTCGAGGTTGGCGCCAGGAGAGCAATCGCCAGGAAGGAGAAGACAAGCGATCCATCCGCCGCATCCGCCGCGCAACCCCTTTCTCTCTTGCTGCATACCGCGGCCGCGCGCGGCCATGCCGAGGTCGTGAAAGTCCTTCTCGAAGCTGGCGCGGACCCCAATGCCAAGGATTCCTCCGGCGCTACCGCACTGGACGAGGCGATTCGATACCGGCACCGGCAGGTGTTGGAAGCGTTGCTGGCCGGGGGCGCCAAGCTGGACGATGAGGCGAACCCCGGCAAACGAATCCGGGATGCCGTAATGCGGGGGCAGGCCGATCTGGTAGACCTGCTGATCGCGCACGGCGCGAAGTTCCAGGAGATCGGGGAGAACGGATCGACGCCGCTCCATGACGCGGCGCTCAGCGGCAACATTCCCGTGATCGAGGTATTGCTGAAACACGGCGCCGCAATCGATGGCAGAAATGCATCGGGTGCGACGCCCCTGCACGATGCCGCGCTCTCGGGCAAACTGGAGGTGGTGAAACTGCTGATCGAAAGGGGCGCCGACGTCAACGCGCGTGACAAGGAAACCGGCGCCACCCCGTTGCACCATGCCGCCTCCTGGGGGCGCGCCGATGTCGTCAGCTACCTGCTTGCACATCACGCCGATCCCACCCTGCGAACGAAGGCTGGCGAAACACCGTTGCGCGCGGCTGAACTCGCGGGCCAGACCGCAGTTGCCGAACTGTTACGCCGGTCACCGGGCGGTGCCGCACAGAAAGCCCCAAAGCCGCAACCGGCTCCCTGAGCTTTCCTTGAATATCGGGCTGAAATCGGTGGAACTGCCTAAAGTGCCACCGGGTTTCTACCGATCAGTTCGATGTGATTCCGGGCCGTGAGCTTCATTTTCCGCAGTTTGCCTCGCTACAGCGGGCGGCGCAGATCATGGAGCAGGCGCGGGACCATCTGGACCTGCTCGTTTCCGTAAGTCCAGCCGCGAACGCACGCTTCGCCAGCTATTTGCGCGAAACGGAACTGACGCCGGCGGAGCAGAAACCGGTGAAGGCGATCGTTCTCGGCGCTGTTCTCGATTCGCTGCGGAACTGCTATCCCAATGAAAGCGTGCTGGAAGAGATCGAGTACCAGGCGCGGCGTCTGGCGAAGCTGCAAGTGGATCCGGCGGTGGTGCATGAGGCGCTTGCCTGCTTTGACGAGGGACTGCTGGAGGAAGTGACGCGCCAGTTTCCAGACCGGCTGTTTGTCGCAAAGACCATTGTCAATCACTATCATCTGTTTGTTACTAACGTCATTAACATCACGCTTTATCAACTTTGGCGCGCGGACAGCAAGCTGTTGGAGGACATGTCCGCAGTCGAGCTTTCCGAACTTTCCGAAAAGGACCTCTGCGCGCGAATCGTCTTGCTGGTGAAGCTTTGGAGCGGCGCCGATGCCGTTGCCATCCATCCGAGCCCGGGACGCTCACTGCCTTCGGCCGCAGGAGCCGCCACATTCGCGGCAAAGACGGGTTCGGCTCAGCCGCCCGCCCTTATCGCGGAGGCGGATTCGGAACTGCCGGATGAAGTTCAGGAAGCGCGGTGGCCTTCCAGTTTGAACGGCACGATTGGCTTTCGCATGAGAGAGGACGACCCACGCGTGCTTACGAAACGCTGGCTGGGGAGATACCGATCCGTGTGGAGCTTCCCGATCCACGCGGGGATGAGGCAGCTAGGCGTACTGCAACTCGCCTTTCTTCGGGGCTACGATTGGCTACCTAGCGAGGAGGCCCTGCTGCTGCAAGTCTCCGAACGCTTGGGGCTGGCGCTTACCCGGTGCGAGTTAGTTGCTGGCCTCTCTTCACGGGAAGCGCAGGTTCGGCAATTGGCCAGCCATCTGCAGCAGGTGGAGGAGCGGGAGCGCAAACGAATCAGCCGGGAGTTGCATGACGAGGCAGGACAATCCCTGTTGTACCTGCGACTACAACTCGAAATGCTCGAGAACGGTCTCTCTTCCCGCCAAAAAAAGCTGAAGGAAGAGTTGCGGCGGTGCCGGGAGCAGGTGGAAACCATCATTGTGGAGATCCGCCGCCTGATCTCTGCGCTCAGCCCCACGGTGCTGGAGCAATTCGGCCTTGTCGCCGCGATCCGCCACCTGCTCAAGGAGTTCTTGCGCGTATCCCAGGCACAGGTCGAACTCAACATCGACCTGCCGGAGAATTTGGAGAGAGCCAATGGCGCCAGCATGGTGGCCTATCGCTTCGTTCAGGAAGCGTTGCACAACATTTTGAGCCACTCCAAAGCGGAGACTGTAAAGATTTCCGCCTCCCTGGACGATGGACAACTTGTTTGCCAGGTCTCCGACGACGGCATCGGATTCCGGGTGCGGGAAGTCCAGCGGCAAGACCATTCCTTTGGGCTGCGGGGCATTAGCGAACGGGTGCTCCTGATGGGTGGCACTGTGGAAATTGCTTCCGAGCCAGGGTCGGGGGCGAGCGTAATGGCGCGGATGCCGCTCACGGAAGATCCAGCCATGCCGGGATTAGCCGCTCTTGCCACGGTTACTAGACATGCAAAGCGCAAAGCGCCGCCTGCCGGGCCGGCAAGCGGTGCTACGAGGGACACGAGCCCATCGGTTACCGTTGTCTCCGGCTGGGACCTGGTTGGTGGCGGGCCGCCCGCGGCACAACCTACCGAAGCTTCCCAGCAGGAACGGGGCGCGAAGCCGGAACCCGGCGAGGCCGCCGCGGCTTCCAGCCAGAAGACTACACTCAACCCGAGGATGAAGGAACGATGACGCGAAAGACGAGAGTCCTGATTGCCGACGACCATACCCTGTTTCGCCAGGGCATGAAGAACCTCCTCGCCCATGAATCGGATATTGACGTGGTGGGTGAGGCAAGTAACGGCAACGAGGCCATTGCGATGGCGGATACCGTCCACCCGGATCTCATCCTGATGGACGTCAGCATGCCCGGCCTGAGCAGCTTCGAAGCAACGCGGCAGCTCAAACGGAATCATCCGGAAACCAAGATTCTCTTCCTCACCATGTACGATGACGAAGACTATCTGCTCGAAAGCATGCAGGCGGGGGCAAGTGGATACATCCTCAAGGACAGCCCCACGGAGCAGCTTCTTTCGGGCATCCGGGACGTACAGAACGGCGGCAGTTACCTGAGTCCGAAGATGCTCTCCCAGTTGGTGGACGACTTCCGCTCCCGTATGAAGTCCAACGTGCCACAGCCCAGGCTCTCAACGCTTACTCCGCGCGAGAAAGAGGTCCTCAAATTGCTCGCCGAGGGGAACTCGGTTAAGGAGATTGCCAGCAGTCTGAGCTTGAGCGTGAAGACGATCGAAGCGCACAAGTTCAACCTGATGCGCAAACTCGACATCCACAACAAAGCGCAGTTGGTGCAATACGCCATCCAGAAGAAAATCATCCAACTCCCGATGATGTCCTGACGGCTTGCATGCGCAGCCCCTGCTGCTGGAGGGAGACCCGGGACACCCCGGTTCTTCCCCGTCGATCAGCCGGAATCATGGTTGTCCGCCCTCCGAAGGCGGCTGCGGATGGGAACTGAATATCCTACACCACCCTGTGCTTCCTTCGGTCTGGTGCGAGATTCATACCGGGCCGCCCTCCCGCTCATGCTAAAATCGAGTCACCACAAGGCGCTATCGTCTAAGGGTTAGGACGGAGCCCTCTCAAGGCTCAAATACGGGTTCGAATCCCGTTAGCGCTACCATCTTTTCAATAACTTAGAGCATTTCTGCTCACACTTGCTCACACAATTCTTGGAGTACAAGTCGTCAGCCGCCGCGACCGCTCGATTTCAAAAGCAGGCGAAGCAGTGCGAACAGGCGATGGAATAGGTAATCGACCTGCGCCGATTCAGCGATGGGCGGCTTCGTCGTTTCGGTATGCCGGATCATCAGATTGTTGCCGATGAAGTTCAATTCTTTGGCTTCGACCTCAAGACGTTCGCGGAGAACAGGCTCCTTCGCCGCCTTGTCCAGTATCGCGGTAGCCTGCGCCTGTTTGTCCTTGCCGGGCTCGACTGTCTTGAGCCGCTCCCAAGCGTCCCAGAGCTTTTCGAGGCCCTCCTTGCGAACCTCGGGAGACTTATTCAAGAACTTCTCGCGTGCCGTTTCGAGCAGGCGGTCAAGATCAGCATCACCGGTTTTGAATACAGTTTCCGCCAAGGCCTCCTGAAGGCCTGTGGGCGCGATGCGCGTGACCTCGCCGTCCACGAGTTCAAAGGCCATCCCGTTACGAGCGAATATGCGGTTAACGTCTTCAGCGAATATCTCCCGGCCCGCGGACTGATCGTACTTCAAGTGGCCGTGACTGAAGAAGGAATGGAACCCATAGGCCTCGGGAAGCGCCGCGTGCTCGTATAAGAATTCGATGAGATCGAATATCTCGGGATC
>JADLCF010000367.1 GCA_020847315.1 Bryobacterales bacterium | reverse complement strand
TGAACATCTTTGGGCGGACTTCCGCCGGGATACGCCAATAGCGCGTGATGGGCACTCCTTCCACCATTGGGACATCGCCGTTGAACGATTTCTCCCAGCGCCCGAAATCCACCGTGCCGGGGAAGGGCGTCATCATCACGAACTGCGCGAAGGTGAGGTTGGCCCGGATGGCGAGATCCGAAGTGGCCTTGAACGTCTCCTCCCGGTCTGAGGGCAGGCCGAAAATGAACGAACCCAGGACGTGAACGTCGTATTCGCGAAACTGCTTCAAGCGATGGATCAGATTCTCGCCGGAAAGGTTGAAGTCCTTGAAGACCGATTTCAGCCCTGCTTCCGTCACCGCTTCCACGCCGACCAAGCCACCCCGGATCCGGGCGGCGCGCATCCGCTTGAGGAATTCCACATCCTCGGCGGCCTCCATGGTGATCTGCGTGAAGAACACCATATCGTCCGGCAATTCCGCCAGTTGATCCATCAGTTCGAAGCGTTCCTGGCGCATGCGGGTGAGTTCGGCCAGCCGCTCTTCGTTCCCCTGCTTCTTGGCAAGCGCCAGGTCCGTGAGCGTAACAGGATAGAAGTTATCGTCGGCGAGTGCGATGAAGCGGTAGCCCAAGCGCCGCAGTTCGACGATCTCTTCCATAACGGGAAAATTCGAGCGCTGCCGCGGCTGCTGTCCGTCGGTCCGCCAGACGGAGCAGAACGAGCAGTGCTTCGGGCACCCGCGCACGGTCTGCACGGAGGCCCACATGTATCCTTTGGGAGGCATCAAGTCCCAGCGCGCCTTGCCCAGCGCCGCGCCTTCGACGCGGCCGCCGTCGTATTCTTCCTTCGGATTTCCGGTAATGCAATCCTCGATCACCTGGGGCCAGATGAAATCGCCATCGCCTTTCACTACCACGTGGGCCGCGCCCAACTCGCGCGGCTCTTCAGGAAACAATGTGGCATGGATGCCGCCGTAGATCACCCAGGCGCCGCGTTCGCGCGCCATGCGGCCCACGGCAAGCCCGCGCAGAGCGTTCCCGGTGTGAATGCCGATGCCCACGATGTCGCCCGCCTGGATCTGTTCGGGGTCGATCTGCTCCAGCGTTTCATCGACGATATTCGGGTCACCGTACTGGGCTGGGGTGCAACCGGCCAGGACATAGAGCCATCGGGGGGTGATGACGCCCACGCCGAAGGACATGTCGCTTGGATTGACGATATGAATCCGCATGAAGAAACCTCTCGAATCTGCGATCAAATTGCGCGCTTCGAATGAGGCTCTAACGGAAGCCCACATGAATTGCGTTCTTGGAGCATACCAGAGTTGTGCCGGAGATCCCCGCATTCGCAGAGAATCGCCACGCGCAAATTTGTGCGGATTCGCGGCACGAATGCCCTGTGCCGGCGCCCGCGGCGGGGGAGGCCGGTCTGGCGGGACGCTTACACGGCGCCATCGGCGCGGAGTGAATCGGCGAGTTTGGCCACCCGCTTTTCCACGTCATCGCGCACCTTGCGGTATCGCCGCTGATTACCTAGATAGGGGTCGTCCACGTTCCATTCGAGAATCGTGACGGCGCGGCTCAAGGAACTGGGAAACGGGAGACCGCTCATGTTAACGATGACATCGAAAGACCGGAGTTCGAAGGCATCCATCCCCTTTGACAGGTGCCCTTTCAAGGAAACATCGCGTTCGAGCATGGAAGCCGTGGTTTCGTCCGGGACGAATCCGAGCGGCGAAACACCCGCGCTCTCCGCGTCGATCACGTCGGCGTGGTAGGCGCGCGCGAAGCCTTCGGCCATCTGGCTGCGGCAGGCATTGCCATAGCAAACGAAAAGCACGCGCGCCCGGCCGGCCGGGGTGGGCCCGCCTACCGCGCTATCTTCCGTGCGAGCCGCCGCTCGCCGGGGTGGGAGTGAGGAAAACCGCATGATTCAGGGACAAGTTCCAGTGCCGGAGGCCCGCGTTCCGGTTCGACGGCGTACTTTCAGGATATCGGACGAAACCGGGCGTCGCTATAGGGCGAGCGATCAAAGAGCGAACGATCATTCCCCGACGATGTAGACCACCATCAGCGCGGTGATCAGCACGGCGGAAATCCACAGCCACATCGTATTCCACCATCCTGGGGCGGTTTCCCTGGGCTGAAGCTTGTGCCGCAAATACAGCACGCCAACACAGATGACGGGCAGCGAAAGCGCCTGGGCGAGGCCCCCGGCAACCACCATGCTGACGGGGTTCTTGAAGACGTAGAAGAGCGTTACGGGGATGATGGTGATCGCCACCACGAAGCGGTCCCGCCAGCGGTTGCGCGCGGCAATATCGTCGCGCTCGAAGCCGCCCATCATGCGCACCATATCCGCGTAAATCCGCGAGTGCGCCGCCGTCGCCGCGAAGATGGTGCCATACAGCGTGGCCACCGCTCCCAGATAGAACAGAATCAGCGCCCATTCGCCCAGCGTGCTGGTATAGAGCTCGGAGAGCGTGGCGATCATCGTGCCCGCATCCGGCACCAGTCCCTGCGGGTGCAGCACGCCCGCCCCCAGCACGTAGAACGCACAGGTGGCGATGGTGTAGACGAACATGGAGAAGATCACGTCGATGTGCATCACGCGGATCCAGCCGAGTGCGCGCCGGGTCCACGCGGCGCTGCCGTCGCGCGGTCCGGTGAAGCGCGCATACCCCTTCTCCACGCACCAGTAGGGATACATGAAGATCTCGCTCGCGCCCACCCCCGTCATCCCGAAGACGGCCACCGCCGTCACCCATCCGCCCGCCGGGATCCTCGGCCAGAGCCCGTTGAGCAGTTCGCCCCAGTTGAACTCCGGCGCTTTCATCACCATTGCGGCGGAGAGCACGGTAAGCATCGTGAAGAAGCCCACCTTCACCATGGCGAGACTCTCTATCCGGTGGTAGCCGCCGCCCAGCAGCAACGCAAGCGAAACCGCCATCACCGGCAGCACCCACAGATTCACGGAGAGAAAGGGCATCACGGAATGCAGCACCTGGGCCACCCCGCCGAACATCGCGCCCACCTGGAACTGGGTCATCAGCACCATCAACGCCCACACCCAGACAATCCAATTCACCTTGAAGCGAGGTCCGGGAACCTGATCAAACGCTTCGAGGCCAGTCTCGCCCGTGGAGATCACGAAGCGGCCGAGTTCCGCCTGCACGATCGGCTTGATAAAGCAACTGAAGAGGATGATCCAGAGCGCGACGAAGCCCGCCTGCGCCCCGAGTGTTGTGGTTGCGATCAACTCGCCCGAACCCACGATGGACGCCGCAAGAATCATGCCCGGCCCGATCTTGCGGATCGTCGCCGAGACCGTCCGGGGCGGTTCCTCGATCGCATCCGGGGAGATCAGATACGGGTTTGCCGCCACCGCGGCCTCGGGGCTGGGGTTTTCCACGAGCATCGTAGGGCAGTGTATCGCACGATAGCGGCATCGCGGCGTAACTGCGTCCGCATTACCCGGATATCTCTCCCGTTGGCGGGCGCTCCCTGCTACGATGAGGAAGGATCGCAGTCCCAGAACGCCCAGTACAGGGAATGATTCCCTATGGAACAAACCATCGTCGCTATCCACGCGCACCCGGATGATATTGAGTTTCTCGCCGCCGGAACGCTGGCCGGTATTTCCCGCGGCGGCGGGCGCGTCATCCTGGCCTCCATGACCGCGGGCGATTGCGGCACGGTTTCGCAGGACCCCAACGAAATCTCACAGATCCGCGTGCGCGAGGCGGCGAATTCCGCGGCGCTCGTGGGCGCGCGCTACTACTGCCTGGGCTTCAAGGATATGGCGATCTTCAGCGACGACGCCTCCCGCCGCCGCATCACGGAATTTCTTCGAGCCGTGCGCCCCACCATCGTTGTTACGTCCTCCCCCGAGGACTATATGGCGGACCATGAAGCCACAGCCGTGCTCGTGCGCGATGCCTGCTTCGCCGCGGCGCTGCCGAATTACGAAACGCGCCATCAAACCCCGGCGACACCGCTGCCTGAGATTCCCGCCCTCTACTTCATGGACCCGATCGGTGGCGTTGACCGCAACCAGAAGCCCGTCATTCCCGATTTCATTGTCGATATCGAGGAGAGCTTCGACCTGAAAATCGCCATGCTCATGGAGCACAAGAGCCAAAAAGAATGGCTGCGCGTGCGGCACGGCATCGAAAACTACGTTTCCATCATGCAGAAGTGGACCCGCGAGCGTGGCGCGCTGGCGGGCATTCGCATCGGCGAGGGGTTCCGCCAATATCGCGGGCATCCCTATCCCCTGGACGAGCGCTTTCAGGATCTGGTGCGGAAGCACATTCATATCCCCCTGGCTTTGCGCCACTCCGGGGATGACGTCCTGAGACCGGCTTCCGACGCCCCCGCTCAACCCGCAATGACGCCGGGGGAGGAGCCCCAGCCTGTTGCCGGGGAGCCTATTTCCTTGACGGAAGATACATCCGCACCGACGAGATCGTAAACCACAGAACGGAGCAGATGAGCAGCGCCGCCTTGTAGGTGGCGTCGTCGATCATGCCGTGGAAGGCCATGACGGCGGATGCAAGGCACCCGCCGAGCGCCCCGATCGATAGAATCCAGAGAAGCGGCTTCATGCTGTCCGCGCCCTCACTTTTCGCAGCAGTACATACGCGCCAAGCGCGACGAAGTAGCCCGGCAACCACCGGAAGTAAAGGTGGATGGGCAGCGCGAAGCAGAAGAGCAGCGTGCCGATCCACACGAGCAGCACCGTCCAGCTAATCTGCTTGCCCTTGCGCTCGGCCTCGAATTGCGGGATTCCCAGCCGCGGCAGAATCCAGTGTTCGGCGAACACAATCGCCCCAATCGGCATTAGCAACAGTCCGTAGATGGCCACGTAGTCGAGCAGCTTCAAGAACACCACGGGGAAGCAGGCGACGATGGTGGTGGCCACGCCCGCAATCAGCGTGATGCGCCATCGCGGCCAGTTTGGCGTCACCACCTGAAGGGCGAGTCCGACGCGATAGAGCGTCGGGTTCGCGGTGGTCCATCCGGCCACGAACACCGCCACCGCTCCCGAAATGCCGGCGGCGGTGAAGGCCATCAGCCCAGGGTTCATTTCGCGGTCCACCGCCGCCACCATCACGCCGCTGCAGATCCACGCCAGAAAGTGTCCGGGAAACATTCCGAACGCGGAATAGAAACCCGTCTTCCAGTTCTTCGCGTAGCGGAAGAGCACCATGTCCGAGAGGCCCACGTGCATGGCGAGATTCGCGAACCAGGCGAAGAAGGCGATGTGCCAGAACCCGAATCGCTCCTGGCCGGGGCTGGGGTGGCCGGTCCAGATCTTCTGGTTGGCCACCTCCCAGAAATTCGAAAAATCCGTGGCCACGCCCAGGCGGGGGAGCAGGGCCAATGCCCCGGCGATGAAGACCAGGAAGATCCACGGGGAGCAGAGCTCGGCGAACTTGCTCACCTTCTCAAACCCGAGAATCGCCACCACTGTGAACGCCATGCCGATCGCGAACGTGAGCAGCACCCACGCAACGCTATTCGGGTAAACGTCGCTCAGTTGGGGGCTGGGAATATCGAATGCGAGGCCTAGCGCCGTCGAGGAGACGGAGATCATCGCGCCCGCGAGGATGCAGAACAGGAACGCATTGCCAATGTTGTAAACCACCGTGACGCCCGGCCCGGCGATGCGGCGCAGATACCAGTACAGGGTCAGCCGGGTCTGGACCGCGATGGGCGCGCAGAGAAACGCCCAGGAGAGCACCGCAAGGATGTTGCCGAGGATCAGGCCGCCGAACAGATCCGCCGCCGTCACCCCATGCAGCACGAAGAACGCGCCGATCACGAACTCCGTGGCGGCGACGTGCTCCCCCGCCAGCAGGCCCGCGAAACTTGCGTTCGATTGGAGGTGGTCTTCGTCCACCGGTTCCCGGTCGAACTCATAGAGCGAATCCATCCGAGCGGCAAGCGGTTCGGCAGTGAGTTCGGGCGGCGGCATCATTAGCTCCCATGCACGGCAAGGAAACCGTCAACGATATTCCAAACACGCCTGGATTGCAACGGCGGCGGAGAATCCAGATTCCGAGCGGATTCGTTCTCGGACGCGTGTTGAGGACGGCAATCGCTTCGCGGAGGTTCGTAGCGCTAACGATACTGCTGATTCTACGGGCGTAGCGCCGCAACGCCCGATTCTCGTAGTCCGCTCTACGATCGCGGCAACGTCATTCGGCGTCCGGGAAGAGCCCGGGCAACCAGCGAGAGGCGAACTTCGCGGGGAATGCGAGACGCAATGGGGCGCGGGGGCTATCTGAGATCAGGGCGCCCCTTTCCAGAAGGCTCGAAACCGTTCGCCGAGCTTGGCGGTCGCCAGTGGCCAATACAGCGCCGGCATCGCCGCGGGGTAGTTCGCCGCGATATAAGACCGCCTCTAGAAGACAGCCCGCCTTGGGAGGTAATTCACCTAATCTAGCTTCCTCCTCCGCCCATAACAGGATACGGGCGCGCAGACGGTCTGGTTGGATGAGGCTTTCCATGAACGTAACCTGATCGATGCAGACATTCAGGAAGAACTGCGTGAATTCGCCAAGAGCCTCTTCGCTCAAATTGCCGCGCCCATCGAGATCGTTTCGGCGAGTCTGATCGCAGCTGGCAAGCAAGCGCTTGTACTCTTGAACATTGCGCGCCAGGCCGCGGGCAACCGACCAAAGCGCGCCGGTATCGAGCGTATTGAGAAGTTGTGCATGAGACATCAGCCGGGCGACGCGTCCGTTTCCATCCAGGAACGGGTGCATCCACAACAGGCGATGGTGCGCGGCGGCGGTCGCGGCAATCGATTCCGCCTTGCCGGTGTTGCCGTATACCGCTTCAAACCGCTTCAAGAACCGCGGCAATGCGGCGGGAGAGATCGCAACATGTGTTCCGACCTGGACGTCCCGGGTGCGCAGTTCCCCAGGTAGCACGCGCAGCCGATCCTTTGTCGCTGGGTTATCTACCCAAAGAAGATCGTCAGGCAGCAATTCACAAAATCGGCGATGGATCTCGCGGATGCCATCGGTCGTGAGCGCGCGTCCATCGGAAAGACCGCCGCTGTCGATCCACTCCTGAACGGTGATGTGCGCCTTGGCTTCGAGTTGCAAATCTCGCTTACGATTGTCTTTGCTGTAGTCGGAATTGAGAGCGCGCTCAATGTCGATTGGATGGGTGTCGTGTCCCTCAATCAGATTGGAGTAATAGCAGTTCATCGACCGGACAAGTCTGGCGAGCGAAGCGAGCAGCGGGGTTGGCAGGCTTCGGCGGAAACCCGCCGATTGCTGCGTGAGTTCGAATGCGAGATCGAGAATTCGGCCTCGGTGACGATAGCTGTCCCCAATGAGGAGCGGCTCCCTGAGGGAGATGTCCTCACCTCGATCGTCCGCACGTATGTCCGCGTTCCTAGCCACTTTGTATAGCCTGTAACTAATGGTACATCAATAACTTGGTTCAAGATGAATTCATAATAGGTCCGCTTGCATGTCCGCTTAAAAGTCCGATTCCGCAACGCAAAAAAACCGGTGCTGCATGACGGCGCCGGTTTACCTTGATTGCGTTCCAGCCGCTCAGGCTTCGTTCAGGGCGGCCACGCCGGGCAGGGTGATGCCGCTCAGATACTCGAGCGTCGCGCCGCCGCCGGTGGAAATGTGGCTGATCTTTGAGGCGAGGCCGGAGGCTTTGATGGCTTTTTCGGAGTCCCCGCCGCCAACGATCGAAACGGCACTCGAATCCGCAACGGCCTTCGCCAGCGCCATGGTGCCCTTATCGAAGGGAGGCTTCTCAAAAACTCCCATCGGACCGTTCCAGATGATCAGCTTCGCCTCGGCGATCGCGGCTTCGAAGATAGCCACGGTCTTCGGTCCAATATCGAGGCCCATCATGCCGTCAGGGATTTGATCCACCACTTCGAAGGGCGCGCCTTCGCGGAACTCGGCCGATACCACGTGGTCCACCGGCAGCAGCAGCTTTCCGCCGAACTCCGCGAGAAGGCTCTTCGCGAGTTCCACCTTGTCGTCTTCCACGAGGCTCTTGCCCGTGGGCTCTCCCTTTGCTTTCGCGAACGTGTAGGCCATCGCGCCGCCGATGATCAGCTTGTCGACGATCTTCGCGAGGTTCTGAATGACTTCGATCTTGTCCGACACCTTGGCCCCGCCAAGAATCGCCAGCGCGGGCCGCGGCGGGTTGCTGGTCGCCATCTCCAGGTACTCGAGCTCCTTCTGCATCAGCAAGCCGGATGCGGACTGGCTGACGAACTTCGTGATGCCCTCGGTGGAGGCGTGAGCGCGGTGCGCCGAACCAAACGCGTCGTTCACGTAAACGTCGCAAAGCGAAGCCAGTTGCCGGGCGAACTCGGGATCGTTCTTCTCTTCCTCCGCGTGAAATCTGAGATTCTCAAGCAGCAGCACTTCGCCGGGAGCGGGCTTCATTGCAGCCACCTCCGGCCCAATGCAATCGGGCGCCATCTTCACGGGACGGCCAATCAACTCGGAAAGCCGCGCGGCAACCGGTTTCAGGCTCATCGCGGGATTGATCTTGCCCTTCGGGCGGCCCAAATGGCTCGCCAGAATCAACGCGGCCCCGTGTTCAAGTGCGTATTCAATCGAGGGCAGGGAAGCCTTGATGCGCTTGTCGGAGGTGATGGTCTGCCCGTCCTCGGTGAGCGGCACGTTGAAATCTACGCGCATGAACAGAACCTTATTCTTCAGGTCAAGATCGCGAATGGATAATTTCGGCATAGAGATGGTCTCCTGGGTAGGCTAACTTCTGATCGTAGCATGCGCCTCTAAGGCTCAGTTGTGGATAAAACGGTGAGGTTTACTGAAATACCGTCTTCGCGCAACGCCTCGATCAGAGCGCCTTCCGCCGGCCCGAATAGCGGAGCGGCGAAGCGGTTCCCCGTCTCCAGTTCCACCAGCATCCGGTATCGATTCCGCAGGATCTCGCTTCCGAAAACGCCCCCCACGTATGAGACCGCGGCGGGTTCGCCCGGCGTGAACAGGATTTCGCGCACGACGGATGCCATGGTGGCGAGTTGCTGGGCGGCATTGTGAAGAATTTCAAGCGAGCAGGCGTCTCCCTCGCGGGCCGCCTCGTCCACCAGCCGGGCGAGGGAAGCGACGCGGTCGCGGGGCCAGGCGTCCGTGTAAAACCAGTGGAGCAGCGTATTGGCGTCCGGCGCGTAGCAGGCTTCGAGCAGTTTCGCGTGGAGCGCGGTCTCCGGCCCCCAGCCTTCCTCTTGGCGGAGCGCTGAGCGAAGGGCTTGGCGCGTGATGTCGAAGCCGCTGCCTTCGTCACCGAAAATGTAGCCCCACCCACCCACGCGCTGCGTGTCTCCAGCGGCGTTGCGGCCCAATGCGATGGAGCCGGTGCCGGAAATCGTCATCAATCCGGGAGCCCCGCCCGTCGCGCCGGTGAGCGCGATCCAGGCGTCGGTCGTGATTAGATAGCGCTCCGCCGCCACAAGTTCGCGAAGGTAGGTCTCCTTGTCTTCCGCCCCGCCGCTGAAGCCCATGCAGACGGCGCGGAAGGCGAGCGACTGCCGTTCGATTCCCGCCTGAGCCGCCGCTCCGTTCAGGCACTGTTCCATTGCGGATTGGAAGCGCGCGCGGCCCTCCGCCTTGCCGACGTGATTGCACGGCCCGCCCACGCCGCGGCCGAGCACGCGCCCGGTCTCGTCCGAGATCAGCGCCGTCGTGCTTGATTGTCCGCCGTCCACGCCAAGGTAAAGCGGCATCCTCTAATCTCCCGTATACTCGCATCCGCTGGTGCAGGTCTCCATGATCCGCACGCGGCTCAGGCTGGGCAAATCCGGCTTCAAGCGATGCCAGATCCAGCGCGCCAAATTCTCGCTGGTGGGGTTTTCAAGACCTGGAATCTCATTGAGATAGCGGTGGTCGAGCGCTTCCTCAAGCGGCTGGCACGCGGACTTGATCTCAGCGAAATCGGTCACCCAGCCAAGCTGAGGATGAAGCGGGCCGGAAACATAAATCCGGATCCGGAACGAGTGCCCATGTAATCGCGCGCACTTGTGCCCCTCCGGCACATGCGGAAGCCGATGAGCGGATTCAATGGAGAAGTCCTTGAAGATTTCCATCAGGGATTGGTTCAAGAACCATTGTTTCACGAGGGAGGGGCGGACGGCGCCACGCGGCGAAACAGGGTGGCGAATCGGCAGCGAGCGGGCTCACCGGTGGTGTGGAAATCCAGCGAGCCCGCGCCTTGCGGCTAATGGCTGACGCTCGGCTCCATGCCTTTGGCTTCTTCAATCCACTTCGTCACCATGGATTCATTCGGCACGTTGCCGGTGAGCTTGCGCTTTTCGTTGGCTTCGGCCAGCTTCGCGGCGAGGTTCGCGGCGTTGCGCGTGCGGAGTTCCTTCACCGTGTCAACGCCCGCTTCCTCAAGCAACTCGGCGTATTGTCCGCCCACGCCATTGATCCGCATCAGATCCGCGTGGTTGACCCACTTGAGAATGTGCGCATGGCTGATGCCGGTAGCCGTTTCAAGCTCACCGCGCCCCTTCTTCGCGCCTGCCTTGGCGAGTAAGTCCGCCGTTGTCTTGATGCCGGCGGCGCCCAGTTTCTCCGCATAAACGGAACCGATTCCCTCGATGTCTTCAATCTTGTTGCTCATGAACAGAGGATCTCCTTCGAAATAGCGCCGCCTGTGGCGGCGCGGCTTCTCGAAGCATATCTCAATCGATGGCTCTCACAGGCAGCCGGCTTGTGACGGCGGAGAACTATTTCCTCGCGCCCAGCAGCACGCCCAGCCACGCAGCCAGGTATCCGAAACCCACGCTGCTGATCACGTACAGAGCCGCGATGTGCTTCTCGCCGTTTCGCACCGCTTGCAGCGTCTCGAACTCGAACGTGGAGAACGTCGTGAAACCGCCCAGCAGCCCGACTACCAGAAATAGCCGCCAATAGGGATGCACCTCCCAACGTTCCGTAAGCAACGCCATCAATAGGCCGATAAAGAAAGAGCCCGTGACGTTGATCAGAAAGGTTCCGGTGGGATAGCGCCACTCAAAGCGGGAGAATATCCAGTTGCCCGCGGCGAAGCGCAAAACGCCACCCAGGCCGCTGCCTGCCAGAACCACCAGGTATTTCGTCATTGTGTTCGAGTCTCCCGATTTGGAGTAGGCAAGCGGGTTCGCGGCGGTCAGCTACGGTCGAGAAACTTCACGTCCGCCGCGCCCGCGCTCATCAACAGGCTGCGGATAATGGCTTGCGCGTTGTGGCTGGATTGGTTGAGAATGCCCATGTCGAGCGCGGCCTTCTCCACCTCCTTGCGTGCTTCTAGGCGGGCCTGCCGTTCGAGGTCCTGGTTGTAGGGCGCCCACGGAGTCCACCAGGTGATGGAGCGGTCCCATATCCGGGTGAGTTTATCGTCCATCTCGACGCTCGTGATCCCCGCCGGGGGCAGGGACACCAGAATCACGCCATCGGGCTGAACTTTCACATCGTCTTCGCGCAGATGGCTCAGATCCAAGCCGGCAGCCACCTCCGCCTGCACGAATAGCAACAGGCGCTCCGTGCCGAACGGAACCTTCTGCTCCTCAATCGCCACGGCCTTCTGGATGGTGTACTTCACGGTCACCAACTGGCTGAGGTTGCGAATCTGTTGGACTACCGAAGGCGGATCGAACACGCGGGAGACGCTTCCCCCGGGGAAGAGGGAGCGCTGCAACCGCGGCAGAAAGAGCCCCAGCGCGAGGCCGGCGATCAAGCCAAGGGCGAGGCATGCGGCGAGTGCGGTCAATGATGCGCGTTTCGCGTTCACAGTCAAATTCTATCGTGCGCCATATCGGAGATGAGCGGAGCGTGCCTGTTGGAGCGCGGCAACCCACGTGCCTACACGCCGTAATCGGTCATATAAAACAAGCTGAGCCGAGGGAGTCTTGCCAGCTCGAGCAGCTTGCGCGAAAGATACTGGTCTTCCAATTGGCGCAACTGTTCAGCGGACATCCGCCCGCGATATGGCTTCAGTTGCGCGTCCAATTCGCGCCGCGCGGCAAGAAGGCCTTCGTCGCTTTGTGCCAGCCGGAGTTGCGCCAGCATCTTCTCTTCGAGCGCCGTGAGCTGCCGTTCCAGGTCCTCCGCATCAAAGCCGTCTAGATCCTCAGGAAGAGCGTCAGCCTGCGTGGCCAAACGCCGGAGTGTAGAGCCGAGCGCTCGGATGCTTTCATGCGTGGAGGCGTCAAGCGCGGCGGCGTTCTCATGGAGATAGCGCGTGAGCGCCTCCTTTGTGAACGGTGCGCGGCTGGGTGTCTTCGCGCCTTCGTCGATCCCTGCCTGCCGGTCCAGAAGCCGCTGCGCCTCCGTGAGTACCGCCTGGGAGCAGTAAGCGAGCGAGTTCACCTGCTGCATCCTCCGCTTGCCGGCGCGCCATTTCTCAAACGCCGCGTCGATGCCGCGCAACACCGCTTCGAGCGGCACTCCGGAATTCTTCCAGGTTTCGATGAGAGCCCAATCGAGGGGCGATAGCAGAAACAGCGCCGTCCCGCGCGCCTGCTGAAAGTGCTCTTCAATCTCGGTGAAATAGTTGAAATAATTGCTAGGCCAATCGAGGGAGTCGAAGTGCTCCGGGCGATCTGAACCTGTATTCTCGTTCTGCAAGCAAGCGCCCCACGGGGAAAGTCTCGACTTTCATGGTAGCGTCGTTCCCCGCGCGGCGATTGGTGGAAATATCGAATCGCGTGATGCCGTAACACGTGTTGCGATAGTCTAGGTAGCGCAACCACTGACGCGTAGGGCTAACAACCGTGCCGTTTCCCGAATTTCGACCGGACTCCACAAAACTGCTTTACTTCTCCCGCGGGCGAGGACGCGGGCATGCGATGCTCGATCTCGAGATCGCCTCTGCCCTGCAAGGGGAGATCCCGCAACTCGAGACGCGCTTCGTTTCATACGCGGAAGGGGCGCGCGCGATTGCCGATGCGGGCCGGCCCATCATTGATCTGGGCCTTCCGGCGCAGAACTCCTACGTGGAGACCTCCGTGCTCACGGGGCGGTTGATCGGATGGCTTCAACCCGATCTTGTAATCGCCCACGAAGAGTTCGCGGTGATGCCCGCGGCAAAGATCTTCGACAAGCCCACGCTCTTCCTGACCGATTGGTTCACCAGCGCCGAAAAATTGACGATGGCGGCGCTGCGCCTGGCTGACCAGATCCTCTTTCTGGAAGAGTCCGGAATTTATGAGGAACCGCCGCTGCTTGCCGGCCGCGTCACCTATTGCGGCCCCTATTTCCGGGAGTTTCAGCACACGCGCAACGACCGCTGGAAGGTGCGCGAAGAGTTTCATCTGCCGCCCCACGCCACGCTGCTGGGCGTCTTTCCCGGTAGCTGGAAAGAGGCCACCACGCCTCTGGCCGACCTCCTGGAAGCCGCCCTGCCCCTGCTGGAGGCGAGGGACGTCTACGTGCTTTGGATTGCGGGGGACGATGCGGAGTTGCTTCGCTCGCGTTTCGCGATGAAGCCGCGTTTTCTGGTGCGCGAATACGAGGAGAAGATCGATGCCTGGATGGTGGCCTGCGATGGCGCCATCACCAAGTCGAACCGCAAGTCGGCCATGGAACTGCTTCGCCTGGGCGTGCCCGGCATGGCGATTTCCTGGGGATTCAACCCGATCGACGACGCCTGGGTGAAGCGCCACGAAGCAATCGACTGGCTATCGTCCGCTAACCTCACGCCCACGGATTTGGCGCCCAGAATCGACTACATGCTGGCGCGCGGAGCTTCCCTCGAACCGTGGATGCCCTCCCGCGATCCCGGGGCGTCGAACCGCCAAACCCTTGACTTGATCGTGGATTGGATTCGCCGCGCGCAAATGCGGGTTGCGGCGGGAGCGTAGACTCACCGTTCATCCACTTCGCAGTGCATCGCCGGGGCTCTCGAAATCGAACCCCAACCCCGGGCCGCGAACGGCCTCTCCGCGAGCGTCGATCATCCGCCGGAGTGGGAATCGCCGTTCGCCATGCGCCCGGATCCGGGCCGCCAGGGATTCCAGATCGAGGTTGAAAATGCACGCCTGCCCCAGCGTGAGCGAGCCCGTTCCTCCGGTGGGCGAGGCGTCCATCACGTTACCCCGTTCGAGGTAGCGGTTGTCGTCCACATGAGCGCGTTGCGGCATGCCGAGCAGGTGAGCCAGTTCATGGGCCAGCGTGAAACGCTGCAGCCGCGGGTATCCGAGATAGATGCGGCGGTAGAGAGGGCAGGCCCGCGCCGCCCACGGGTGCGGGTGAAGGTAGATATCCACCGTGTCGCTCCCGATCGAAGCGTGTTCCAGCGGAGATAGGCAATCGATCGATTCCGGCCGGTCAAAGGGCTGGCCGGGAAGCGCGCGCGGTTCGAGCATGCGCAGCCGGATCCCAGTGTCGGCGGGCGCTGCGCCGCGGGAGAGGCATTGATTCGCAGCCGCGATCTGGAACTCCGCTTCTCGTAGCGCTTCCGGCTTCCCGGCAAGCGTGCCGCAGACCCAAATCCGGGCGGCAATCGCCAACGGATCCTCTTCGGGCAGCAGAATACGCCCACGGCGGCAGGCGCGCGCCACGACTTGAAGCGATGTGCGAAAGAGTCGCCGGCCGGGGCGGAACACCAGGAGTTCGCCCGTTTCCCCGGTGGGCCATTGCGCCGCCAGGTCATTCAGGGAGCCGGGTGAGCGGACCTCCACCACTGGGGCTACCCGATCTCGCAGGCGGACGCAAACCCACGGCGCGGAGGCCGTGGCTTCCAGCCGTGTCAACACTCGATGTGCGCGTCCGTGTGGGAGCCGTGGCCGCAATCTGCCAGCCCGGGATGATCGAACTTCAGCACCAGCGCATACGGAGAATCGCTTGTCGTAAAACGGTTCTTGAGGTTCTTTCGCTGCATCAGCCCAAGGCGGGCCTTAATGCAGTACTTGATCTCCTGGCCCGGATCGAGTTTGATCACGTTCGTGTCTTGGTCGGCGTCGCCGAAAAAGTAATCGAGCGGACCATTTTCCAAATGCAAAACCACCGGAACAGGGTTCGCCCCGTCCGCGACGATGCGGATTTCGCGCGAAGCGCGGTCTTTGCCTTTCACGACTTGCAGCGGGTTTGGGCTCATTTCAAGACAGGGCAAGTCAAAGCCGTCCCGCTTCCTCACCGTGAGCACCCAGACATTTTCCAGATTCTTTTTGATAGCCATGGTTTCTCAGCGTCGCATTCATCGAATCGCTTGGCAAGAGAAATTTTTCTAGGCAAGCGGACAGGGCAATTTCACGCCGTTTCCCCGGTAAAGGGAGACCTAAATCCGTTCTCGCAGTGGATATAACCGGGAGCTTGGAGAGAGCGTTTCCAGACGGAATCCGTAGCGGACGGCTTCCCGGAGGGCGCGGATCGACTCCACTTCATTCCCCAGGCTGAACCAGGTCTCCGCGTTGCGGTGCCACAATTCGGGATTCGACGGATCGTATACCGACGCTTTGCGCAAATTCGCGATAGCATTCGCGTTTTCTCCCAGCGGCGCCTGGTAGTGAGCAAGGTAACTCAACAGGTCTCCGGAGCGCGGGTTCACTTTCAGTTCGTCTTCCACCAGTTTGATCGCCTTGCGGTACGCCGTTTCCATTTCACTGCGTTCCCCCAGGCGTTCGTGCGCCGCCGCCAGGTTGCCCCAAACGCGGAAGCTCTTCTCATTCATCCCGATCGCCTTGCGATTCCAGGCAATGGAAGCGGGGTAATTGCCGGCGACGTACTCGAGGTTCGACATGTTCGTGATCGCGCTCACTCTGGGGTCGAGATCGATCGTCCGCTGGTAGTTCTTCCGGGCCTCCTCGTAACGGCCCAGCCGCATGTAGGCGACGCCCAGGTTGTTGTACCCCTGCGCGTTATCGGGGGTCAATTCCACCACGTACTGGAGAGGCTTTAGCGCCTTGTCGAAATAGCCGTAGGAGAGATAGAAGACGCCCAGTTTCTTATGCGCGCGCCAATCCCCGGGCCGGTAGCTAACCGCGCGCAGATAGGTGCTTTCGGCCTCCGCCATCTGCCCCAGGTTGGCGTAAGCGGCGCCAAGACCGTATAGCGCTTCGGAGTTCCGGTTGTCCAACTGGAGCGCTTCCTCGAAGCTGTGAACCGCGCCCTGATAGTCGCCGGTGCCATTCTGAATGCGGCCGCTGGTGATATGGACGTCCGCCAACTGCGGGTTCGCCTTGAGGGCAGTTTCGGCGGATTTCCGCGCGAGCGCCACCCACTTCGCATCGCGGCTCAGCTCGAAGAGATACCACTGGGCATCGGCGAGACCGGCCAGCGCGGGAGCGTACGCGGGGTCGATCGACAGCGCGCGC
Organism: Bryobacterales bacterium; assembly: GCA_020847315.1. Lineage (GTDB taxonomy): Bacteria > Acidobacteriota > Terriglobia > Bryobacterales > Bryobacteraceae > JACTMJ01. The sequence continues at coordinate 517 of JADLCF010000367.1, read as the reverse complement.
TCAAAGAGAGTTACCGCCAGTTGGACATCCTCCAAGCGATCGTTGCGCTGCAGATAGCCGCGGCCCTGCAGGTAGAAGTCATAAGCGGCCGGGGAGATCCGCAGCGACTCCGCCGGATCGCCGTCCCGCTTCTCGGCCACCCGCAGATTCAAGGCGTTGCTCAACCGGGCGATCGCGCCATCCTGCAAGTTCAGCAAACGCTGCCGCGGCTCATCGATCACGGCAGTCTCCAACTGCCGCATGGTGGCGGTATCGATCACCGTGAGCGTGAGGCGGACGCGATCTTCCTGCGCGTCCACCCGCCCCTCAATGGCGTAATCCGCCTGGAAACGGCGGAGCGCGTCGGCGGGCGAAGTCACGCGCAGGCCGCGCACCTCCGCGGCAGGCACCACCAGGAGTTGTGCATCCTCCTGCTCGAACTGCGTGAGGCGGCTGGTGATGGTGTCCATCAACCCATCGGCATAAGGGCTCAGAGTAGGGTCGAGATCAGAGGAAGTGAAGGGAAGCACCGCGATAT
>JADLCF010000366.1 GCA_020847315.1 Bryobacterales bacterium | reverse complement strand
GTGCGGGCGCGGCGACGGTGTACCGGCTTGTGCCGCAGGCGCAGGCGCAAGCGCGCAAGTTTGGGCCGAACGATACGATTCGGATCGGGCATATCGGCGTCGGGGTGCAAGGCTCCGGGCTGGTGGAGGAGTTCAAGCAGATCCCAGGCGTACAGATTGTGATGGCGGCGGACCTCTATGACGGCTATCTGCTGCACGCGAAAGAAGCCATCAACAACGCGATCGACACCACGAAGGATTACCGGGCCGTGTTGGACCGCAAGGACATCGACGCGGTGGTGATCGCCACGCCGGACCACCTGCATTCCCGGATGGTGCTCGATGCGCTGGCCGCGGGGAAACACGTCTACATTGAGAAGCCACTCACGTGGGCGTTGAGCGAGGGCAACAACATCATCCGGGCAGAGAAGAACAGCGGCAAGCTACTTCAGGTGGGAAGCCAGGCAAAGAGTTCCACGCTTACGGCGAAGGCCAAACAACTGATTAAGGACGGCACTCTCGGCAAGGTGACGATGGTCCGGATGTCGAACAACCGGAACTCGGCCGAGGGAGCGTGGCGTTACCCGATTCCACCGGATGCCTCCGCAACCACGGTGGACTGGCCCCGCTTTCTTGGGCACTATCCCGGAAAGCCGTTCGACCCTGAAGTCTTCTTCCGGTGGCGCTGCTGGTGGGAATACTCCGGCGGCGTGGCGACGGACTTGTTTGTTCACCTGCTGACGCACATGAACGAGGTGATGGATGCGCCCGCGCCGAAGTCCGTCGTGTCGCAAGGCGGCCTCTATCGCTGGCGTGACGGGCGGACGGTTCCGGACGTGATGAACTCGATTTTCGAATACGAGGAAGGCTTCGTCATCGACATGTACGTAAATCTCAACTGCAGCCGGTCGGGCGAGCCTCCGACGATCATGGGCGACAAAGCCACGATGGTGTTTGACCGGGGCAAGCTGGTGGTGGTTCCCGCGCCGGCGCCGGAGGAGGCGCAGCGATACGGCAGCCGCGCGTGGCCCAAGGCCATGCGGGACGAATATCTGCGCGCGCACGGCGCGAAGGTGGGAGCTTCCGGGGAGCAATTCCCGGATCGGGCGCTTCCGAAGGATCAGGTGGTGGATGTAGCGGAAGGCCCCTCGCACACGGAGCATTTCATTCTCTCGCTTCGCAACGGGAAACCGAGCGTGGAAGACGCGACCGCGGGGCACTTGGCGGCTGCCGGGGCGCATTTGGCGAATATCGCGTTCCGGGAAGATTGCAAGGTGTCCTGGGACCGCATCTCGGGCGCGGTCACGCGTTCCTGATCGATCGATGGAATCAGGCGGCGGGAAGAGTTTCCGGCAAGGCGACGGAGACTTCCGCCGCCTTCGTGTTTTCAAGCATGTCTACTACTGCCGGGTCAAACGGGGCGCTTCCGATGTTGGCTACGCGCAGAATAGAGGCAGGCAGACAGGCGCCACGGAAACCCGCCTTGCCAAAAGAGGTTCCTGCGCTGACCTGGGTATTGCGGAGGTCCGCGCGGTTGAGTTTCGCGCCGCGGAAGTTCGCATCCCGCAGATCCGCGCCGTACAGATTGCAGAGGTTGAGTGCCGCTTTTTCGAAGTCCGCGCCTCGAAGGCAACAGTAGCTGAGGTCGGCTCCGGTAAGGTCCAACTGATAGAACGAATCCCCCTCCAGGCTGGGCCGTGGTTCGTTGCAGGTCCGGCGCCAGCGGTTCCATTCGGTGGGGCCAGCGAGCAGGATCTTGCCGATGGCGGTGTTAGCGGCGTAGACACCCTGGCTGTCGTGAGCTTTTCGTTTGCTCGCGTCATTGATGCGCACCAGGGCTCGCAGGATATTTCCGCGCAGATAGGTGTCCCCGGAGCGGAGCAACTCTCGCAATGGCGTCATGAACTCCTTCAGTGCCAAGTGCCCCATGGCCCACACGGCGGCCCGCTGCATGGGAGGATTCGGCAGCATGGCCAATTCGGCGATTCGGGGAGCGGCATGCGCATCTCCCGCCCTGCAAAGGCCGATGAGCGCATTCAACGCAATTCGGGGCACCGGGCTCTCCACATGCTCACGCAGCAATTGTTGAACCGGGGCGGAGTGAGACTGTGACCAGAGGCCTTCGATGACGTTGGCGCGGACGCGATTGTCCGGGTCTGCGAGGAGGGAGGCAGCGGTCTCCGCGCTCTTTGTGATCTTAAGCAGGGACTCCGCAACCCGGGAGCGAATCTTCGCATTCGGACTGCGCAGGAAGCGCACCAGCAAGGAGTTCGACCGTCCGACACCATCAAGCTCGACGATCAAATCGAGAACCAGGAACAGGCCATCCGGCAGGATCCCTTCTTTCGCCGGGGGAAGGTAGCTCTCCAGGAGCGCGTTCTCCAAGCCCGGTTTCCCTTCAGTGAACCGGCGAACCAGCAACTTCCCTTCTTCAAACGTGAGCCCCTCCCGTTCCTCGAAAAGCGGCAACAGGCAACGATCTTCAATGGCCATCGCGGATACAGAACGGGCGGCTGCGCTACCAGCGGGGAGACTGGACATCTTGCGGAATGCGATACCGAAGAATAGGGAAGGATTCCCGACGCAGATCGAAGCCAGCCTGCACCGGGCGCTCTTTGGGTCGGCTTCAAAGGATTGCAGGAGCCGCTCGATCTCTGCCGCGAGTTCCACAGAATCGATCCGTTCGAAGATGGACATTTGCATTACCGCCGGGATTCGCACGCGGTGACGCCGCGATGCGTAGGAACACGTATGGGCATGGCCTATCTAAGGATCGCCATAGGGCCCCGGTCCTTGAGACTTCTCATCGCCAACTGGGAAAAGATCTTTAGCCGACGGTGAAGAATCGGGCAATGTGGGATCGCGGGCAACGCTAAGGAATCAATGGACTTTCGGCCGTGGCCATCTCCGCGCCGTAGTTCTCATGGACGGACATCGATTGATCCGAGTAGAAGGTGCGGCTGCCGGTGGTGCCGAACTGGGTGGGCTCGGCGGAAACGGAGTAACCCGTTTCGGTCTTGGAGACCTGGAACTTGTAACCACCTTTGTCGCCATCGGCCAGGTCCGCGGGCAACAGATCCGCCCCATCGGGGCTGGGCGCGCCCGATGGGGCGGGGCCCAGTTTTTCCAAAGTGTCCGCGTACTTGCCGAATTGGGAAAAATACCCGGCCTGCGCGGTGTGGATGGTCTTGATGTGGCTGATGGCGGCCATCTCCTGGGCGGACATGCGCATCCGGCCGAGGCGTGGAAGGGCGATGGTGACGATGATGAGGATGATCGCGATGACAATCAGCAACTCGATCAACGAGAAGCCGCGCCGGTGGCGATTCCGATTGCCGCGGTTCGCGAAACGGAAAGATTCCTGCACCTGAGATACTCCTTCATCAAAGCGCTCTACACCCTCGAAGCGAGGAGTGCGACGCCCATTCACCATAGAGTATGACGCAGCGAGGCGGACACGCGTTCAAATCAAAATCGCCGGTCAGGCCGGCTGCAAGCTTACGCAGTGAGGCGCAGGACGAAATTCTCCATCACGACGCGGTCGTCCGGACGGGCATCGCGCAGCGCGCGATCCGCATACGCGATGAGGCGCAGCGCCCGCCGGAGGCGCTGGGGCGTGAAGCGGCCGGCGGTATCAACGATCTGATCCGCCCTCGATCGCCACATCGCCACTCCGATTTTCTGGCAATGGCTCTGGATCTGCTGGGCCGTGCGCAGATTCAATTCCCGCGCAGCCAGCGCCATGCGGAACTGGCCTGAAAGAAACGTGAGCGCCAGGGGAAGGTATTCATTCTGGCGGATGAGCGTATCGAGAAACCCCAGCGCCTCCGTGCGATTGCCCTCTCCGATGGCGGCCACGAGCCGGAATATCGTCGTGGCCTTGGCGTCGGTTACAAGAGCATCGATGTGCCCGGCTGTAACCGCGCCATTGGGGCCGAGAAAAAGGGCCAGCTTTTCGAGTTCACCCGCGATGCGCGAGGCGTCCGCACTGAGCGTTTCCACCAGCAATTCCACCTCCGGCGCCGCAATGCGAAGACTTCGCGCGGCGGCCAGTTCGCGGACGAGAGCCTGAGCGGCGGCATCGGTGAAGCGAGGGAACTCGACAACCCAAGGCACGCCCGAATAAAACTTACGGATGCGGTCTACCTTGGCTTTGTCGTCGTTATCAAACTCGTAGCGGCCCGATTCGAGCAGAACGGTGGCGCCTTCGGTGGGGCGCTTCAAATACTCGTCGAGCGATTGGTAGGAGGCGGACTCTTCGTCCTTGCCGGCGCGCCCGCGCGGCAGGGCTGCCTCGGCGCCAAGGGCATGAACGACACGGACGGGTGCAAAGAGAGAGAGGGCGCGGGCATCGTCGAGCACCTCGGCGAGGGTAGTGGAATCGAGATCATGCCGGGATAAGCCGCTATCCCGATCCTCCGGGCTGAGAACGGCGTCGAAGAGTTCCCGGCGGCAACGCTCCCGCTCCCAGGCATCCGGCCCCAGGAAGAGGATCACCGGGGGGAGCGCCTCCGGTTTGAGTTTCGCTCGGAATTGGGCGGGCGTCATGAGGGCTAAAAATCCTCCACGATGCGGCTGACCACGGAACGGGCCACTTCGCGGCTGAGCCGTTCGAGCGCTGCATCGCTCTCGTCGAAATACGCGCGTTGATCCACGGCGATTTCATAGCGGGCGCGGTATTCCATGTTGTCGGTGCGGTAGATCATCTTCCCTGTGCGCCGGTCTTCAAGCCGGATTTGCATGCGGACGAACAATTGCACCATGCTGGCGCGGCCGCTGGCCGGGTCAAAAATCAGGGGCGAGACCTGCTGGCTGATGATGGCGCCTCGCAGGACTGCGTCGGCCTCGCCGGGGTTCGCTTCCACCTGATAGCGGGTCCGGCTGAGGAACTCGCGCGTGAGCGCTTCGGGCATCCATTGGGTGAGGCGGTAACGGGTGGTGAGGTTATCAAACGCGGGGATGGCGATGGTCCGGATGGCCGGGGAAAGCCGGTCCGCCTTGCCGGCGGTGTGGTAGCCGCAGGCGGTGGCGAACGCAAGGCATATTGCCGTGACGGCGATGAGCGCGCCGCGGCGGCTTGGTGGAAGCAGAGAATGGAGCACGCGAGGCAAACCTCTATTTTGGCCGATTCCGCGATGCGATGGGATCCCGGCGGAGGGTTAGATCCGATTGATGAGACTGGCGACGTACCCTGCTCCGAACCCGTTGCCGATATTGACCACCGTCACATTGCTGGCGCAGCTATTGAGCATGGTCAGCAAGGCGGCCAACCCCTGAAAGCTCGCGCCGTAGCCGACTCCCGTGGGGACGGCAATGACCGGGCAGGGCACGAGGCCGCCGACGACACTGGGGAGCGCCCCCTCCATGCCGGCGCAGCAGATGATGGCCCGCGCGTCCATGATGGCGTCTAAACTGCCGAAGAGCCGGTGGATGCCGGCGACGCCAACGTCGTAAATGCGCTCCGGAAGGCTACCCATCACTTCCACGGTGGCGGCCGCTTCCTCCGCCACGGGAATATCCGTGGTGCCCGCGGCCATTACGACGATCTTGCCCTTGCCGTAAACGGTCTTGTCCCGGTAGAAGCGGGCCGCGCGGCACTGCGGCAGCAACTCGATTTCCGGGAATGCGGCGCTTAGCGCGGCGCCCGCCTCCTCGCTCAGACGGGTAAGAATGATATTGCCGGGATGGGCGAGTAGTTTTCCGGCGATGCCGACGAGTTGCTCCGGCGTTTTCCCTTCGCCGAACACCGCTTCCGGCATCCCGTGGCGAATGGCGCGGTGATGATCGAGTTTGGCGTAGCCCACATCCTCGAACGGCAGCATCCGGATCTTTTTGAGCGCGTCGTCTTCACTCATTGCGCCCTCGCGCACTTGGGCGAGCACCTGTTTCAACTGCTGGTCGTTCATATCCGGAATGGTCCTCCAGGGCGCGCTTTCCACAATTGTCTCGCCCTGCCGCCTCGACCGGCGGGCGATGGGTACGCTGCGAGCGGAATGGGTAAGCGCATTCGCTAGAACCGCAACGTATCGCCCAGTTTCAAGTTGTGCTTTTTCGCCATGCCCGCGGCCAGTTCGAGCACAAAGAGCGAGGGGGCGGCGCCCCCATAGCTGGGGCACTTTTCGGCGGTTTCGCGACAGGGCGGCGTATCCGCGGAAATCTCGACGATGCGGCGATCCCGATCCATCCAAATGATATCAAGCGGGATTTCGCACTGAAACATCCAATAGCTGCGCTTCTCCACCGTTGCATGAATGAAGAGCATCCCCTTGTTCTCCGGGAGGCTGGCGCGGAACATCATGCCCTGGGCCTGGCCCTCCGGTGTGAGTTTCGTTTCCGCTTCTATCCGCGCGCCATCGGGCAATTGCACCCACTGGAAACCGGGCGGAAGGCTGGAGCCGCAGTTCAAGAGCAGGAAGATGAATATCAGGGCGACGGCCGCCGGAGCAATGTTCCGCATCCTTTACAATAGTGTTTCCCCGGCGGGCGTTCGTGCAAGTGGCCCGCCCGGTGCTCCCATGGCTGCATCCACGCTGCGAAAACTTTGGCTGACGCTCGAAATGATCCGGTTCGAGCATTCCGTCTTTGCGCTACCCTTCGCGCTGACCGGTGGATTGCTGGCTTGGCGGGAGCTTGGCTTCCCCATGGAGGGGTTGGGTTGGAAGCTGCTGTGGATCGTCGTTTGCATGGTGAGCGCGCGCTCCGCGGCGATGGCGTTCAACCGCATCCTTGACGCCGACATCGACGCCCGAAACCCTCGCACGAGGGGGCGGCACTTACCGGCCGGGCTGCTGAGCGTGAGCTTTGCCTGGGGATTTACTTTCGCGAGCGCCGGACTATTTCTGGTTGGGGCGCGCGCGCTGAATGCACTCAGTTTCCGCCTTTCGCCGCTGGCCCTCGCCGTGGTGCTGTTTTATTCCTATACCAAGCGGTTCACGTCGCTTTCGCATATCGTGCTTGGATTTGCGCTGGGCATCGCGCCGAGCGCGGCCTGGATCGCGATGGCCGGGTCGCTCGATCCGCGGATTCTCTGGCTTACCGCCGCAGTCACGCTGTGGACGGCAGGTTTCGACGTGATTTATTCCTGCCAGGACCATGCCTTCGATTGCGACGCCGGCCTTCACAGCCTACCCGCGCGGTTCGGCATCGCCAAGGCGCTCTGGCTGGCCCGCACGATGCACGTTGCCATGGTGGCGGCCCTGGTGGCGCTCGTGATGGCATTCGGGTTGGGCGCGGCCGCCTGGACCGGCATTGCCGCCGTGGTGGCCGTGCTGATTTGGGAGCACTCGCTGGTTCGCGCGAACGACCTCTCGCGAGTGAACGCCGCGTTTTTTACGGCCAATGGCTATGTGAGCGTCCTGTTCTTTCTATTCTGGTCGATCGACATCTTTTGGAACCGGGCCTGAGTGCGGCTTCGCCCGGCCGACCGCGCAGACGTGAGACAGTAGAAGGAGTGAGGGACGTTCTCCGTGGGGATCGGCACTGACAAGAAAGGGAATGGCAGCGGGGGTGGACTGCCCGTCGTAATCGACGATGCGCGCTTGCGCCCGATTTTCGAGAAGGTGATGGCCGGCGAACGCCTCGCTTACGGGGACGGCTTGACGCTCTACCGCAGCCCGGACGTGCTCACGGTGGGCTACATGGCGAACCTGGTTCGCGAGCGGCTGCACGGCAACATCACTTATTTCAACGTCAACCGCCACATCAATCCCACCGACGTTTGCGTGGCCTCCTGCCGTCTGTGCGCATTCGGCAAGAAGTCGAAAGATCCCAACGCGTACACGATGTCGCTCGAAGAGGTCTGGCATCGAGCCGGTCTCGGCTGGAGCGAATCGATCACTGAGTTTCATATCGTGGGCGGCCTGCACCCCACGCTCACGCTCGATTGGTATTGCCGGATGGTGGCCGGCCTCAAGGAACGGTTTCCCCAGGTACACATCAAGGCCTTCACGATGGTGGAGATCGCCTACTTCGCGCAGCGCGAGAAACTGAGCTACCGCGAGGTGTTGGAGCGGCTGGTTCGCGCCGGTGTCGATTCGATGCCGGGCGGGGGCGCGGAAGTGTTCTCCGAGAGGGTCCGGCGCATTATCTGCGATCACAAGATCGACGGCGGGGAATGGCTGGAAGTGGCGAAGATCGCGCATCAGGTGGGGCTTAAATCGAATTGCACAATGCTTTACGGGCACCTCGAAACGGAGGAAGACCGCGTGGATCACCTGGTCCGGTTGCGGGAGGTGCAGGACGAAACCGGCGGCTTCGTCACCTTCATTCCGCTGGCCTTCCATCCGGCGAACACGCCGCTGCAGCACATTGCCGTGACGACCGGGTTCGATGACCTCAGAAACGTGGCCGTGGCCCGGCTGATGCTGGATAACATCCCGCACATCAAAGCGTATTGGGTGATGATGACGCCCCGGGTTGCGCAGGTTGCCCAGCGTTTCGGCGCCAACGATATTGATGGCACGGTGGTGGAGGAACGGATCTACCACGACGCGGGCGCCACCACCAGCCAGGGGCTGCGCCGCCAGGACTTGCTACGGCTGATCGAGCAGGCCGGCCGCGAGCCCTTCGAACGGGACACGCTCTATCGGCGCGTGGTGCGGGCGGAAGGCGCGGCGGTCCCTGTTGGCGTGGGCGCGACGCTCACCGTGCTCACCTAGAGTTCCCAGCGGATCACTCCGCGCGAATCGCGATATCGAGAAGGTTCGGCCGTTCGGTTGCGATCGCGGCTTCGACGGCGGGCGCGATTTCCGCGGCGCGCTCAATGCGGCGGGCGGAAACTCCCAGCGACTTGGCGAGCGCCACATAATCCACCGCCGGTTGATCGATCTCCATGGCAATAAATCGGCCGGTTTGCGTGGAGGCGTAATCCGCCTGCGAGCGCATGAAGTTCTTGAGAACGTTGTACTCCCGGTTGTTCATCACGATGAAGGTGACCGGCAGATTTTCATGGGCGGCCGTCCAGAGCGCCTGGGGCGAATAGAGCGCGGCCCCATCGCCCACGAGGCAAACCACGGGTTGACGGCCGAGCCCCAGGGAACAACCCACCGCCGCCGGCATTCCCCAGCCGAGAGCGCCACCCCGAAGGAACGAATACTGCCGGGGCGAAGCGCTATCGAGGAAACCACGCACATAGCTCGACGTGGCGATGGCCTCATCGACGATGGCGACGTCAGGACCGATGGCCCGGACGGCCTCGCAGGCGGCCACGAGGGGCGTCGTGACCGGTTCGGTGAATTGTTGTTCCACGCGGGTGGCGAGCGCGGCGCGGCGGGAGTTCCGGCGCGCGCGGGCCTGCCGGTTGCACTCCTCGTAGGCGGCCGCATTCGGCTGAACGGCCTTCTCGATGTGGGGGAGCAGCGCCCGCAGGGAGGCCTGAATGTGCCCCACCACGGAGAGTTTCGTCACATACGTTCTCCCCAGGTCCCGGACGTCGGACGACAATTGGAAAACGTCGCACCCTTCGGGGACGGCGGGCCCTTCGGAATAAAGAATCGTGATCAGGGACTTTCCACCGAGGGCGAAGATGGCGTCGTAGTTCGAGAGGATTTCAGCGATCTTCTTCGCCATGGTGGGGAGATTGCCTGCCCAGAGCGGATGCGAAGTGGGGAAGGGGATGCGGGAGGGCCAGGACGACCCGTAGACGGGCGCGCCGAGCAACTCCGCGATCCTGACGACCTCGGCGGCTGCGTGGCTTGAATGGATTTCGTCGCCGGCAATGATCGCCAGCCGGCCGGGCTTCAACGCACCGAGGTAGGAGGCTAGCTTCGGGAGAGACCCGGCGATAGCCTCCCGGTCAATCACCGATCGCTCGCCGATCCCGACGCCGGTTATTTCCTCCATCACGTCCATCGGCAGGGAGAGAAAGACGGGGCCGCTTGGCGCGGCGCTCGCATCGTGAAAGGCGCGCCGCACGAGGACCGGCAATTGCTCCGCCGCGGTTACCTCGCGCGCCCACTTCACGGCGGGCGTCGCGATGCGGACCAGATCGTCAAACAGGAGCGGGTCCGTTAGTGTGTGGCGGAGGTCCTGCTGGCCTGCCGTGATCACGAGCGGGGTTTGCGCGATGGCCGCGTTCAGCAGGTTTCCCATGCCGTGGCCGAGACCACCCGCGGTATGCAGGTTGAGGAAGCCGGGGCGGCGGGCAGCCTGCGCATAGCCATCGGCCATCGCAACGGCGGAGGCTTCCTGCAGGGCCAGAATGTATTTCAGATGCGGGGTGCGCACGAGCGCATCCATGAGAGGCAATTCGGTGGTGCCGGGGTTGCCAAAGATGTACTCAACGCCTTCACTCGCTAGAATTTCGAGCAAGAGTTCAGCGCCTCGTCGGGTTTCTAGCGCCGCGACGGGCAAAACTGCGCTGGGGGACATGGCGGTTCTCCTTGTTGGGATTACAGCTTTCGGAGAGACCCCGCGCGGTTACGCCGGATCTCATTCCGGCGGGAAAGCAGCCGGACTACATAAGGATAATTTATTTTTGTATTTGCCGCACTAACAACCGTTCGATTGGTTACGAACCGGGCCGGTCACCGGAGAGACGATACTTTCTGGGAGCCGTCGAACCCCCGCATTCTCAATCGGTTTGGCCGATTCGCATCGTCTGCTCCGCGCTCTTCGGGGTGGGTCTCGCCGCTTCGGGTCTCTATACTCGTTTCGCTTGCGCGATTCCTGCGCGAGCACAACGGGAGGTTTTCATGGCACTGTCATTCCAGCCCACGCCGGGAGGATTGGCGATTCGAGGCATCGAGGGGGTGGATGAAGCGCTTGTCGAGGGTCCGGTAGCGTTACGAGACGCGATTTCCGGCGGGGCGGCGGCGCCACCGGATTCCTGTTACGAACAATCGCTCCGGATTACGCTTCGACTCGCGCGAGCCGGGGGGACAAAGTATCCGCTGTGGGCATTCTGGACGCGGGCCGATGCTCAGTTGGAGCCACGTTTCCGGCCGCTTGCGGCGTGGCGCGCGCGGATTGCCCCGCCTTGCCGGCAGAGCCCTTCGCTGGTCGTCGCCCGGAGCGAGGGGCACTGGGACTTGCGGGAGGGATTTCGCCCGGATCTCGCGCAACTCCTGCATGAGAAGGATATTCTCGACGCCCCGGATGGCCGCATGCTGATGTCCGCGGCGCCCCCTGCCGTGCTGTTGCGAGATGCGCTTTCCACTGCGATCCGGTGCTTCCTCCATTCCATGTAGCCTGCCAGCCTGGAGCCTCTGCCTGAGAACTGTCTCGTGGCGCGGAGCGGCCACACGGCAGTGGAATGGGATCTGCCGCTCCCGGCATCCGTTTTCGTGCGAACCGCGCAGGAAGGGCTTGGTGGGAAACGTTCGGGCCAGCCGGGCGTGGGAATTCCGCTTGCCCCGAGCCTGCGTGCGCGGTGCAACTGGAAGGGCGCGCTGCTCTGGGGCGCATGGAGGGGAGATGGGGAGCAAGAGCGCTTCCTGACGCTGGGTTATCGCGCGGGGGATGCGCTGCGCGGCGGGTTCGTGGTGGAGGCCGAGGCGGGCGGGGAGACCCAGGCGCGCTTTCATGCCAGCATGGCCGAGACCTGGAGTGGCGCGCGAATTTCCCGAACCCAGAGCGACGCGCTCTTATCTCGCGGCATCCGGGCCATTAACCGCGATCTGCAAGAGGATTTTGAGATAAATTGGACGATGGGAACCCCGTATGCGGCGTTGCTGCGAAAGTGCGCCACGAATCCCCTGAGCCTTTTTGAGGCAGCATCCGCGCCCTTGCCGGAGCCGCTGGAGCCGTTGCCGGGGACGTCCGCGAAGGGTGGCAAGCGGGATGGCGGTCCGATTCCACCGGAAGAACTCCTCATCTTATTGCAACAAGAGCGGAAAGCTTCGGCAGTGTTTGCGCCCTCTGCCACGGGAGCGTGCGACCGCGGCCACCCTCTACGGAGGTCGGCTTGATGGGGTCAACGAGGCAGAACGAACGCCGCGTAAAGATCCATGACGTTCGTGCCGGTGGGGCCGGTGCGGAGTAGCTCGCCGGTTTGGCTGAAATACGAGTAAGAATCGTTGTTGGCAAGCGCTTTTTCCGCGGAGAGGCCGAGAGCGATTCCCTTGGCGATGCTGCCGCCCGTGACGATCGCTCCGGCAGCGTCCGTGGGGCCGTCGTTGCCATCGGTGCCCCCAGCGAGGACGCACACCCCGGCCATGCCGCGCGCGGCCAACGCGGCGGCCAGCGCGAACTCCTGATTGCGGCCACCCTTTCCATCTCCACGCAGCGTAACCACCGTTTCGCCGCCCGCCAGGAGGCAGAGCGGGGGCCTCGCGGGCCGGCCGGTTTTCCGGGATTCCCGCGCAATGGCGACGAGCATGCGCGCTTGTTCGCGGGCTTCTCCATCGAGCGAGGTGGTGAGCACGAGCGGACGGTAGCCGAGGGATCGCGCCATTCGCGCGGCCTCGCGGACGGCCAGCGCATTGCTGCCCACCACGAGATTCTGTACGCGCTCGAAAAGTGGATCGCCGGGCTTTGGCGTTTCGGCAATCTCTCCGCGCACGCCGCATTCAAGCCGCCGGCGCACGGCCGCGGGAACACGGTCTCGCAGGTGGAAACGATCGAGAACGCCTAGGGCATCGCCGAAGGTAGAGGCATCCGGCGCCGTAGGGCCGGAGCCGATGACATCGAGGTCGTCTCCAATGACGTCGCTCAGGAGCAGGGCGAGCACGCGGGCGGGCGCGGCGCGCCGGGCAAGCTGCCCGCCCTTTAGCGTCGAGAGATGTTTGCGGATCGCGTTGATCTCATGAATGCTCGCGCCGGAAGCGAGCAGCAGCCGTGTGGTTTCCTGCTTCTCCGGGAGGCTGATGCCGTCCGCGGGCTGCACGAGCAGGGCGGACGCTCCGCCGGAGATCGCCGCGATGACGAGATCGCCGGGGCCGGCGCCGTCCAAGATCGCTGCGATGCGCTCCGCGCCGGAGATCCCTTGTTCATCGGGAAGCGGATGCCCGGCTTCAGTGATCGCCACATGGCCAAGTTTGGCGGCGTGGCCATACTTCACAGTGATCGCGCCGCCTGTGATGCGCTTGCCGAGCACGGCCTCAACGCCCTGCGCCATCGCGGCGGAGGCTTTGCCAGCGCCGGTAACCCAGATGCGCTTGATGCTTCGCAAGGCATACCGGCGCTTGCCGGCAAAGAGCGTTTCGCCGCCCAGGCGCAAGTGCCGCAAGACGGCATCCCGAGGCGAGGCGGACGCAACAGCGGCGGCGAAGACGCGGCGCGCAGCCTCCCGCATGCCGTCCTCGATTTGTGGCGATCCGGTCATGACATTTGCGCGGCGGGGCGGCTAGAAGACCCCCAATCGAAGAATGCGATCCACCACTTCTTCCGGGTTTTCCAGGCTACCATCGACCCGATGCTCGGCCAGGGCGTAGAAGGGTTGCCGCGCCTCAAACAGCGCGCGGAAGCGCTCCGGATCCCGGGCGAGCGGGCGATGTTCGAAGGCGGCGACGCGCGCGGCCAGAGTCTCAAAATTGCAATCCAGGTAAACCGTGACGCCGTTGTTCGAGAGCCGTTCCATGCAGGTTTCAGTGACACACGCCCCGCCGCCGAGCGCCAGAACCATGGCATGCCCACCCTGCACGCGATGGACCCTTCCGGCCAGGGCTTCCCGCTCCAGCAAGCGAAAGGCCTCTTCCCCTTCCGTATCGAAGATATCGGCAATGCATTTCCCGGCTTGCAGCTCAATGTCGTCATCAAGATCGTAGAAGTCCCACCCGAGGCGATCCGCCAGGATTCGGCCCACCGTGGTTTTTCCACTCCCCATGAAGCCGATGAGATAGACCGCGGGGGTTCGAACCAACTTGAGGATCATCGCTTCCACTCCTCGGCGTCCTCTTCCCATAAGAGAAGGATCGCTTCCGTTCAATGTAAGCCAGAAGCCGCCCGTGCTGCATCCTGGAACGCCATCAAGCCGTGCCGTTGATGCGCGCCAACCGGTGCTGGACGATGCCGGGCAGGAGCCGCGCGGCGGCAACCAGCACCCAGCTTGAGATGGGCGTCACGACGGTTCGCTTATTGCGCAGGATGCCGTGGCAAATGGCCTTTGCGCAGGCCTCCGCGGTGATGGCGAAGCGCTCTTTGGAAACCGTCGAGAGCGCGGGAGGCGTGCCGGAGAGCGCGTTCGACTGGAATTCCGTCCTGACGTATCCGGGGCAAACGGCGAGGGTGCGAATGCCTTGCGACCAGCACTCCATGCGCAGACCTTCGGTCCAGGAGCAGAGCGCGAACTTGGACGCGGAATACATGCTGAACCAGGGCAGGGTCACTTTCCCGGCGATCGAAGCGATATTCACGACCATGCCCGCTTCGCCGGCTCCTGGCAGCCTCTGCTGCCGTAGCATTTGCGGCACGGCAAGGCGGGACAATTCCAGAGGAGCAAAGAAGTTCAGCTCCCAAAGCGCGCGGATCTCCTCGCTTTCCGCCGCCATGGAACTCCGGTAGTGGCCCACGCCCGCGTTATTCACCAGCAGGTCCACGCGGCCGAACCGGTTAAGGGCTTCGTCAAGGATGCGGCGGCGGGTGGCGGCTTCGGTAATATCGCCGGCCACAAGTACATCGCCTGCGGCGCCCACTTGGCGGAGCGCCTCTTCGTTGCGCGCTGTGAGCACGAGGCGCGCGCCGTGCTTCCGTAGTTCCCGGGCGAGCGCAGCGCCAATCCCCCGTGAGGCCCCGGTTACAACCACCACCCGCTGATCGATTCGCATCGCACCCTCCTGTTTCTCTCCCACGTTCGCGGAGCGCCGGATGCCACGCAGGCGCTTCATCGATAATAGGGGTATGTCCGGCGAGTTGCTGCCCTTATTTCCGCTGCGCGTCGTGGCTCTCCCCTATTGCAGCATTCCTCTGCACATTTTCGAGGAGCGCTACAAGGCGATGGTGAGCCTTGCACTCAAGGAACAGAGTGAGTTCGGTATCGTGTTGGCCGAAGGGCGCGGCATTGTGAGCGCGGGTTGCAGTGTTTCGGTGGATGAGGTGGCACACCGTTACGACGACGGACGGATGGACATCATTTGCGTGGGAAGACGCCGATTCCGGATCGCCGTCCTGGATCGGGAAGAGGACGTGCTGAAGGCGCGAGTCCAGTATTTCGACGATGAGGATTCCGGCTCCACACCTGCTTCGCGGATCGAAGCGGTAAGCGCCTGGGAACAAGCTAAACCGCTTCTGCCGGAGCCCCAGGAAGACCGGATCGACCCCACCGCGCCCCAGCTCGGTTTTCGCCTCGCCGATGCCGTGCCGGATCTCGATGCGCGCCAAGTGCTCCTTGAGATTCGCAGTGAAGAGGAACGGCTGAAGCAGGTTGCCGCGTACTTCCGCGGCTATGCCGAGCGCCTTGCGCGCGTGACCCACGCCCGGCGGGTGGCCCCCACGAACGGCCATGGAGGGATGGACCCGCGTGCCACCCGGTATGAGTAGCATCGAGGCGTATTGAGATATGGAAAGCAATGGACGCCTTCACCTCGTGATCGACGCCGACGATACCCTTTGGGAGAACAATGCCTACTTCGAACTGGCCTTCCAGCGCTTTGCCGCGTACCTGAAGCATAGCCGGATGAGCGACGCCGAGGTGCGGCTTTGCCTGGACCGGATCGAGGATACCAACCGTGTGCTCTACGGCTACGGCAGCGCGCAGTTTGGGCGGAACATGGTGGAGTGCA
This sequence comes from Bryobacterales bacterium, assembly GCA_020847315.1. Taxonomy (GTDB): domain Bacteria; phylum Acidobacteriota; class Terriglobia; order Bryobacterales; family Bryobacteraceae; genus JACTMJ01. The sequence goes on along the minus strand of JADLCF010000366.1, from coordinate 7,746 downwards.
TGGAGGAATTGTGTGAGCGCCCGGTTCATGACGAAGACCGGGAAGCGGTGCAACGGATTGCGCTGGGCATCATGGAGCACCCGCTGGAGTTGATCGCGGGAGTCGAGGAGACTCTAGCGCATCTGGCCGCCCGCCACACGCTCACTCTTTTCACGAAGGGGGAACCCGCGGAGCAGAATGCGAAGGTGAAGAACTCGGGGCTCAGGCCTTACTTCGAGGAAGTGGTGGTGGCGCGCGAGAAGGAACCCGAGGCATACCGCGCACTGTTGACGCAGCGAGGCGCGAAGGCGGAGCACTCCTGGATGATTGGCAACTCTCCAAAATCGGACATCAATCCGGCGCTGGCGATCGGCATGAACGCCGTCTACATTCCACACGCGCGGAACTGGCATCTGGAGCATGAGGATCTGGTTCCGGGCACGGGGACCCTCCTCGAATTGAACCGCTTCGCCGAGTTGAGAAAGCACTTCTAGCGGGCGCAAGCGGCGCGGCGGCGAAGTGCGGGATGCTGGTGAGAGCGGATGATCGACCTTCACACTCATACCAATGCATCGGACGGGACCGCATCGCCGGGCGAGTTGATCGATGCTGCCACGCAGGCGGGCATCACGCTGCTTGCCGTCACGGACCACGATACGTTCGACGGGTGGGAGGCGGCGCGAGGCAGAGCCGGCGAGGCCGGGCTTCGGCTGATTCCCGGAGTGGAACTTTCGACGACGCTCGACGACGGCGCGAAACACCTGCTGCCCGGCTTTCGCGCGGATGTGCATTTGCTGGCCTACTTTCCCGAAGCGGAGCCCGCCGCGCCGTTCCGCGAATGGGTGGGTGGCTTGCTTGACTCCCGCTGGGAGCGCAATCGCGCCCTGATCGAGCGGCTCACGGCGCGAGGGCTGGACGTGACGGAGGAGATGTTGCGCCGCTACGGAGGACCGGTGGCGGGCAGAGTGCATCTTGCCCGGCTGCTGAAGGAGCAGGGTCATGTGGAATCGATCGATGAGGCCTTCCGGTCGTATTTTGGGGAATCCGCGGGAGACTACGTGCCACGGCGCTGCCCCTCTCTGAGTGAGACGATTGCGCGCGTCAGAGAGGCGGGCGGAATCCCCAGTTTGGCGCATCCAATCCGGTTCTGGGGCCAGCGGCGGGAAGAGGCGGAGAGACTATGCGGCTGGATTGCGGCGCGGGGGCTGATGGCGCTCGAAGTATGGCATTCGGAGCAGTCTTCCGCGTATTCGGAATGGCTGGCGGCATTGGCCGATCGCCACGAGTTGGGGCGCACGGGCGGCAGCGATTTTCATGGCCAGAATAAGCCGGGCATCCGGCTGGGGGTGGGGCGGGGCGCTGCCGGCCTGGTTCCCGAAGATCAATGGTGTTGGGATTTCGCGCAACTGCGCTAACGCGGGGCTAGGAGCGGCATGGGACGCATTCGCATTCTTTCCGACGAGATCGCGAACAAGATCGCCGCCGGCGAGGTGGTGGAACGCCCCGCGTCCGTCGCGAAGGAGCTGCTCGAGAACGCATTGGATGCGGGGGCCACGGAGATCCGGGTGGAAGCCGAGGCGGGCGGATCCCGGCTGTTGAAGATCAGCGACAACGGGCACGGGATGGGGCGCGACGACGCGATGCTGGCGTTTGAGCGGCACTCCACCTCGAAGCTGCGCGAGGCCGAGGATCTGGCGTCGATTCATACCCTGGGTTTCCGGGGGGAGGCCCTTCCCTCCATCGCCGCCGTTTCGCGTCTGACATTAATTTCCAGGGACAGGAACAGCGATTCCGGCACGGTGGTGGAGATCAACGGGGGGCGCGTGCGGCGCTGCGAGGATATCGCCGCTCCCGTGGGCACTTCGATCGCCGTGGCGGATCTCTTTTACAATGTTCCGGCCCGGAAGAAGTTCCTGCGCAGCGAACAGACCGAACTGGCGCATATCGGCACGCTGCTCACCCATTATTCGCTGGCGCATCCGGAGAAATCGTTTGAATTGCGGCACGGGGGGCGAGTGCTTCTGGACGTGAGTCCGGTGGCGGCATTGGGCGAGCGGCTGTATCAGGTGTTCGGCGGCCAGACCATTCAGGAACTGGTGGATTTGGGAGAGCACGAACGGGAGCTTTCGGTTACACCGCCACTGCCTCCGCCGTGGAAGCGCGCGGCCGGCGATCCGCCGCCTCAGCCGGAACGGAAGCAGTTCACCTTGCGGGGATACATCAGCGGCCCGCATATCCAGAAGGTGAACCGGAATGCGATCTACCTTTTCGTAAACGGGCGGCTGATTCGCGACAAGCTCATCATGCACGCGCTGAACAGCGCCTACCATAACCTGATCCCGCGGGATGCTTACCCGTTCGCGGCGCTATTCCTCGAATGCCCCGCGGACGAAGTGGATGTGAATGTACACCCGGCCAAGACGGAGGTGCGCTTTCACCATCGCACGTTTGTTCATGACTTCATTCAGGACACGCTACGGGATTGCCTGATGGCGAATCGCCCCACCGCTCCCGCGCCGGCGCCGCAGGTAATGGGCGAGATGCGCGGCAGCGGCTTCCGGGCGGATATCTCCGGCCATGGCGCGGACGGCGGGGCGCCCGACCAGCCGGATGAGGCGCCGCCCGGCATGGGAGAGCCGATTCCCACCGGGCCTCCGATTGATTTCCGCAGCCCCGCCCAGCCCGGCAGCGAGTTGCCTTATACGGAATTCAGCCAGCGGGAACTCGATGCGGCTTTCGCATCGCGGGTGGATTTCTCTCCGGACGCGCGCGGCGGAGGGCCGTTGGCGTCGCACCATGCCGTGCCTGTGTTCGGCGGCAAAGCCGCGCAGGCAAACTACCATCCACCGTTGCAATTCGGAGAGTTCTCGCTGCGGCGCGAACCGGGCACGAGGCAACGCCTGCCATTCGGCACAGAGGCCCAAGCCGCGAACGCCGCGGAACCGGTCCCGGAGATCGATGCGGCGCCGTTCGTGGGCTCGGAGAGCGAGAGCGTGGAAGCGGCCTATCGCGGGCTGGCATCCGGCGAGAGCCAGAACCTCGAAGCGTTGCGAGGGCTTCGCCCGATCGGTCAATTGCAGAACAGCTTCATCATCGCCGTGGACGGTGAAGGGCTCTGGCTGATTGACCAGCACATCGCTCATGAGCGCATTCTGTTCGAGAAAGTGCTGGAGAACTTCGCCAGGGGTCAGATGGAATCCCAGCGGCTGCTGATTCCGCTTGTGGTGGAATTGAGCGCGGGAGCGCAGTTGGATTACGCCGGCATCGAAGGAGAGTTGCGCGCGCTTGGCTTCGATACCGAGCCGTTCGGCCCACGCACGCTCTCGGTGAAAGCGGCGCCGGCGGACCTGCCCTTTTCGGAAATCGAAAGCCTTATCCGCGAGGTTCTCGAACGCCCGGATGCCGATTGGCGGACGCGCTCCCCCGAGGATATCCGGCGGGAGCTGGCCGCTTCGATGGCCTGCAAGGCTTCCATCAAGATCAATACGCCCCTAGACCAGGCCAAGATGGAATGGTTGTTGCGGACACTGGCGGAGACTCGCTACCCGATGACCTGCCCGCATGGCCGGCCGATTGCCCTGCGTTATGCCACCAACGACATTCTGAAGGCGTTTCACCGCATTTGAGGCCTAGGCGGCGCGAGGCTCGGCGGGCCGCATCATGCGGCGGATCACGAACACGGTGAGCAGCAATCCCAGGCCAAGCAGCACGAAAGGCACGATATTCATCACCCACCACTGCACGCCTTCCGGTTCGGTGAGAATGCGCTCTCCGTACTTGCCTTTGAAGAACTCGACGATCTGCCGGTCGGACTGTCCTCCGACAATCATCTGAGCGATCTCCGTCTTCATTTCCTGCGCAGTCGGGGACATGTGCCCGTAAAGCGCTTCCCCATAGCAACAGGGCGACATGAACTGGTGCTCCAGCCCATAAAGGCGCTTGGATTGCTCTGGCGTGAGCTGGTCTGTGCGCGGCGGCGTTGGGCCCGGCTGCTGCGCTGTGGCGGCTAGAGCCAGACCCATGGCCAGCAGGAGGATCAGAGAAAAACGGTGAATCCGAAATCCCATACTTCTTCCAGTCTAAGCCCTTGGGAGCGGCTGGGGAGCGGGATGGGGGCGACCCGGATATGATGGACGCTATGAGCATTCACGCGCGCGTAGCTAATTCCTTCCTTCGATTGGCGTTGATCTCGGGCTGCTGGCTCATTCTATGCTGCGGAGCGCTCCCGGTATCGGCAGCCGGGAAGATTCCGCTGGAGGCATTGCCGATTGGGAATGCCAGTTCCTCCGGAGTGAGCGTGCAGCCGTTGATGGTGGGCGAGGTGCCGGAAGTCTTTGTGGATCTGGTTACGGTGAGTGGAGGAGCGACTCACGTCGAGCCGGCACGGCCGGACGAAGCCGTCGTTTGGCTGCTGGTGGAAGGCGAGGGCGCAATGCAAGCCAAGGGCCGGCAATTCGCGGTTTCGGGGGAAACCATCGCTCGCGCGCCGCAAGGCTGGGATTGGAAGATCACGGCGCGGCGTGGCGTGACGATGCAGTTGGTGCGGGTGCGCCGGAAGCTGACAACGGTCGATTTCGAGGAATTGCGGAAGTTCCCCGAATTCCAGCGGCTGCCCCTGGTGAAAGCGTTCAAGGATTGCACGCCTTACGGAGAAGCCATCAAGAGCCCGAAGACGGTGAGCCGGACGCTGCTGCCTGAAAACTATGTGCCGCGAATGGCCATGGGCACGGTGGAGACGACGGGTCCGGATGCCGTGGCGCCTCACCGGCACGCCATGCTCGAACAGCTATTTTTGGGCTTGAAAGGGAATGACATCACCGTGACGGCGGATGCCGAGCGGACCAGTCTGGGCGAGTTCCAGATCCTGCATATTCCACTGGGTTCGTTTCATGGCGCGCAGGTGGAGGCAGGCAAGAAACTGCACTACGTGTGGATGGATTTCTTTGCCGACAAAGCCGGCCAGGAGTGGCTGAAGACACATAAGCCGCTCACAACGCCGAACACGCCTTAGCCCGGCCCGGGGCTGATAGACTGACGAGTTACCGGACATTCCCGCATGGGGAGCGTTCGGCTTGAGGACCCCAACGGTAATGCCCCATTCGATTCTGTTCCTGTGTAATCCGGCGATGAAAAGCCTCGCGCTGCTGGACGCGCTGCCGGACGAGGTGAACCTGACGGTAACGCTCGATGCGTCCACTATCGCTGCGAAAGCTCCGGAAGCCGATGTGCTGGTGCTGAACACCGACGACCAGGAGCTGATCCGGCTGGCGGTGACGGAAGGCAAGCGGGTGCGTTGGATTCACTCGTTGATGGCAGGGGTGGAAAAAAAGCTGGTTCCCGAGATTCGAGACGTCGCGGCCCCGTTTACGAATGCGCGCGGGGTGTACGCGGAATCCCTGGGCGAATTTGTCCTGGCCGCCTGCCTGTATTTTGCGAAAGATTTCCGGCGGATGCGGCGGCAGCAGGCGGAGCACCGCTGGGAACAGTTCGAAGTGCAGATGATCGCCGGCAAGACAATGGTGATCCTGGGGTATGGAGAGATTGGGCGGGCTTGCGCCAAGCGGGCCTCCGCAATGGGGATGCGGGTGCTGGGAATCCGGCGGAGCCCGGAGTATTCGTATGGCGACCCCTACGTGGAACGGGTGGTTGCTTTCGACACGCGGGCCGCAGTGATTCCGGAAGCGGACTATCTGGTGTTGGCGGCGCCAAACACGCCGGAAACGAAGGGACTGGTGGGGGCGGCCGAGATCGCGGGCATGAAGCGCGCGTCAGTTCTCATCAATGTGGGGCGCGGGCCTGTTGTGGAAGAAGCTGCGCTGGTGCAGGCGCTGTCGGACGAACGGATTCTGGGCGCGGCGCTCGACGTGTTTGACGAAGAACCGCTACCGGTCGGACATGCTTTCTACACCCTGGACAATGTGCTTCTTTCTCCGCACTGTTCCGACATGACGCCCGGATGGCTGGACGATTCCGTCCGGTTCTTTCTGAAGAACTACCAGCGCTTTCGCGCGGGAGCGCCGCTTGAGAATGTGGTGAACAAGGAATTGGGGTATTGAGATGAAGATCGTTTCTTATTCGATTCGCGTGGCGCTGCTTGCCGCTTTGTTGCTTCCGTTTGCGACGGTCTCGGCGCAGGAGACGCCGTATGTGCCATCGAAAGAGAATCTGGCGGCGCGGCAGTGGTTTCAGGACGCGCGGTTCGGGCTGTTCATCCACTGGGGCGTTTACAGCGTCCTCGGCAAAGGCGAATGGGTGATGAACAACGACCGCATGACGAAGACCGAGTATGAAAAGCTGCCGCCGCGCTTCAATCCTACGCGGTATGACGCGGCGCAATGGGTGTCCCTGGCCAAGGCCGCCGGGATGAAATACATCACCATTACGAGCAAACACCACGACGGCTTCGCCATGTGGAACACAAAGCAGAACAGTTGGAACATTGTGGATGCCACGCCCTATGGTAAGGATGTGCTGAAAGCGCTTGCCGAAGAGTGCCGAAAGCAGGACATCAAGCTGTTCTTCTATCATTCACATCTGGATTGGTATCAGAACGAGTATTTCCCGCGTGGGCGAACGGGGCTTTATTCGGGCCGCCCCGAGTATGGAAACTTCGACAAGTACCTCGACTACATGGACGATCAGTTGACCGAGCTGCTTACGGAATACGGGCCTGTGGCGGGCATTTGGTTCGACGGTATCTGGGATAAGAAGGATGGGCCATGGCGGCTGCGGCGCACCTACGATCTGATCCATAAACTGCAACCGGCGGCGCTCGTGGGCAATAACCACCATCTGAAGCCGTTCGCCGGCGAGGACTTTCAGATGTTCGAGAAAGACCTGCCGGGCCAGAATGCAAGCGGCTTCAGCGCCGGATCCGAGGTGGGAAACCTGCCTCTCGAGACCTGCGACACGATCAATGGAGCCTGGGGTTACGACGAAAGCGACAAGCGCTTAAAGTCAACCAAGCAGTTGATTCATTACCTCGCGCGGGCGGCGGGACATAATGCGAATTTCCTACTCAACGTGGGACCGAAACCGGATGGCACCATCCAGGATGAGTTTGTGGAGCGGTTGCGCGAGATGGGCGCGTGGCTAAGCAAGAACGGTGAGAGTATTTACGGAACGCGCGGTTATGCGAAAGTGCCGCCCCGGAATTGGGGCGCGGTCACACAGAAGGACGGCACAATTTATGTTCATGTGCTGGATTGGGAAGACGAGGTGCTGGCCCTGCCGAAGTTGGCGGATGCGAGAAGCGCCCGGCTGCTGATGGATGGAACGGTGGTGAAGGTGGATCAACTCGCCGATGCCACCCTGCTGCATCTGCCCGTGGGCAAGCGCGACCCTTACGACACGGTTGTCGCGCTGAGTACGAAATAGCGGGCGACCGGATTCCGGCGCGCCGCAAATGGAGTGAACTATGACTTATCCCGAGAAGATCGGCACGATCGCCGAACTCGAAGATGCGCTTTCGCAACCAACGGAGCGCGACATTGCGGCGATGGCCGCGCTCGACGGCGATGTGATGCTGCTTGGCGCGGGCGGAAAGATGGGGCCGTCGCTCGCGCGGCTCGTGAAACGGGCATCGACGGCGGCCGGCGTGAATCGCCGGGTGATCGCGGTGGCGCGCTTCACCGATCGGGCCTTGATCCGGGAATTCGCCTCGCACGACATTGAAGCGCTGCCTGCGGATCTGTTGAAGAGCGAAGACCTTGCCGGGCTGCCCGATGCCGCGAACATCATTTACATGGCGGCGAAGAAGTTCGGCAC
>JADLCF010000365.1 GCA_020847315.1 Bryobacterales bacterium | reverse complement strand
TCAACGGCTGGCTCTGTTTCGACAGCACCTCATTCTTGCGCTGCCAGGAAATCTCATCGATCTCCCCATGAACCCCACGCTTCAGTTCCTCTTTGATCGACTTTGCCCAGGCTTGGCGGACATCCGAAGGTGCCACTTCCCAGGCGAGGCTGCTCAGCGCACTATACAGGTTGTAGTGATAGGCGTTTGGGGAAACGTCTTCCGTGGCGATCACCAGCGAGGCATTCTCCGGACCGATAATCTGAAACGAATCGGACCGGTCCTTGGGATCGGGCGCCTCAAAAACAATGATGTCCGCTTGCCTTCCCGCACTTCGCAAATAAGGCACGAGGAACAGATGAAGCTGCGGCAGTTGTTGCGCCAACGCGGGCGGGAGACTGGCGAACGGTTCGCGAATGCTCGCGGCCAGATCTTCCTCGGGAAGCGAGCCCAGGGAAAACCAGGAGATCTTGGAATCCAGCGGGACGAGATCGTCGCGAAAGCGTTGGACGAATTGATCGGCGGGCAATTGTTCCTGTTGGGACATCGAAACAGCCTATAGTGTAGCAAAGGGGTTACGGCCCCCTCCCGAATTCAGCCTGCGCGCGGGAGCGGACCGCCACTCCCTCCCGGGTATCCAATCTCCGTTCGAAAAGTTCACAATTCTCAACCGCCCCTTACCTTAGAATCGAATACGATGAGTTCGGTTTTGGAGTCATCCCCCAGGTTGCAGGGACGTCAGCGGCAATGGGTCGCCTTGCTGTGGACGCTGCAACTCTTGATTACCGCTTATTACTCCGCGTTGCCCGCGGCTAGACTCGGCGTCATGCCGGGCTCAGATAAGCTCTGGCACCTCAGCGGTTATCTCATTCTGGCCCTGCCAATCCCTCTCTTCTGGACCGGCTGGCGTAAGGTTTGCGTTGCAGGGATTCTACTGGCGCTCTATGGAGTTGGCCTGGAATTCGTCCAGCGATACGTGCCGGGCCGCGGCTTTGAGCTTGCCGATATGCTGGCGAACTCAACCGGGGTCCTGTGCGGCATCGTTCTCGCCACAAGGCTGCGCGGACCGCTTCTTGCCTTTCGATGGAGCCCGGCGGCCAATCCGGAAAACTCCCGATAACGCCTTCCGCTCGGCTCTCGATCGGCAACGGCTCTGGATCGCCATCGGAGGCGAGGGCCATCCATCGGCGCGGGAATGGTCGGGGCGGCGGGATTCGAACTCGCGACCCCCTGCTCCCAAAGCAGGTGCGCTACCAGACTGCGCCACGCCCCGACTCTTTCCCATTGTACCCGCATGCTCGCCCGCGGCGTCGGCGATAATGTTCAAAGAGGATCCGCGGCCTCGACGGCGCGCGGCTGTTGTCTGATGCTTCCCCACATGCGTTTGAAGTCCGATCCTCCGGTCACCCGCCGCCGCGTGCTAAGCATGGCCGGCGCGGCGGCCGCGTCCCTCGTGGGTTGCCGGGGAGAGGCGGAGCCATTCTCCGGGTTCGCCGCTGTCGTGAAGGCAAACAGCCCTTTTGTTGCCCTGGTTGACCTTGCCGCCTTCACGCTCACGGGCAAAATCGAGTTTGAAGCGCCGATCTCACAGGTGCTCTTTGCCCCAGGGCCGCGTCTGCTCTATGCCGTGAGCGCCTCCTCCGGAACGATCTTCGAATACGATTGGGCGGCAAGGCGCCACACCCGCCAGGTGCGCGTAGGGGAGAGTCTGGTGGAAGCGCGGTTCGACCCAAGAGAGCCCTGGCTTTGGGTTTCCGTTTCCGCGCCACCCTCGCTTGTGAAAATTCCTCTGCGGGAATTTGTCCAGCATTCGTGGGTTCCCCTCCCCGCCGCGCCCATCTCTTTCGATGCCGCCAACTGGGAAGCACGGCTCGCGGCATCGCTCACGGGTGGTGGCGTCGCGCTCGTGAACCACGCGGAGTCCCGCGAAGCCGGCGTGCTGCGCACTGCGGAACAGTTCGGCCTCGTGCGGTTCCGCTCCGATGGAAAGCAGTTTCTGGCGGCGAATCTCACGGATCGGTCGATTTCCGTCGTGCGCGCGGCCGATGCCGTTTCACTCGTGGATTTGCCGGTGGCGATGGAAGCGCGTAACTTCTGCTTCAAGCCCGATGGCGGCCAGCTCTTCGTGACGGACGGCCAATCGGGCGGAGTGGCCATGATCTACCCGTACACCACCGAAGTGGATCGCGCGGTGCTGGCGGGAAAGAGCCCCGGGGCCATGGCGGCTTGCGCGAGCCCTCCCTATCTCCTGGTGGCGAACCGGGAGTCCTCCGACATCACGGTTCTCGATCTCGATTCGGGGAAGCTGGTGGCGATAGTTCCTGTTGGCGCGGCCCCCGCGTTCATCGCCATCACGCCGGACAATCAGTATGCGCTCGCGCTCAATGCAGCGTCCGGCGATATGGCGGTGATTCGCCTTAGCGCAGTGCGAAGCCGCAGGAACAAATCCGCTCCGCTCTTCACGATGATTCCGGTGGGCGAGGCTCCGGTGAGCCTCACGGTCATCCCTGCCTGAACCGTCATCCCGGCTTGATTCTTTCCCCTAGCCGGCCACCGGCTTCATCTTCGCCGGATCCCAGCGCATGTAACGCCGCCGGCGGAAGCTGAGCGTTCCCAATTCGCAGGCCACCACAGCCCGCAGGCCCAGTTCCGCATCGCAGTTCAGCTCTTCCCCGCGGCGGATGGCGTTCATCAGGTTCTTGTGGTGAAGATTCGTGTTCTCCGCTCCCACCTTGTCATAGTGGATTGGCTTCATCGAGCCGCTGAGATGCCGTTCCGGCTCAATGTCGAAGCCCTCCCGCGTAAAGGTGAGCGTGGCTTTGCTCCCCCGGATCATGTGGCGAATAGGAGATCCGTTTACCATGGAGGATACCAGGCTCACTGTGGGGCCCTTGGGATAATCCAGCATGATGTTGAACGTATCCGGAATTTCGGCCTTGCTGCCCCGGAAATGGTAGGTGCCGCCCACGCCCACGGCGTACTGCGGGAACCCCAGGTTGAGCGCCTTGATAATGCGGGTGACGCGGTGCACGAAGAGGTCGCTCGAGATGCCGCTTGAGTAATCCCAATAACGGCGCCAGCGGAAGAAGCGATCCGCGTCATAGGGGCGTTTCGGCGCGGGCCCGAGCCAGGCATTCCAATCGATGTTCACCCCCGGCTTGGCGTCTTCGTCGATCGGATACGCCCAGAAGTCGCCTTCGTTCGAGTAATTACGCGAGTAATCGATCTGCGCCATCACGATATCGCCGAGCGTGCCATCTTCCACGTACTTGCGAGCGGTGATGTAACTCTGGTCGGAGGTGCCTTGCACGCCTACCTGCAGCTTGACGTTGGCGCTCTTCACCGCCGCGGCCAATTTGACGCCTTCGCTGCTGGTCTTCGTCATGGGCTTTTCGAGATAGATGTGCTTGCCCGCTTTCACGGCATCCATGGCCACGTCGAAATGCCGGTGCTCCGGAGTGGCGATCAATACATAATCGACGTCCGGCGCGGCCAGAAGATCCTGATGGCGTTGATACGTCTTCGCGCCCGTGATGCGCTTCGCGATGTCCCGCCGCTTGTCGTAGAGATCGCAGACGCCGGTGAACTCGAAGTTTTCGGCATCCCGGATCTTCACCAACTGCTCCATGTGGCCCTGGGCCATGCCACCGCAGCCGATCACCCCCATGCGGATGCGATCGTTGGCCCCGATCACGGCCGAATAGCTCTTCGCGGTCCAGACGGCTCCGGCCGCGCCGCTGGATAGAAAGGTTCTTCGTGAGACGTTCATGGTTGAAATGGAGAGACGGCCGGCCGCTCATGAAAGGTTACACATTTCAGATATATCAGTCTAAAATCAGATCATGCCGGTGGCGCCAAGCCGTGGGGCGGCGGAGAGAACGGCGTTCATTCCGCCCGTTTCCCATGCGGCCGGCGCTGCGGTGTACGGTAGCAGTCAGATCATCGACTGTGGAGGCATGCCATGCAAACGGCCATGACGCCTTGGCGGCGGACGATTCTGTGGAGCGCTCTGTTCGTGAGCATTGGGTTCGCGCAAACGGGCTCAGACATTCCGGTGCGAAACGTAGCCGATCCGGGCGTGGTCACCACCCGGCAGGCGATCACCCCCGCGGGAGTCCAATCTGTATTTCCGGTCCGGGTCTACGGTGTCCGCTTCGGCAAGACGGCCGACGATCTTCATGTGATTACGGCCAATGATGTCGTTCATCTCAACTGGAAGCGGAACTCCATCGTGTCCCGGATGACGAACGGGGGAGAGAGCGCCGCGGCCTTCACCGGCGGGTTGCAGGGTCTGGCGTATCACCGCGGCTCCGGTTTGCTGCTTGCGGCCGGCATGACGCCAAAGCAAGGCTCCAACCCAATCGTAACGGTGATTGCCATGGCCAACGCTGGTAAACGGCAAATGAGCGAGGGAATCGGCGAACATTTGGCCGGCGCCCCGGCCATCGCCGCGAGGCCGAACCGCCAGGGCGAGCACATCGCCGTTGTCCCACTCACGTTCAACAATCAGTTGGCCATATTCGATGTCGCCAAAGGCGTATTGCTTCGCAAGGCGAAGACGGAAATTGCCCCCTTCGGCGCGGTGCTGAATGCGGAGGGCAGCGTCGCCTATGTATCCAACTGGGGCGGCCGCGACCCGGTGGAAGGGGATATGACGCTGCCCACCGGCTTGGCTCCAGATGCCGACCAGGTTGTGGTTGACCGCTTCGGTGTCGCTTCCACGGGCTCGGTGACGCGCGTGGATGTCGCTACCGGCAGAGCGACGCATTCCATTCCAGTGGGCCTCCACCCCACCGGGATGGCGCTCGATGAAGCAGCCGGTCTTCTCTATGTGGCGAATGGCAATGAAGACAGCGTGAGTGTCATCAACCTGAAACAGAACCGAGTAATACGAACGTTTCACATTCAGCCCTTCGCAACCAAAGCCAAGGGCGTGGCGCCTACCGCTCTCGCTGTCAGCGGCGATGGCGCCACTCTGTACGCCGCCTGTGGCGGCATCAACGCCGTGGCCGTGATCGATACCCGGAAGTGGCGCGTGGAAGGGCTGATCCCCACAGGTTGGTATCCGAACGGTCTCGACCTCAGCCCCGATGGAAAGGATCTCGCGATCTCCACCTTGCTCGGCGTCGGCTCCGGATGGCGTGATGAAGAAAAGAAGCGATTCGTCCTCGCCTACCGGGGAGCGGCGCACGTGGTGGAGCTGCCCAATGAAGCGCAGCTCGAGAACTATACGCTCGCCGTGGCGGAGAACAACCGGATGCTCGTGAGTTCGGAAACCCGCGCGGAGGCGCCGCGCCGGAACGCCAAGCCCACGGCCATTCCGAGACGGGCCGGTGAGC
>JADLCF010000364.1 GCA_020847315.1 Bryobacterales bacterium | reverse complement strand
CCCGCCGCCCGCAACCCGCTCGCCGCCTCTTCAACAATGGTGCGGAACTCGTTCCAACTGTAGACGAGGTAATCCCGCTTCCCTTCCCGGCTGATGGGCACGTGCAGCGCGGGGGCGTCGCCAAGAGAGGCGGCGCTGTTCTTCAACATGGTGTAAATGGTGCGGGTGTCCATCGCTCGGATGCTATCATTCCGCACCCGGCCCGGCAACAAAACCGGCGGAAAATCCGCTCGATGCAGAGACGGGAAAGCCCGGTTTCCGGGGCCTCCAGCGCCCTCGCGTTACAATATCAGCGATGGCATGGGAACGGGAACTTGAAACCGCGCTTGCTCTGGTGAAGCAGGCGGGGCAGATTACATTGGACTACCGGGCGAAGGGATTCGCCACCGAGATCAAAGAGGACGATTCGCCCGTAACGGAAGCGGACAAGGCGGCGGAATCGTTCCTGGTGGAGCGCCTCGCCGAGGCGTTCCCGGACGACGGCTTTTTGGGCGAAGAGGGCGCCAACTCCGCGGGGAGCAGCGGCCGCCGTTGGATTCTCGACCCGATCGATGGCACGAAAGACTACGCCCGGCGGCTGCCCACGTATTCGAACCTGCTGGCGCTCGAAGCGGATGGCGAAGTGGTGGTGGGCATCGCAAACCATCCGGTCCTGAACGATGTCTATTACGCCTCAAAGGGCAACGGCGCCTACTGCAATGGGCGCCGTTTGCAAGTTTCGCGGGTGGATACGTTCTCCCGGGCGATTCTCGGCTTCAACGGCATCAACCACCTGGCGAACCAGTTTTTTTCCGCCAGCATCCAGGAATTCGCATCCCAGTTCTGGGCGGTGCGTTGTTTTGGCGGGCTGGAACCGGCCTACGTGGTGAGCGGACAAATGGACGCCTTTCTCAGCGTCACCGGCAAACCCTGGGACTACGCGCCTTCAAAGATTCTGATCGAAGAGGCGGGCGGCGCGTATTTCGATTTCGAGGGCGTGAGCAGCATCTACAGCCCCACTTGCGTGGTGGCCAATGCCGCGCTTGAAGCGCCACTGCGGCGCTATTTCGCGGAGGCCAGGGAGCGGGGATAGGGCGGGAATCCGCCACGGGCAGCCGAGTTCCGCGGGTTCCTTCGCCCGCCGTTGTGGAGTGCCGCATCTATGCCGGCATCTGCGTGAGATGAGGAGGCCCAGCGTGACGACGGAAACCGGAAGCAGGCAGAGCCCAGAGGAGCGGGTACGCGTCTGGCTGGGCCGTATCGCACCGGAGATCCGGAGCGGGATCGGCGTTCAGAACCCCGCCACGGACGAGTTCGTCGCCAGCGTCCCAAATGACGGCGCGGCAGCAGCGCGCGGCGCGGTGGACCGTGCGGAAGCCGCGGCGGCACAGTGGCGCAATCTGGTGGCCGAAGAGCGGGGCCGTTTGTTGCTGCGTTTCGCCGAGCGCATGCTCGAAGAACAGGATTCGCTGGCCGCGCTGCTAACCACCGAACAAGGCAAGCCCCTCGCGGAGGCAGCGGGCGAGATCCGCTACGCCGCGTCGTTTCTGCGCTTCGCCGCGGGAGAAGCCGAGCGGATCTACGGCGAACTCGTGCCCGCGTCGCAGGCGGATAAACGCATTCTCGTCCTGCGCCAGCCTGTGGGCGTTGCGGCCATCGTCACCCCCTGGAATTTTCCCGCTGCGATGATCACGCGGAAGCTCGGCCCGGCTCTGGCGGCAGGTTGCACGGTGGTTGTGAAGCCGGCGGAACAGACTCCTCTCACCGCGCTCGCACTGGGTTGGCTGGCGCGCGAAGCGGGCATTCCAGACGGCGTTTTCAACATCGTGACCGGCGAGCCAGCGGCGATCACAGGGGCTTGGCTCGAAGACCCACGCGTGCGCAAGCTAAGTTTCACCGGTTCCACCGAAGTGGGCCGGCTGCTGATGGCGAAAGCCTCGCGCAACCTCACAAGGCTCTCTCTGGAACTTGGCGGGCACGCCCCGTTTCTGGTTTTCGACGACGCCGATCTTGACCGGGCCGTGGAGGGCGCGGTGATCAACAAATTCCGTAATGCGGGACAAACCTGCATCTGCGCCAACCGCTTCTATGTGCAGGCGGGTGTTTACGACGAATTCGTCTCCCGCTATGCGGCGGCGATTCGCGAATTGAAGGTGGGGCGCGGCACAGATGAGGGTGTGAGTATCGGCCCGCTCATCGACGATACCGGAATGGCCAAAGTCGAAACGCACGTCGAGGATGCGCTGGCGCGGGGCGCAACCGTGCGCGAAGGAGGAAAGCGCGTGCGGCTGCCCGGACTCGCGGACCGCTTCTATGCGCCCACGCTGCTCGAAGGCTTCACCCCCGAAATGCTCCTCGCCCAGGAGGAAACATTCGGACCGGTAAGTCCAGCGGCCCGCTTTGTGCATGAGGAAGAGGCCATCGCCATGGCCAATGCTTCCCGCTACGGCTTGGCGGCCTATTTCTACACCCGGGACGCCGCGCGGCTCATGCGCGTGGCCGAGGCGCTCGAATACGGCGTGATCGGCGCGAACGACGGCGCGCCCTCAACCGCGCAGGCCCCCTTCGGGGGCATGAAACACTCGGGCTTCGGGCGGGAGGGCGGCCGCTACGCGATGGAAGACTACCTGGAAACGAAATACGTCTCCTGGCGGATCTGAACACGCGGCGCGGCCCGCCTTTCGGCGGCGAACTTCGCGCGCCTACAACTCCCTGAGCCGGATGTTCCGGAACCACACCTCAATGCCGGGGCCGGAATGCACCTGGAGCGCGATGATGCCCCGGCTGAGGATGCCCTCCTCCTTCTCCGTGTAATCCACGGTGCGCATGCCGTCGATCGTGAGGCTGATGTGGCGGCCATGCGCACGGACGACGTAGCTATGCCAGCCGGAGGGATCCAGCTTATCGATCGCCGGCTGCGGCGCTTGCGCCAGCACTTGATTCCGGCGCGATTCGTCGTAGAGGCAGCCCCAGTACTTCTCGCCAATATCGGCCTGGTATCCGAATAGCTCGTGCTCCCGCTGCGCCGGAATGCTGCGGAACTGGATGCCGCTATTGCCCGCGCCGTTCAGAAGGCGAAACTCGAGGGCAAGCTCAAAATCTTCAAAGGACTCGCGGGTGCGCAGGAAATCATTCCACTTCTGGCCGGAGTGCTTTCCCACGATCATGCCATCGCGCACGCTCCAGACGTTCGGCGTATCCTGCACCCAACCGGCGAGAGTCCGCCCATCGAAGAGCGAGCCCCAGGCGCCGGTAGCGCGGGCCGGTACCACCACGCGGCCGGACCGCATGGCCTCATTACCGAAGTGCGATGCGTTGGCTGCATTCACGGCGTCCCGGACCGGGGCGTTTGGAGCCTTGCGCGTACGGATGCAATCGAGCCAATTGAGCACGTGATCGACCGTTCCATCCCGCGTGGATTCCACGCGGATACTGGGTGCGGAAATGCTGGTCTTGCGATCAAACGTACC
Source organism: Bryobacterales bacterium (assembly GCA_020847315.1). Taxonomy (GTDB): domain Bacteria; phylum Acidobacteriota; class Terriglobia; order Bryobacterales; family Bryobacteraceae; genus JACTMJ01. Next base: position 13,490 of record JADLCF010000364.1, on the reverse strand, counting down.
GTTCTCCGGGTACAACTCGAAGTATGGACGCGTGAGGCGGAGAGAGCCCTCCGTTCCTCGAAACAGAATCCCTCCATCTTCCATGCGCGTGATCATGGTGCTGAGGTACGAGACCTGGAAGCCTTTCGGGTAAAGCGACGCCACACTCACCGTATCCGGCGCTTCAAACCAGGGCACCTGTAGATTGGCCCCCTGGCCCCGGACCTCGCGCGGGATATGGTCATCCATTACCCAGTGCACGGTTTCAATCCAGTGAGAATAGAGGTCGGTCAAAGTGCCGCCCCCATAATCCCAGAACCACCGCCAGTTCCCGTAACGCCATGGGTCAAACGGGCGCGGGCATGCGTTGCCTAAGAACTGCAGCCAATCCAACTGGGAGGCGTCAATTTCCGGAGGCGTGCGGCTGCGATTGTAATTCTGGTTCCACCAGGTGAGTACCTGCGTGACTTTGCCGATCCCTCCCGAAGCGATGAGATCGCGCGCCTGCGCCATGTGCGGGTAGCTCCGCTGCTGATAGCCCACTTGGAGAATGCGGCCCGTCGTTTCGACGGCCTCGATCACGGACGCTCCCTCTTCGATCGAGTGCGTCAGCGGCTTTTCGCAATAGACATCCTTACCCGCATTCACGGCGGCAATCGTCATGGGCACATGCCAATGGTCGGGCGCCCCAACTACTACGGCGTCGATCTCCTTGCGATCGAGCAGCGCGCGGAAATCGCTGTAAGCCGCAGGGCCGGCGGTCTCGCCGCCGGTGAGGGACTTGCGAAAACGAGTCAGGTGCGGCGGGTAAATATCGGCCACCGCCACAATCGCAGCTCCGCCATGTTCCTGAGCGGTTCGCGCAATGTAGGATCCGCGGCCCCCCGCGCCGATCAGGCCAACCTGAATGCGATCGTTCGCGCCCCACACGCGCGTGGAAGCGGCTGCTGTCGCCGCTGCAAGGAAGAAGCGCCGCGAGAGCGCGGGACCCGCCATGGAAATCGCCATGGCAAACACGATATCGCACTTCGCCGCGGCAGTCCCGATGAAACCGATTTCCACTACGCGGCGGCATGCCGGTTAATAACGCTGGATGATGCTCGGGAGCCCGTCGTCGGACAGCTTCTTCTTGGTTTCGTTCAGGCGTGCGGAAGTCTCAAATGGGCCGATCAGCACACGGAAGAGCGATTTCTCCGGCACTTCCGAAAGGAATGCGCGATAGCCGCGTTTCCTGAGTTGCTCCGCCATCAATTCCGCTTCCGCGCGCCCGATGGCGGCCACTTGCAGGAACATATCCCCCTTGCGCGGGGTGATCAATTGCACCTTTCCGCCGAGGATCTCTCTCGTGCGATCGGTGGTGGCGGAGCCCGCCGCCGAGGCAGGTGGAACCGCGGGCGGGGCCATCGGCTTTTCGATAGGCGCGCGCGCGGCGGGGGAAGTGGCAGGCTCCGTGGCCGGGTGCGTTTCCATCGCCGGGGCAACCGGTTCCGGCCCTCTTTCCGTTGCCGTGGGCCGCCCGGTTGCCGCCGCCGGTTGCAGCGTCTCGCTCCGGGCTGATCCCGGTGAGGTTCCACCCGCCGCTCCCGCGACCGCGCTTGGTTCACTCGTCACTGCGGAGTTCCGCCCGAGAATGTAGCCAAGCGTCAGAAAGATCGCGAACAGAATTACCAGTACAAAGAAACCGCTCAGCAGTTGGCGGTTTCCCAAAACGAGTTCATAGTGGCCTTCGTCCGGTTTCGGCATGGCGGCAAGAACCTCAATACGCAACACCGGCTCGCGCATGAACAGAACCGGCGAGGGATGTTTCCGTAACTACTCCTTTATACCAGCCTTTTGTTCAATGAGTTTCGTCACTGCGCTCATGATATCGATCGGCATGGGAAACACGATTGTCGAATTCTTCTCCACGCCGATTTCCACGAGCGTCTGCAGATAGCGGAGTTGGAGCGCCGCGGGCTGCGTCTGGATGAGCGCGGCGGCATCCGCCAAACGGGCTGCCGCGCCGAACTCGCCCTCCGCGTGGATGATCTTAGCGCGGCGTTCACGCTCGGCCTCTGCTTGTTTCGCAATGGCGCGCACCATTTGCTCCGGCAGATCCACCTGCTTCACTTCCACCATTTGCACTTTGATGCCCCAAGGGTCAGTCTGCTGGTCAAGCACAGATTGCAGGCGGAGGTTGAGATGCTCCCGATCGCTCAGAAGTTGATCCAGCTCCACTTCGCCGAGCACGCTGCGCAGGCGCGTTTGCGCGAGTTGCGAGGTGGCATAAAGATAATTCGCCACTTCTACCACCGCTTTATTGGGATCCACCACGCGGAAGTAGACGACGGCATTCACCTTCACCGTGACGTTGTCGCGCGTGATCACATCCTGCGAAGGCACGTCGAGTGTTTCGACGCGCAGGGACATTCGCACAAGATGGTCGATCGGCTTCCAGACAAAAATTATCCCGGGGCCTTTCGGCATTCCCTGTAATCGCCCCAGGCGGAAAATCACGCCCCGTTCATACTCGGCGAGAATCTTGATACACGAAAGCGCCCAAAGCACGATGATGGCGACGATGATCAGGATCGGTTCCACGGTGTTCACCTCCAGAGTTCGCATGTGATGCGCATGTTAGGGTTGCGGGGAAGATGGAGCAGCCTCCGTCTCAGGTTCGACATAAACGGTTAAGCCGCTCAGGCGCTTTACCCTCACCGAATCTCCCTTGGATACCGGCTGGGAGGAAATGGCGTTCCAATAGTCGCCATCAAGGAAGATGCGGCCCGCCGGCGCGAGATCCTCGACGGCCACGGCGCGCCGCCCCGGCAAAGCTTCCGCGCCTGTCTGCACCTTGGAGCGGTGTGCGCGCAGCACGAGAGAGAGCAAGAAGATCGTGATTGCGGTGAACCCGAGAGACACCGCCAGGGCGACGCCCCAGCGGATCCGCATCTCCGGGATGGGGCTATCCACAAGCAGCACCGCTCCGAGCGCCATGGCGGCCGCGCCGCCGGCGCCCAGAATCCCGTGAGAAGCAAAATTCGCCTCCAGGATGAAGAACGTCACCGCCAGAACCAACAGCGCCACGCCCATCCAGTTGATGGGCAGAATCGAGAGCGCGGATAAGCCCACGAGTGCAGCAATAGCGCCCGCCACGCCGGGAACAATCAACCCTGGGTGCGTGAACTCCACATAAATACCCAGCACGCCGGCGATCGTGAGAATAAATGCCAGGTTCGGGTCGCTCACCGCGGACATGAAACGCTCGCGGGTGCTCTTCTCATAGGGCTTAAACACGGGGCTGGTCAGTGCGAGCACGCGTTCTTCCCCGGACCAGTTCCTGTAAGGACGCTTGGCGATCGCGGCGAACAGCGCCGTTTCGTCCGCGGCCACGAGATCGATCAGATTCTGCTTCAGCGCTTCGGATTCCGTGAACGCTTTCGCCTCAAGCACCGTTTTTTCCGCGAGTTCGGCATTTCTGCCCCGGCGGGTAACGATGCTGCGAAGGCTGGCTGAGGCATCCTCTTCCACCTTCTTCCGCATGACAGGATCCATCTTCTCCCCCATCAGCACGGGCGAAGCGGCGCCCGTATTGGTGCCGGGCGTCATTGCCGCGATGTCTCCCGCTTCGAGGAGAAAGAACCCGGCGGAAGCCGCGCGAGCGCCGCTGGGCGTCACATAAGTGACCACCGGAACCTTGGAAGTCACGATCGTCTCGACACACTCCCGCATGGCGTCCATCAATCCGCCGGGTGTGTTCAGCCGCACCAGCACCGCCGCCGCGCCCGACGATTCCGCTTGCGAGATGGCATGCCGCAGGATCTCCACCGTGATCGGATGCACCACCCCATCCACATCCACGGTGATGACGGTTTGAGATTGCGACGGGGCGGTGCTCGCCGCCGCGTGGATCGGGGCCGCCGGTTGTGAACGCAACGGATTCGCGAACGGATTCAACGCGCAAAGCAACCCCAGGCAAAGCCAAGCCGGGAGAGGGCTTGGCCTGATTCCGGCGGCTGTTCGCAAAGCGTTGAAGCGCATCGACGAATCCCCCTTCCTACTGCATGTGTATCGCAGTTGCCGCGCGGAAACAACATTTGCACGGAAACCGGGGCCGGCGCCACCCGAAAACGGGGAAATCCGCTGTATCCTGAGATCGAATGAGCGTCCTTCTGCGAATTGGCAAGAACAAAGCCATCCTGCGAGGTGGTGAGTGGCGCAGCGCCAGCGTGCCGCTCGAAGAGGCCCTCAACGGCTTCACGCGCCGCTGGGTGCAGCGGGAGGCCCAAAGCGTAGAACTCCAAGGCGATCTGGAGCATCGGATCGCCGCTGCCGCCGCTCAGCGTTTTCAGGGCCGCATCGGCTTGCAGTTGGATTCGGAAGTACGGTTCAACCAGCAGCAGTACTTGAATCTTCGCCAGCTTCACCTGTTCGACGACTTGGACTCGTGAGCGAGATTTGCCGGTTGGGAGGTTGGCCCTTCGTTCAGACGGATGCCGCGCCCACCTGCTTTTCCTCAAGTTCCGCCCATCGAGTGTAAAGCGCCTCGATCTCCGCCTGTAGCGTGGCCTGCGCGTTCAGCAACCCCTGCACCCGCGCGCCATCGGAGACAACCGCCGCATCGTTCAGTTGCACTTCCACCTCCCCCAACCGCGCCTCCGCGAGATGGATACGCTCCTCCATTCCGTCGGCCTCGCGCTGTTCCAGGTAGGAGAGTTTCGTGGCGCGCATCTGGGGAGCGGCCACGGCGTTCGGCGCCGTTTGGGCATTCGCTCTGGCCTGTTTCCTGCGGGCGGCTTCACGGCTATGGCGAGCTTCCTGCCACTGCCAGTAATCGGCGAACATACCCCATTCTCCGTCGCCGAAGAGACCCAAGACATCCGTGCATATCCGATCCAGCAGAAAGCGGTCATGCGTGATGAGGATCAACGCGCCGGGGAACTCCACGAGGCTCTCTTCAAGAACTTCGAGCGTCGGAATGTCGAGGTCGTTCGTGGGTTCGTCGAGCAGCAGCAGGTCTGCCGGATCCAGCATCAGCCGGGCAATCAGCAATCGGGCATGCTCCCCGCCGGAGAGGCTGCCCACGGGCGATTGCAGTTGTTCCTTATCGAAGAGGAAGCGCTGCGCCCACGCCGCCACATGGATCGACTTGTCCCGATAGAGAATCAGATCCTCATGCGCGCCCAAGGCTTGCTGCAGGCTGTGGCCGGGGTCAAGCTGCTCCCGGCGCTGGTCGAAATAAACCGGCTTCAGAAAATCCGCGCGATGGATGCTTCCGCTATCCGGTTCGAGTTGCCCCAGGAGGATCCGCAGCAATGTGCTCTTGCCGGAGCCATTCGCGCCCACAAGGCCGAGCCGCATGCGCGGGGTGAGCAGGAAGGAGAGATTCCGGAACAGGGTCCGGTCGCCGAACGACTTGCTCAGACCGTTCGCTTCGAGCAGCCGCTTGGTCTGGCGGTCGGTCGCTTCAAAATCGATCTGGGCGGCGCCCGTCTTATTGAGTGCCCGTGTCGTATCGAGTTCATCGATCAGCCGGTTCGCCTGATCGATGCGGGCCTTGGCTTTCGTGGCGCGCGCTTTCGGGCCGCGCCGCAGCCATTCGAGTTCCGTGCGCACCCGGTTGGCCAGTGAATCCTCATAGGATGCCTGGGCAGCGAGGAACTCCCCGCGCTTTTCGAGAAACACGGAGTAGTTGCCGGGCGCGCGAAAAATGCCGTCCGGGAAATTCCGCCCCAGTTCGGCCATCTGCTCCACCACGTTTTCCAGAAATAGACGGTCATGGCTGACAACCACAAAGCTGGATGCTTCGTTCTTCAGAAAGCCTTCCAGCCACTCGATTCCTTCGAGGTCGAGGTGGTTGGTGGGCTCGTCGAGCAGCAGCAGATCGGGCCTTCCGGCAAGCTGTTCCGCAATCGCCAGCCGTTTCTGCCAGCCGCCCGAGAGCTTCCGCGCAGGCTCCGCCGGATCGGTAAAGCCCACCTTCCCCATCAGAATATGCAAGCTGCGATCCCGCTCCAACTCCTCCAGGGCGAGAGGCGATACGCCCCGTTCCAGCACGCTCCAAACAGTGTCTTCTTCGGCAAATGCGGTCTCCTGGGGAACGTATCCCACACGCACCCCTTTGCGGCGCACCACGTCGCCGGAATCGGGGTGTTCCAACCCGGCAAGAATCTCCATCAGCGTGCTCTTCCCGCTGCCGTTCTTGCCGATCAATCCGAGCCGGTCGCCTTCGGCGAGATGAACGCTGAAATTCTGAAACAGCGGCCGCGCACCATAGGCCTTCGAAATTCCCAAACAACTCAACAATGCGGACATCGTTTCCATCGTAACGTGGGAAGCCGGGGATGCAGATTTCCGGCCGTCAGATTCGTTGCCCGTTGTTCTCTACTCGATGAGTTTGCAGTTGAGAGATGAAGGATAATTGGCTATGCGAATTGCGCGCCACTTCTCGCCGCTGATTCTTGCCCTGGTTCTTGCCGCCTGTGGCAGCATCCCCTTGCGGTCCAACGATGCGCAGGACGACGCGCGGCGAATTTTGGAGAAGCTGCAAGTCGCCTCCGGCGCCACGGTGGGCGAGATCGGCGGCGGCAATGGCGATGTCGCGGTGGCCGTAGCATCGCTCCTGGGAGTCCATGGCCGGGTGCTGGTGACAGAATTGGACCCCGCGAAGATCGAGGCCATGCAGAAGCGCTTCGCCAGAGGCAATTCCGCCACGGTCGTCGTCTCCGCATCAACCGCCGAATCGACCAAACTGCCCGAGCCCTGTTGCGACGGAATCTATATGCGCGATGTCTATCACCACTTCACGCAACCGGAATCCATGGTGGCAAGCCTTTATCGCAATCTCAAACCGGGGGCCCGGCTGGTGGTGATCGACTTCCGTCCGCGCACGGGAGGCTCCTGGAGCACTCCGGAAGGGGTCCCCGCCAATCGCGGCGGACATGGCATTTCCGTGGCCCTGCTTCGCGAGGAGCTCGAAGCGGGCGGCTTCCGGCATCTCGAAACCATCGAGCATTGGCGGGATAATCTCTTCGCCGTGGTCGTGGAAAAGCCGCGCTAACTCCGCCTTAGCGAATCAGGCCGGGGAAGAGTTCCTTGAACCCGGTCGTGATCAGTTCCACACCGATCGCGGTGAGGATCATGCCCATTACGCGCATCGCGATGTTGATGCCGGTGGCGCCTAGCAGCCGGCGGATCGTGCTCGCCAGCCGCAGACACACCCAAACGCTGAAGGCGGTAATGAGACAGTTCAGCACAAGCGCGCCGATATCCACCCAATCCCGGGCGTGGTTGGCGGTCACGATGACGAGGCTGATCGCTCCCGGTCCCGCCATCAGGGGAATCGCCAGCGGAACGATGGCGATGGAATCGGCTTCCAGCGCCTCCGCATCCTCTTCCTCCGTGTGCCGCGTGCGGCCATGATTGGCTTTGAGCATCTCCAGCGCCATCAACAGAATGAGGATGCCGCCGCCGACGCGGAAGGCAGGGATGCTGATGCCGAACAAACTGAGAATCGGCGCGCCCGCGAACATCGCTCCCACCAGAATGATGGCCACGGCGATCGCGGAATGGCGGGCCGTCCGCCGGCGTTCTTCATTCGTGGCGTGCGGCATCAGGCCGATGAACAACGGCACGGCGCCGATCGGATCGACGACGGCCCAGAGGCCCACCAGATTCCGCGCGTAATCGGCGTAAGATTCCATACCGGTCCACCGCGCCTAGCGGTCGCCCTCCTTCACCCAATCCACGTTGAATGCCGCATGCTTTATGCTCTTGCGTGGCCCATCCTTCGGAATGTGATTTAGAAAGTAGCTATAGGTAACGTGGATCGTGCCGTCGCTTGCCTGAATCACCGAAGGGTAATGGAACGAACCGGCCTGCTCCTTCCGGTTGTCGAGTTCGATATGCCGCTTCCACTTCCAGCTTGCCCCTTCATCGCCGGAAATCCACGCTGACAGCGAATAGCGGCCCTCCTCGGTATCGTTATTCACCATCAGCCACTCGCCGCTCTGGAGAACAATCACCTCGAGGCTCGTGCCTGAATTGGGAATATCCGTGTCGGCGGCCACCGTCCAGGAAATCCCATCGTCCCGCGACTCGCTGCGAAGTACCCGGTGCGGCGCGGGGCCGTTATCGCGGAACCAGGAAACCAGCGTTCCATCCTTTTTCCGGACAATCGAGGGCTGCACGGCGCCCCAGCCCATCATGGGCTCGCTGCCGTTCCAGGTCTTGCCCCCATCGTCGGAGTAGGCAACTACCGAAAAGTCATACCCATCGGAGTAGAGAGGCAGGATCCATCGGCCGGAAGGAAGCGCGATGGGATGCGTGCGCGGCATCCAACCCATGCGGCGGTAATACTTGTCCCCGGCCCGCGCGATGATTTCTTTCAGGTAACCGCGCACCCGCTCTTCCGTGGCCTGCGCCAGCATCGGTTCCACTACCGTTTTCACTCTCGCCTCGAAATTCCTCGGCTCGAAGAGCACGATGCCTCCGTCCTGCCAGCGCACCGCTTTCCCTGCCTCCGGATACTGTGCGAAAACCCGGTATTGCAGAATCGAGGTGTGCCATTCATTGGCGACGATCGTGGGCCAGGACAGCCAGAGCCGCCGCTCCTGGTCAAGCCAGATAATCGGGTTGCAATCGGGAAAGCTTGCAACATCCGCAACCGGGAAACGATCGCTCCACTTGCGCGTCTTACGGTTCCAACGCGCGCCCTCCAGTTTCACGTCGTCCGCCGTGCGCTCTCCGGAGCCGTTGTACCAGACCGCGAAGAGATCTCCGCCCGGCAACTCGACCACCGACGAAGAATGGTTGTGCCAATGCTCCAGCGGGAAAAGGAATTCCGCTTCAAAGCGAGGGGCTGCCAGAGCGCTGAGCGCTGTGAGGAGGAAAACAAGCGCGAACCGCGATATCGGCATAACGGCCTCAATTCTACCAGCAGCGCGGGCCCGTGCTGGAGCGGCCGGGGTCGGGCGGATGAGTGGCGCGATAATGGGTTGAGGCGGCCACGCCGGCAGCGGAACATCGCTCGGCATTCAAGGATCGCGCCCTCCCGAGGAAGTTTCCGGAACTGAACGCACCATGGACTTTGTGGAACAAGTCAAGAGCCAGATCGACATCGTGCGCGTCGTTGGCGACTATGTGCGCCTGAAGCGCCAGGGCGCAGGCGAGCGTTATGTCGGCTTATGCCCGTTTCACACGGAGAAGACGCCTTCCTTCTCCGTCCACGCCGGGCACGGGTTCTATAAGTGTTTCGGTTGCGGAGCGGGCGGAGACGCAATCAAGTTCGTCATGGAGATTGAGGGCCTCACTTTCTTCGAGGCCATCAAGGCGCTCGCCGAGCGCAATGGCATCCCATTGCCTCGCACCGAGGATTACACGGACGAAGACGCGAAGAAGCGGTCCTCCCTCTATCGGCTCCACGAGACCGCGCAGGACATGTTCGTGCGCAGTCTGTGGTCGAACGCGGGCGAAAGCGCACGGGAGTATCTGCAGCGTCGCGGCATCCCGAGGGAATTGGCCCAGGAGTTCGGCCTCGGCTATGCTCCCGCGGGCGGTCAGGAACTGACGCGCGTGTTTGAGAAGCAGCGTGTGGAGGCGGCGATGCTGGAAGCCTCCGGTCTCGTGAAATCGCGCAGCTCCGGGCCTGGTTATTACGACACGTTTCGAGGGCGGCTAACCTTCCCGATTCACAACGAGAGCGGCAAACTGGTAGCATTCGGCGGGCGCGTATTGAATGCCGATGAACAACCCAAGTATTTGAATTCTCCCGAAACCGGGATCTACAAGAAGCGCACGGTGCTTTACAATTTCCATCGTGCGCGCGAATCGATGCGCAAGCGCGGCCGCGCGGTGCTCGTCGAAGGATATATGGATGTGATCGGAGCTTGGGCCGCCGGCACGCACGAAGCGGTGGCTTCCTGCGGCACGTCGCTCGGCTCTGAACAGGTTCGCTCCATCAAGCGGCACACGGATGTCGTCGTCGTGAACTTCGACCCCGATCGCGCCGGGGAGAACGCCACCGAGAAGTCGATCCAGGTGATGCTCGACGAATCGGTGGACGTCCGCGTGTTGCACCTCGAAGACGGACTGGACCCCGATGAGTACGTCCAGGAGCGCGGCGCCGAAGCTTACTTGCGCGCCGTCGATGAGGCTCGCGGCTATTTTCTGTGGCTGGCCGATCGGGCGCAGAAGAAATTCGATACCACCACCGCCCCGGGCCGCGTGAAGGCGCTCGAATTCCTGCTGCCTTCGGTCCAGAAAGTCCCCAGCCGGCTGCGGCGCGCCGCGCTGGCCGATGAAGTTGCCTCATACCTTGGGCTCGAACGCAGCATGGTGCTCGATGAGTTCAAGGCTTCCGCCACGCGGCGCACAAGCGATCACCTGGCCGCTCCGCCGAGTAGCGCCGGTCATCTCGAACGCCTGCTGATCCGTTGTTTGCTGAACCAGCCGGAAAGCGCCGCGGAGATCCTGGATATCCTCGGGAAACTCGACGGATGGAAGCGATTTCCCACCGCCGCCATCTTCGACGCAATGCTCAAAGTCCACCGAGGCGGAGAAGCGCTTCGCTTTCACAACATTGAGGCCCGGTTGGACGGCCAGGCGAAAAGTATCCTGACGGAGATCTTGCTGGACGAAGAGATTTATCAGGAATCGCAGAATCGGGATCAGGCCTTGGCATGCCTGCAGAAGTTAGACTTGATCCAATTCTCCGAATTTCGACGCGAATTGAAGAGACGCATCCGGGAGGCGGAACTTTCGGGAGATCTCGAGGGCGCCCTCAATCTCAACCGGCAATTGGCCGAGTTGGATGCGAATCCCACGGGATAGCGCTCACGAATTCATCGCAGCGGCTCAAGACACTTCAGCTTCCGTGAATCGCGGAATCCGAAGTGGAACATTGCAATCCATAGCGATGTTGTACAATGACGCCAATTGGGGGTTTCCCCAGGATAGAGGTTGGTTCCTAAGTGTCTATCGAACACAATATTGGACGTATTAGAGACGACGACGGAGCATCCGCGGATTCCGGCTACGATCTCTACAGCGCCGTGAACCAGCTTGTTTCCAGCGATCGGGAAAACCAGCCGGAACTCGACGAAATCCTCGCCGATCTCGAATCCACAAGCGCCGATCTCATGCTGGAGAGCCGCGCTGGAGCCGGGCGGCGCGGGGTGGATCGCGACGATTTGAGCGACGGGGATATTTCTTCCGACGGCTCGGATAAGACCAACGATCCCGTGCGTATGTACCTGCGGGAGATGGGGACCGTGGCGCTGCTGACGCGGGACGGCGAAATCGAACTGGCCCGCCGCATGGAGCATGGGGAGCGGATCGTCGCGAAAGCACTCTCCCGCTGCCCGTATGCGATCCGCTGTCTGGAACGGATTCTTGACGGCGTTTCCCGCAACCGGGAAGCCCTCTATGACGTGCTGGTGCTTCCCGAAGAAGTCCCGGATGAATCCGCCGGCGAACGGATTTTTCTCGAATTTGAGAAGTCCGTGGGAAATGTCACGGCGCAGTACAATGCCATTCTGATTCGGGAGAAGCAGGAACCTTCGAAGAGCCGGAAACGCGCCGAGGAGCGGCTCCCGAGCCTTGGCCGGATGGTGGTGCGGATGTCTCGCGCGTTCCGGGAATTGCCGTTCTCCTCCAGCGTCTACCGGACCCTCTCGGAAGAAGTACGCTTGGCCCTCGAAGCGATGACACCCCTGGAACGCGAGGTATCCCGCCTGCAAGTCGTGTTGACAAGCGGGAAGTTTACGGATCGCGGCCTAGAGCGGGAACTGCGCAAGCAGTTGAAAGACTTGCAGGAGCGCCTGACATCCCAGGAAACCAGCACTGGCTCCAACCTAACCGGTCTCGCGCGCGCGATGCGTTTGATTGAGCGCGGCCAGGCCGAAGCGGAAATTGCCAAGAAGCAGTTGATCGAAGCCAACCTCCGCCTGGTGGTGTCGATCGCGAAGCGATACACCAACCGTGGACTTCAGTTCCTTGACCTTATCCAGGAAGGGAACATCGGCCTCATGAAGGCCGTCGAGAAGTTCAACTACAAGCGCGGCTACAAGTTCTCCACATACGCCACCTGGTGGGTGCGGCAAGCCATCACGCGGGCGATCGCGGACCAGGCTCGCACCATCCGCATCCCCGTTCACATGATCGAGACGATCAATAAGCTCGTGCGCACCCAGCGCGCCATGCAGCAGGCGCTCGGCCGTGACCCCACTACCGAAGAAATTGCGCGGGAAATGGAACTACCCGTAAACAAGGTCCGCAAGATCATGCGCGTGGCCCAGGAGCCGATCTCCCTCGAAACTCCCGTCGGGGAGGAGGAGGAATCGCACCTCGGCGATTTCATCATTGACCGCCGCGCGGCCAGCCCCTCGGAATCGGTGATCAATTTGAATCTCCGCGAACAGACCGCCGAGGTGCTCAAGAGCCTCAGCCCCCGCGAAGAGAAGATCATCAAGATGCGCTTCGGCTTGCAGGATGGCAGCGAGCATACCCTCGAGGAGGTCGGCCAGTATTTCGCCGTCACGAGGGAGCGTATCCGGCAGATTGAAGCGAAAGCGCTCCGCAAGTTGCGGCACCCGAGCCGGAGCTACCGTCTCCGCACCTTCCTGCAAGGTGGTCCGCCGCTCGAATAAACTCGTGCGCGCGGAACGCCGCTTCCCGGCTCTCCGTTCCTCGGCCCTGGGTTCGCGTGTAGATATGCTCCACGTCGTCACGAATCGACGGAGGAACCAGTTCGCGCCACTCCTCTCCCCCGGCAATCCTCCGGCGTACCTCCGTGGAGGAAAGGCGCTGCAGGTGTTCCTCGGAAGGGAAAAGGACAATGGATTCCCGAAGCATTTCGGGCACGTGCAAGGCGCCGTGGCGATCGAAGACCCAGAGTTTCACGAGCGAGAATAGTCTCTCGAGCGCTCCCTCCTCAGGGTAAGGCCATGCAAGAATTCGTTCCGCCGCATCGCGCCCGCATACCAACGAAATCTCCGCATTCGGGAAGCGCGCGGCGCAGGCTCTGGCAACCTCAAGGAAAAGTCCGCCGGTGGAGGCTCCGACGCTGACGCGATTATGATCCACCGCCCGCCGAAGCAGATCCAGGCGCGTTTCAAAGCCCGCGCCGTCGAAATCCTTGTGGGGGAGAATTTCCGGCAGCAGCAGCAGGACCTCGTCCGCCATTTCGGCCGCGCGGATCGCCAGCGCGGCGTGCGCGATGGTGGGCGGATTGTATGCGCCCGGAATCACCGCTAGCGTCCTGGGGTCGCCGTTAACGCGGCGCATCTTGATGCGAAGCACACTCCTATCTTTCCACGAACCCCGGAGAGTCGATTTCTGTAAAACACTCAGGATCAATCATGTACGCAAAGTATCGATGGTAATCCATTGACTCTTGTGAAATGTAATTGTACATTTTTCGAAAAAATGTTCTTGACGGATAGCCGCTTTCGATTTAGCATCGAGGCATCACTGAGGAAGGAGGTGGTCCAACAATATGAATTCTGGTAGTAAACGAAGACCGCAGGAGGTGG
>JADLCF010000363.1 GCA_020847315.1 Bryobacterales bacterium | reverse complement strand
CGCCTATCAGCCGGTGGACGTTCTCCGCCCGGAAGTTTCCGCCTTCGGGGCTGATCAGAACCGAGTAAATGGATTGCGCGTCCTTTTCGGCATACGCCAACTGGAAGTTCTTTTCGAGGCGCGGATAGGTACCCACGCCGATCACGAGGGCGTAGCTTCGCGGGATGGTGAGGGACTTGCCCGAGGAATCCTGCACCTCGCGGGGGATGTCTTTTTCCACGCGAAGGTCCCGTTGCTGCGTGTTGGCGGGCTGTTGCGCGGCCAGGGCCAGCGTGGCCAGGGCGAACAGCCCCAGCGCGCCGAGCCGGGCAAACGCTCGCTTAATTGTGCGCGATGCGGAATTCATAGATCACGGGTCCTTCCGTTGTGGCGGGAGCGGTAATCACCTGCGTCTCGCTCTGGCGCATGAAGAACAACTCCCTGGAGTTGGCGCGGTTGAGCTTGCTCCAACTCTCCGGGAGCGCGTTGTCGCCGGGCACGCTACGCAAGCCGGCGGAGCTATCAATGCACTCGCCACGGGCCCGGAAGAGCGAATCGTCGCAGCGGGGCTTCATCCGGTGCGGCGGCACGCGCGGCGCGGCGGGAGCGCCGCCGGATGGCAGCAACTCCGTGGGGTTCATGGGCCGTGGGCTCACCATCCAATAGCTAATGTCGTGCCCGGCCGGACCGGCCACGATAAACTGGGCCTTGGTTGCCGGAACGAGATAGCTCTTGCCCGCCTCCACGCGATTCTCCGCGCCGGTATCGGCCGTGGGGAAGAGCAACTCATAACGCCCGGACGTGCCAAGGTTCGTCACGTAGAGGTAGCCGTCAAAATCGGCGGTAAAGCGGAAGCGAACCCGGTCCCCCTGTTCCAGGACATGCCCAGGGTCGATCGGTTTCCAGGATTGCCCGCTCCATTTTTCGAGCACCACTTCCATGCGGCGGGGGCCATCGGTCTTGGATGCGGCCGCGCCGGCGGCAGCGAGGGCGAGCAACCCCATCAACAGCATGGCCATGCGGAAGTGAAAGCGTATCCATTGCGCCATGGCAAATCCTCCTTTCCCGCGATGCTCTAGCGGTGGACCAGACCTAAGTCCGCGACCACGCGGGCATCTTTCGCATTCGATGGATTCACCACGTAAGTGGCGATCTTCATATCGGGCACATAGGAGGCGTTGAGCGGCCGCACGGCTCCATAGTTCGAGTCGCCCGGCCCATCGGCCACCTTCTCCACCACCAGATCCCGGGAATAGGCGCGGCGCAGGCTTCCCACCACATCGTCACGGATATCCATGCTATTCACGGCGAGCAGGACTTTTGGACCGCTGCCCAGCTCCGGCGCCGTGACCGGACTGGCCTTGGCGGGCGAACCCGGAGCGGGCTTCGTGCCGAGATCGTAAATGAGATTCTCGAGGCTGGGCTCCGGCTGCCGGGAGAACACGAGGAAGAGCTTCTCTTCGCCTGCTTGCTCGTCGAAGGTGAACACGTAGCCCGAAGGGACCGTGGTGATCGTGTTCGCCTCAATGCGATTGCTGCCGCCTTCCACTTCCGGCGAAGGGAAGAGGGGGCGCCACGCGCCGCTCGAACCGCGGGCGATGATGTACAGATAGCCGCTTTCATTGGTCTCCACGGCGACCTGAATGCGATCGCCGGATCGGAAGGCGGTATCCACCGGGACTTCCTGCGCGCTGCTTCCCACGCGCTTGATGAGGGTGTATCTCAGACCCAACGGGTTCAGATCCGCCGGCAGGTAACCGGCCTGTACGAGTTGGGTGTCGTTTTGCGTACGCGCCAAGTCGGCGGGTGGCGCCACGCGCTTCTTCTCGATGCTTTTCGCTACCTCTACCGGAACCGCCAGCGACGGCACGGCCGGCTTCGCGCGGTTCGGACGAGCCGGCCGCGTGGAGGCAATCTGCTGTTTCGCTGCTGGGACAAAGAATAACTCCCTCGCGGTGAGGCGTTCGGAGGCCGGGTGCTGCCCCATGACCAGCGCAGCGCTCACGGTGATAAGCAATGTAAGAAAGAGCGATCGATTCATGCCGGAATTCCTTTCCCCAGCCGCGCGGCCTTTGTCCTACCTGACGTCCGTTGCGGCGACCCAGTTCCACACCCCACGCGACTCCCGCAGAAGGGAGTTGCCGACGGGAAGGACGCGTCGCAATCCCAGATCGGCAGATGGAACCTTCGCGGACAGACCCAGTTCTGTGTCCTCATCTTACCTCTGCGATATTGCAAAGCGAATCAGATCGTTGGGGTAGTACTTCCGGTGGGTATACGTCGCAATGCGAGGAACGACGGCTCGAAACGGCTCGCCGATGAGAGGAAATGAGGCCGGAATTGGGTTGGATCCGACGATCACGCTTGCAGTGGCGCCGCTTGGCCGTTCGTGGGTTTCGAGCTTGGCGGTGAGGCGGTCGAGGGCGGCTTCGTGTTGTTGGCGGAGTTTCGCGGTGCGTTCGTAGAAACGGGTTTGGCTGGTTTCCTTCGCTTCGAGGAGGGATAGGGCGAGGCAGGCCGGGGCGGCGGCATTGGCGTGTTGCTGGCGAATTTGAGCGACTCTTGAATCGGCGATGACGCGCTCCCAGGTTTCGAGACGGCGGAGGAGCCAGGCTTTCTGGGTGATGCGGAAGACGAGGAGTTCTTCGGCGGGGGTGGCGGGGGCGTGGGCGTAGATGTGGTTGGCCAGGAGCGTTTCGAATGCTTTGGGGCTTTCGTGGCCATAGAGGAAATGGGCGCTGAGCCAGGTTTGGCTGAGTGTGGTTGCGGGCGATGGGTGGAGACCGTCCCCCACGCCCGAATCGCCACCAAGAGCGTGCATCGCCGCCAAGAGCCCGCAGGGCGCAATAACCCAGCCTGGCGTGTAAACGCCCGGCATCGAACGCCCAAACCAAAGCAGCCTCGCGCCAGCGAGTCCGCGAAGCGACCGCCCATTTGCGGGCGCGACTCCCCCGCGGCCACGCCCGACGCCTCTCCACCCTCCGCCCAGTGCCCGTGCCTCTCCATGCTGGTTTTCATCCAAAACACCCCCGCCTCCCCGCGCAATCACAGAAGTTATCGAACTGCATCTCCCCTACTGCCAACCAGTTAGCGAACCAAGCGCCAAATTCCCGCTACGCCCGCCTCTACAATCCCTCTGAGTGCGAAGCCGGGCCACCAGATCAACCGTCCCGGACAAACGAAAGGAAGCAGAGCCATGAAGTCCACCAACCAGAGACCACTCGCATTCAAGAAGCGATCCAACCGGCAAGCCCGCGAACAGCGCCAAACGGACTTCCTCCGCTACCTCGCCCAGGGCGAATCGATCACGAACGCCTGCGTCTATGTCGGCATCAGCCGCTCCTGCTACGAAAAATGGCGGAATCACCCGGAGTTCCGCGCCGCCGTCGAATCCGCCCGCGAATCCCATCGCCGCGACATCCT
>JADLCF010000362.1 GCA_020847315.1 Bryobacterales bacterium | reverse complement strand
GAACGCCTCCCAGATGGTAATCGCCGCATACGGGGCCGCGTTCGCAAACGCCATGATGGCCCCGGAGGCGCCCATCATCAGGGAAGGATAGAGCGTGGGAGCGGAACCTACCAGAACCTGAAAGCCCCTGCGGCATTCGGCCACCATGCGCATCAGCTTCTCCATGCTGCCATTCGATTCCTTGATACCGATGATGTTCGGATGTTCGCTTAGTTGGATGACCGCTTCGGGAGAAATATCGAGGCCGGTGGCTTGTGGAATGTTGTAAATCAGCACGGGAAGCGGTGACGCATCCGCGACCGCCCGGAAATAAGTTACTTGCGCCGCCGTGTTATTGAGAAGGCCCCGGTAATAGTGCGGCGTACGCACCATGGCTGCCTGATAGCCCGCCGATGCCACGAGTGAACACAGTTCCAGAGTTTCCCTTACACTCTCGGCTCCGGCCCCCGCGATGAGGACTCTGCCGGGCCCGGCGTGTTTCGCCACAATCTCCCAAACCCGCACCTTCTCCGGCGTGCTCAACATGACGCTTTCGCCGGTAGAACCACCCACGACGTAACCGGCCAACTGCGTGAGATTGAGTTTCTCCACATTGAACCGGAGCTTCGCTTCGTAGATGGCCCCGTCATGCTGAAAGGGCGTGGTGAGAGGAGGGAAAATCCCTTGCAATTTGAGCATGCAGCCCTTTCCATGCCGCGGAAGCGCGCCTCGGCATCTCCGGCCTGAGGCGCGGCTTCTCAATCGACGCGGCAAAGACTTCCCGTCGCACAAACTTCGCCGTCGAAGCATCGGTCCGGCGGGAAACAGAAACGCCAGGCGGCGGGGAATCCGATGCAGCGCGCGAAGTTTCCGGCGGCAATTATGCAAGACCCGGGCTGCCGCGGAGCGCGGACAGCCTCGGATCTCGCTCCAGCAAATTCGGCTGCGGGAGCCTACGCAACTTTGGCAAACACGATCACGAGGGTGTAAAGCGCCAGCGACTCAATGAGGGCCAGGCCGAGAATCAGCGCAAAACGAATGGAAGCGGAGGCGCCCGGGTTTCGGGCCATCCCTTCGCAGGCGGCGGCCGTCGCGCGAGCCTGGGCAAACGCGCAACCGGCGGACGCGATGGCCATGCCGATCACGGCGGCCACCACCGGCCAATTGACGGCGCTTTCCGCCGCTCCGGATTGAGCGAACGCCGGCACGGCGAGGGCCAGCATGGCGAGAATAAGCGACACCTTCTTCTTCATGACTACTTCTGCTCCTTTATTGTCAACCGGCTCACTTAAAGCGCCTCTTGACGAACTTCATCCTCTTCCGCGAATACCGGAGAAGCTGGGTTCACGGTACCCGGCCGGCGGGTAACCTGAAGCGACGACGAAAATTGGAAGGCGAACCCGAACTAGTGCTCGTGCTCCACCATCTGGCCAAGATACACCATCGCGAGCAATACAAAAATATATGCTTGCAACAACGAAACGAAGGTGTGCAGGCCCATGAAAACGACAGGAATCCCGATCGGCACCAAGCCGAGGAAGACCAGGAAAACCATCTCTCCCGCAAACATATTCGCATACAGACGAACCGTAAGGGAGAGCAAACGCGAAGAGTGGCTAATCAACTCGATCGGCAGCATTAAAGGCGCCAGCCACCAGATCGGCCCACAAAAATGAAGCATCCACGCTTTCAAGCCGGTCTCGCGAATCGCCTGTGCGTGATAGTAGATAAATACAGCCACCGCGCAACCCAGCGGGACCATCACGAACATTGTTGGCGATTCAAACGTCGGCAACACGCCGATCAGGTTCGCGGCGAGAATAAACACGAAGAGGGTAGCGAAAAATGCTACATAACGCTGCGAACCATGGGGGATCATCTCGTTCGTCTGGTCTTTGATGAAGCCATAGAAAAGTTCGAGGATCGTCTGTACTTTGCTGGGAGCGTCGACAGAAAACGAACGGCGTACCGCGGTGATGCCCAGCATGAGCAGCACAACCACGAAGATCTGCATCGCCTGCGCGTTCGACCACGGATGCGCGGGGTCGGCCGGGGTAATACCGAAGAGGTTCAATACGGCAATCGCCGGGCCCGCCAGGAATCGATTGAACAGGGCGGTAACCCACAACTCATGCTCTGGCATAGATTAGCTCGCTGAGGGAGTCCAGCAGCAGCGCGAAGGTTGTCACCAACAAACCAACGCAAAAAGAGACTGGATTTACTCCAAAAACCTTCACTGTAGCATACCCAATGAGTCCCAGGGCGAAATATCTGAATACAAAGAGCAGGACGATCCTGCGGCTGCCCGGTGAAGGCTCCGCGCCGAGCCTGCCAACGGCTGCGTGAAGCAGTTGGAAGTTGAAGTAGGACGCAAGCGCGCCCACGGTGAAACTGGCCGCGGACCCAGTTCCAAAACGCCACGCGGCCAAGGCGGCAACCACCACGGAAAGCCCGAGGGTGAATCCGCGAATCCGGCGGATCGAGATTCCGGCAAACATCTCGGTGGCGGAGGATGGCATGTCGGTGGATTCCGTCTACCAGGCGATAGGAGCACGCTACTTGAATGCGTCTCCGGAATCACGAACCGCCTTTCGGATCAATTGCAGAAACCCCGCGGCGATTCCGAGCAGCAAGCCGATCAGCCAGAAGAACGAGGTACCCACCGCGCCATCCAGCCAACGCCCCGCTACAAAGCCAATCACCGTGGCGACGGGCATCGCGATGGCCAACCCCGAGTACTCCGCGAACTGCCGCCACACCTGTGCCCGCTCCGATACTGCCGCTGGGGGCTTGCTCGCCGGCTTTCCAGCCTTCTTTCCGGACTCTCCCCACGCATCGTTATCCATGCGGCACTTCCCTTCCCCGCAGCGGGACCGCCTAGCGGGGTTTCCACTTGATATTGCAACCGATACTGGGTTTCTGATCCTCCGGCGGCATCCTCCCGGCGAGCAGCGCATTGATGGCGAAACGAAGATCCTTGCCATTCACCGGCACGCTATTGCCGGGCCGGCTTCCATCCAACTGACCGCGGTACGCCAGCTTCATATCGGGGTCGAAAAGGAAGAAGTCCGGCGTGCAGACGGCTCCATAACCGCGCGCGATTTGCTGGCTCTCGTCGTAGAGGTAGGGAAATTTGAACCCCAGGCGAAGCGCCTGTTCCTTGAGCTTCTCCGGCGCGTCGTCGGGATAGTCCCCCACAAAATTCGCGCTGATCGCTACGATCCCCACGTTTTCGTCGGCGAAATCAAAACCGACGTTCGCTATCTCGCGCTCGACATGCCTCACATAGGGGCAGTGCGCGCACATGAATATCACCAGAAACGCGTCCATGCGGCGATACTCTTCCGCGTGAACGATACGCCCGGAAACAACATCCGGCAGTGCGAACGGAGTCGCCAGCGTACCCAGTTCTCTCATCACCGAAGGAATCAGCGCCATGCGCGGCCTCCCTTCCGGCTGAATGCTTGATTTTCCACGATTCCAGTGTATCTTGCAGTGCCCGAATGGCGAAAAGCCAAATCCCGCCGTTGCCGGGAAGTTTCGGACAAATTGGCCGCCCAGACAGGCCCTTTCGTCAAGATTTACAACCTGGGGCAATCGGCCGCAACAATTGTTCGCGGCCCGTGTACTACTTCGAGGCGCTCCGCTAGTCCATTCTTCTAGATCTATGCCGATTTCTCTTTCCTTCGTTCACGTGGCGGCGGCCACGCTCCTGGCCGCGGCGCCGGCATTTCCGATACCGGCAAGCGCCTCCGCGCAAGCGCGTCAGTCCCCATCCGTCTCCGGCGCCTCCGCCGCCGCAGGGGCCGAAGGCGTCACCTTGTCCGGGCGTGCCATCAATGCTCAAACAGGGGAAGGACTAGGCAAAGTGGAGCTTCGGTTTTTCGCGAGGAACCAGGGAAGAGGCCAGACCCCGGGCGTTCTCATGGCCAGAACGGCATCCGACGGCACGTTTCTGCTTGAGAGACTGCCTGCGGGAGACTACATGATCATGCTCGCGCGGCAATCGTTCTCCGCAAGCTCCGCGGAACTGCGCGGCCTTGCCTCCGCACGCTCCCAAGTCAACGGCTGGACGGTATCTCTCCGAGCCGGTCAGGTGATCGGGGGAATCGAGATCCGCATGCAACCAGCCGCGGTAGTCACGGGTCACGTACTTGACCAGGATGGAGATCCCATGGCGGGCGTGGCGATGGAGGCCGAACAATACCGCTACGTGCAAGGCGTAAAGACGCTGGCCGCCCGCGGCCGCGCCATTTCCGACGATCGCGGCATCTATCGCATTTACGGACTGGCGCCCGGCCGATATTTCGTGAAAGCGATGGGGAACAGCCTGAGAGGACGGATCGGCGTGGCAATGCGTGGAGGAGCGGCTCCCGGGTTTGGGCGCTTTGGCGCACCCCAAGGGCCCGGTGGACGCGGAGGTGGTGACGGGGACGCCGGTCCTGGGGGATTCGGCCCATTTGAGGAAACCCTTGCCTACCTTGAAACCTACTATCCCAACGCGCGATCCGCGGCGGAGGCCGTTCCGTTGCAGCTTACGCCCGGCGCGGAGATGAGCGGCATCGACTTTACCCTGTCCCCGAGCCAAGCCTATTCCATATCGGGTGCTGTCAGCGGCATGGATGAAACACCCGTTCCGGAAGGCGGGCAACGCCCGGTGATTTTCGTCGGCGCCCGGCCCGCCGGACAGCCTGGCTTTGGAGACCCGGCGGGTCTTGCGCAAGTGAACCCGGCTACCGGCGCGTTTACGATTCGAAATCTCGCGCCCGGCAATTACCAGGTGGTGGCCCGGTCAAATTCTCGCCGCGGAGGCGCCGGCGGCAGTTCGGTTGGCTCTGCGCAGGTGACGCTGGGGAACGCCTCGGTTGACGGTGTTCACATTCAGGTATTTGAGGACGCCGCCGTGCCCGGCAGAGTGTTGCTGCCGGCCGGCCACAGCTCCACTTCCCTCTCCCGGATGTCCATCACACCCATCCGGCGGCTGAACCCCGTGCGCTCCACCGCACGCGTCGACGCAAATGGCGCTTTCACCATCACGCTATCCCGCGCCGAGGAGCCGAGCTTCACGTTTTCCAACCTCCCCGACGGCCTCTACGTCAAACGGGTTCTGCTGGGAGGGATCGACCTGATGGCGAGCGCTTCTCACGCTCTATCGAGCATCTCCGGAAGCATGACGGTGGAACTGGCGGCAGACGGAGCAAGCCTCACGGGGGTGGCGAAGGATTCACGCGGCAATCCCGCGGCGAATGCGCGCATCACCCTCCTCCCCGCGTCCTCATTCGCCGCTGGAGAGAGCCTGGCTGGAATTGTCCGGAGGAACAGTACCACGGCGCAGGAGGACGGCAGCTTCGAGTTCGCAACCATCGCTCCCGGACGCTACCGGCTCTATGCGTTCGAGAACCTGGACGCCGATCCCTCTTTCGACCCGGATTTCCTCTCGAATTTCGGACAGCGCTGGAAGGAAATGGAGTTCTCCGCGAAGCAGAGCGCTACCGTCGAACTCATTCCCATCCCTGCAAGCGAAACGGGCATGTATCTGGGCGAAATCGAATAGATTCCTTGATCTGACGGTCGTGCGAGCGAACGGATGGATAGGGGAGTCTCCGGGTTGTGGGACAATGAATGCTGGCTTTTCGCATGAGCAGCGCGCCCAGCAACCCCACGTCGAATCCGCCGGCTTCCCCGGACGCCAAGCCGCGGGACGAGGCGGCAAACACCCCTGGAAGCCGCACCTGGCAGCGGGTCCAACTGGCCCGCCATCCGCGCCGCCCTCATGGCCTCGACTATATCGAGCGCCTGTTCGCCAACTTTGAGGAACTGCACGGAGACCGCGCCTTTGGCGACGATGCGGCCATCATTTCCGGTCTCGCGGACTTTGGGGGGCTGCCCGTGGCCGTGCTCGCACAGCAGAAGGGGCGGGACACGAAGCAGAAGCTGCATCGCAATTTCGGAATGCCCAAGCCCGAAGGCTATCGAAAGGCGCTGCGGGTGATGAAGTTGGCGTCGAAGTTCCGATTGCCGCTGATCAGCTTGATCGACACGCCCGGCGCCTATCCCGGCATTGACGCCGAGGAGCGCGGCCAGGCGGAAGCCATCGCGGTGAATCTTCGCGAGATGTCACGGCTTTCCTGCCCCGTCATCACCGTCGTCATCGGCGAGGGCGGCAGTGGAGGCGCTCTGGCAATGGGCGTGGGCAACCACAACGCGATGCTTGAGAATGCGACTTACAGCGTCATTTCGCCAGAGAGCTGCGCGGCCATCATTTACCGGGATGCCAAGAAAGCGCAGCTTGCCGCCGAAGCGCTGAAGATGACGGCGCCGGAGTTGCTTTCCCTCCATTTGATTGACGAGGTAGTTCTCGAACCCGGCGAAGGCGCGCATTCCGACTGGGATGGAGCCGCGGGTCTACTGCGGGACCATTTAACGAAGGTTACCAACGAGTTACGCGATTGGTCCGCTGAGCGGCTCATTCGCCATCGCCAGGAGAAGTACCGGCGAATCGCGTCGTTTTACGAGGAAACCGGCGCATGAGCAAGCCGGTTTTGGCTGGGTTGATTCTACTGGCCGTGGTAGCCGGGTTGATCCTCTGGAGCAGCACCGGGCTTCGGGAACACCGCGTGGAAGTCTGCGTCACCTATGAAGGGCGCACGGTATGCCGCACCGCCAGCGGCGCAACCCAGCAATCGGCGCTGCGCCAAGCCCAGGACAACGCCTGCGCCCTGCTCACGAGCGGAGTCACCGGCAGTATCACGTGCGGACAGAAGGCGCCGGATCGTGTCACCTGGATGCAATAATTAGTATTATTCCCGCGCGGACGGCGGTAAATCTTGATGGAAGCGGTAATTCAAATGGTATTTCGTCGTCATCATTCTTTGGTGGGCGCGAAGATCATTGAGCTTGGGCGCCCTCCTACCGATAGAACCAGCCACCCGTGAATGCCTTGCGACAAGCCCCTATTCAGTTTTTGCGAACAACCGAACGCCGCGCTCGTAAGAGATCACAGGAGCACTGAATTTTGACCCGGAATTGGAAAATCATCCTCGGAGTTGTGGGTGTGGCCGTCGTCGGCGGCGCTATTTATGGCGGGATCAAGTATCGGGAAGGAAAAGCGGAGAAGGTCCAAACCGCAAGAGTCAGCCGGCAGGATGTCGTCGCTCTGGTGACAGCGACGGGCGAAATCCGGCCCCTGAACTATATCAATATCGGCGCCAACGCCCAGGGCCGCATTACGGAGATTCTGGTGCAGGAAGGCGACCGCGTCGCGAAGGGACAGATTCTCGCGAAGCTCGAATCCGTGCAGCCTCAATCGCAGTTGGCTTCCCAGGAAGCGAACTACCGCATCGCGGAAGCGGATGCGGCGGGCCAGGAAGCCGCTGTCCGTGCGGCCTCGGATTCGATGGAAAGCGCGGAAGCCGCCATCGCGCGCGCGCAAGCGCAAGCCGAACAGGCCCGGTTGGATTTTGATCGCAAGAAAGAATTGTCGGATGCGAAATTGATTGCCCGGCAGGAATTCGATGCAAGTAAGTCCGCCTACGAGGTTGCGCTGGCCTCGGTGAAGGAAGCGGAAGCGGCCTATGCGCGGTCACAGGCGCAGCAACGCCAGGCATCCGCGGCCTTGAACTCCGCCCAGCGCCGGATTACCGCGGCCAAGGCGGAGGTCACGCGCGTCAGGGACCTGGTCGAGCGCACCTACGCGATCTCTCCCCTCGCCGGCATGGTGACGAACCTGCCGGTGAAAGTGGGCGAAATCGTGGTTCCCGGCATCCAGAACTCGGCCGCGAGCCTGATCATGACGATCGCCGACATGTCCGTGATCACGGCCGAAGTGAAGGTGGACGAAACCGATATCGTGAACGTCAAACTGGGCCAAACGGCGGATGTCACCATTGAGGCCATTCCTGATGAGACGTTCAAGGGAAAAGTCATCGAAATCGGCAACACCGCCATCTTGCGCTCCAGCGGCTTGGCGAGTTCGCAAACCCAGATCTCAAGCGACGAGGCGAAGGACTTCAAGGTGGTGGTGGCTCTCGATTCGCCCCCATCCGAAATCCGGCCCGGGCTTTCCTCCACCGTGAAGATTACGACCAATCGGAAGCCGAACGTGCTTGCACTACCGATCCAGGCGCTCACTGTGCGCACCAAGGGCGATCTTGAAAAGAAGGACGACGACAAGAATTCCTCACCGCCGGCGGACCCAAAGCTCGCCGCGGAATTGAAGAAGGAAATGCAGGGCGTATTCGTCGTGGACAAGGGCTTGGCGAAGTTCCGCGAGGTAACGACGGGCATCACGGGCACAACCGAAGTGGAGGTGCTTAGCGGCCTAAAAGAGGGCGATGAGGTCATCACCGGTCCCTACCGGTCTTTGCGGACCATCCGCAATGAGACGAAGATAGAAGTGGACAATAAGAGGCCCGAAACCGGCGCCCAGGGAAACCCGTAGGAAGCAGGAGAGGACGAACGGCATTATGGCGCAGACATTGGATTCAGCGGCGGCGCGAGGAGAAAGCCTGACGCGGGATGGCATTGTCATCCGCACCTACGACTTATGGAAGACGTACGTGATGGGCGACCAGGAAATTCATGCGGTTTCCGGCATCGATCTGGAGATCCGGCGGGGCGAGTATGTCGCGATTATGGGCCCATCGGGCTCGGGAAAATCGACGCTCATGAACCTGATCGGCTGTCTTGATAGCCCGACGAAAGGCGAGTACTTCATCAACGGCCACTTGGTTAGCACGATGAGCGACGACCAACTGGCCCGGATCCGCAATAAGGAGATCGGCTTCGTCTTCCAGACGTTCAACCTGCTCTCCCGCGCGTCCGCCTTGCATAACGTCGAACTGCCGCTGATTTACGCCGGGGTGGATGCGCACACGCGGCAGGAACGCGCCAAGCACGCGCTCACGGCGGTGGACCTCACGGCGCGCATGCACCACAAGCCGAACGAACTATCGGGCGGCCAACGGCAGCGCGTCGCCATCGCCCGGGCGCTGGTGAACGACCCGTCAATCCTGCTGGCCGACGAACCTACCGGGAACCTGGATTCGGCAACCGGCGTGGAAATCATGGCGCTCTTCCAGAGGCTGCACGACCAGGGCAACACCATCGTGCTGGTTACGCACGAAATGGATATCGCCATGCACGCGCACCGCGTGGTGTTCGTGCGGGATGGCAAAGTGGAGCGCGACGAGCAAGTCCGTTAAGCTCGTAGCGGCTACTACCGCTGGGGATCCAGTGCCTGTGCGAAAGTCGCGCCGGGGTGGGAGAACCGGTGTTCGCAGCGGATCCCAGCATG
This sequence comes from Bryobacterales bacterium, assembly GCA_020847315.1. Taxonomy (GTDB): domain Bacteria; phylum Acidobacteriota; class Terriglobia; order Bryobacterales; family Bryobacteraceae; genus JACTMJ01. The sequence goes on along the minus strand of JADLCF010000362.1, from coordinate 15,593 downwards.
CCTGCGCTAAAATAGCCTCGTAGCCCTCCCACCATTCCCCGATCGTCTAACGGTAGGACAGCGGCCTTTGGAGCCGTTAATCGTGGTTCGAATCCATGTCGGGGAACCATTCCTTCAAACGCGAACTTTCCACCCTCCGATTTCGTTGACAGCCTCCCTGTCCGGCCTCCCGCCCGTATCCCAAACATTCGCCAGTATTTGCGTTTCTGCGCGGTTCTCCGGTTTGAGATGCCTCCGAGCGGGCAACGGTCTCAACCATCGTGGTTCGGAGCGTTGGCCTCTCTGAACCCTCGGACTCTCTGGTTTCTCCCTCTTCGGTTTCTCCGTTGACAGGTTCGCCGAGGTTGACAGCCCGATTGAGGCGTGACTGGCAATTCATGCCAGGCTTGGCACTATCGCATCGAGGACCCGATGCCGACGCGAACCATCAATTTGACAGAGCACTTCGACCGCTTCATTGACGACGAAGTGGGCTCCGGGCGCTATGGCAGCGCCAGCGAGGTGGTACGCGAAGGCTCGCGGCTGATCGAACGCCGCAAGCAAGCGGATCGGGCCAAGCGCCAGTGGTTGCGGGGCGCCGTGCGGGAGAGGCTCGGGGAGCCAATCGGCTTTGCCTTTGCGCGAGAGGATGGATTTCGAGGCGCGGTAGCGGAGGGCGGCGGGGAGGGAATCGTCGCGCTGGATGGCGTCGAGCAGCATGCGGGCATAGGCGTCGGTGGTGTGGAAGCCGGAGAGGACATCGCGGCGGTGCGATTCGCGGGCACGTTGGACGGCATCGCGGAAGTCCTTGGAGCGGTTGCGCCATTTTTCGTAGCACCAGCCGGTGACGCCGACGAGGGCGCAGGCGTCGGCGATGGATTCGCCCTGGGCGAGGTAGCGAAGGAAATCGGTTTGGCGTTGCTCGCGGGCGTGTTCGTTGGCTCGCTGCGTGAATTCGAGGGGTTCTGGGTTGGTGGCTTGCATGGCTTCCGCTTCCTTTCGCGCGGCTGGGGATGCTGATCCGGTTCACGGCATCGCACTCAGAGGGATTGTAGAGGCGGGAGAAGTGGGAAATGGCGGGGTGGTTCGCTAACTGGTTGGCAGTAGGGGAGATGCCGGTCGATAACCGCTGTGATTACGCGGGGCGGCGGGGGTGTTTTGGATGAAATCCAGCGCGGAAAGGCACGGGCACTGGGCGGAGGATGGAGAGGCGGCAGGCGTGGCCGCGGGGGAGTCGCGTCCGCAAATGGGCGGCCGCTTCGTGGACTCGCTGCGCGAGGTTGTTTTGGTTTGGGTGTTCGATTCCGGGCGTTTGCACACCCGGCTGGCTTATGGCGCCCTGCGGGCGCTTGGCGGCGATGCGGGCTCTTGGTGACGATGCGGGCGTGAGGGCGGCGGTTCGCACGGGCTTAGGGTTTCTGGGTTCGAGATGGGCCGGTTTGTGTGCCCGGTCGATTGTAGCGGCGGCGGGGGCGGATTTGACCGTTGTGGAGGCAGTGGGTCGGCGCGGGTGGGCCTCCCCGATGGTGGAAGTGATGGCCTGCGTTGCCGTTCAGTGATTCCGGGGTGGAAGCGAATTTTTCTTCGCTGGCTGTGATCGCGATTCAGACGGCTGCGCGATGTAGGGTAGATCGGAGTGGTCTGGCTCGCATTGGAGGTTAGGGAATCCACTTGGGCGGGCAAGGGATCGACGGCTTCGGGACCCTCCAGACGCTGCTCGGAAAGAGGCCTAACCCGGCTGGAATTCCTGCTTGAAGTTGCGTAACCTACGTGGAATCAGTGTGTTAACATAGACTGGAAGCGTAGCCTGTCCCACTTTTCACAACTGGCAGGCATACTGAGTTGAACCGGAGCGATTCGGAGTCTCCGGAGCCGGCCCGTTTATAAACTGTCCGGCTCCGGAGAATTGAGTTGCGATTAGAAGTTCAGGCGTAGACCGAAGCGGAACACCCGTTCGTTAATACCCTCTCGTCCAACGTTGCGCTCCCCGCTGATTTCCATGAATCGCGAGTTGTTTACATTACCTTGCGGATTGCTGAACTTCGGCGAATTGGTCGCATTGAAGGCCTCCGCGCGGAACTGAAGCCCCACGCGCTCCGTGATGCGGAACGATCGGAACACGCCCAAATCCAGATTGAACGCACCTGGGCCAGCCAGGGAGTTCCAATCCATATTCCCGAACCGGACGTCGGTTACCGTCCGGAAGTTTATTGGGTCATAGAACTGTTGACCGGGGCCAACACCACCAATCTTTCGTACGTGGTCGTCGATCAGGTCCGCGGTATTTCCCGTCGATGGAAGGGCAAGCCGGTTATCGCCGGTGACGGAGAATGGCGTACCCGTGAAGTAGACCATCACGCCATTCATTTGCCAGCCGCCAAGAACTGCGGCGGCGACTCCTTCCTCCGCCCAGTGCTTGCCTTTTCCAAAGGGAAGCTCATAAACGGAGTTGATCGAGAAGCGGTGCCGCTGATCGAAGCTGGTGAGCGTGTGGTTCCGGCCCCAGTATTCCAGCGCGCGGACGCATGGGCTGCCGTCGGAGTCGTTCGCCCCGCAAACACCCTGATTTTGTGACCAAGTCCAGGCTCCGTTAATTTGGAAGCCGTTCGTGAAGCGCCGGTTCATCCGGAATTGCATGGAATCGTAACGCTGCGTGCCGATCGGCGACACCAGGTTCGAAACGGCGGTGCGGCCGTAAGCCGCGAAGAGCGGCCGCCCGTTGTTCCCGGCGTTGATCACCTGGCCCGCGTTCAGATCCACGTAGCCCAGTTGACGCACCGACCTTGTCGCCACGTAGCCAAGCTCCGCCGTTAAACCGCCGCCAAGCTCATGCTGCACGGTTGCGTTCCAGCTTTGGATGTAGCCGCGCCGGAACTCATCGCCCGTGAACACGGCGTTCACATTGAGTGGCATGGGGATTCGCGGATTACTAAGATCCGGCATCGAGAACTCGGGAAGGCCTTCCTCGAAATTGCTGATTGGCAGGAGTCCGTTTGGCGACGGCTCATAGTAAGGGATCAGAATGGGGTAGTTCACCCGGAGCGGCCGCGCGAGATTATAAGGATCGTAGGATATCCCGTACCCGGCGCGGATGACGGTTCGTTCGGTAATCCGGTAAGCCACGCCGAGCCGCGGAGCGAACAGGCGCTTGCTCATCTTCGTCCCGCAATCCTCGGGAATATCGCCTACTCCGCATTGGAGCATCACATTATTCGCCGGATCGAAACGTTCAACGCCGCGGTCGGGCCGCGTGGGCATCGGAAGGTATTCCCAGCGGACCCCTAGAGACAGACTTAGCTTGCGTGTCGCTTGCCACTGGTCCTTGAAGTACATGGACGACATGAATGTCTGTGTCTGATAGCTGTCCGGAACCAGAATGTTCTTGCCCCGCGCATTCACCTGCCCGAGGAAAAAACTCGCGAAGCCATTGTATTCGTTCGTTTTTGCACCGCTTTGCGAAGTAGTGCCATTCGCAAAGCCGAACCCGCCGGAGGCCGCGAACGCGCTTCCCCCGATGAACTCCGCTTGCGCGTGGTTCAACTGTTGGTCGTAGAAGTCGAAGCCGAACCGGATATTGTGGCTGCCCTTCGTCCAGTTGAAATTTGTGACGTATTGAAACTGAGGGTCCTGGCGGAAATAGGGCATGTACGCGTTGGTGATTCCGATGCCGGAGAAGCCGGCGATCGTGATTTGCGGCCAGCCGCCCTCCGTTCTGCGCGTGCCGTTCGTGCCCGGCAACCCCAGGAAGTCCAGTCCCACGTTTTCGTCCAGCCGGGGCTGCTCCGAGTTGGAGTTCATCTTGGTATATCCGAAGTAGGCGTCCACCAGGAAGGTAGGCGTGATGCTGTACGTGCCGGCCACCGTGAGGCTATGGGTTCGCCCCGTTCCATTCCCGACATTGCCTCCCGCGATCGGGTCTCCACCCAGTTCGTCTCCGAAATTGGCGGCGTTATAGGCGTTGTAATCGAGGAACGAATATCGGACGAAACTCGTCAGCCGGTCCGTGAGATTGAAATTGAACTTCGAATCCAGCGTCTGCCGGTCAAAGCTGAAGGGCGCCGCGGAGAAGTAGTTATTTTGAGACACGGCGCCGGGGATGTTCGCCGTCGGCCACAACGGAATGATCTTCGCCGAAATCGGATTCATTCGCGAAAGCGGAATCTGGTTGTTCGCGAACGGCGTTCTCGCGATGGCGTTGTTTCCGTTGTTGACGGTTGTGTTCGGGTCGTAGACGACGCGGTCCTGCGCGTTCAGAAAATTCCCGCTTTTCATTTCCTCGGTCGGAACCGTGCCCCGGCGCGTAGCGAACTTCCGCTGGATATTCGCGTCGTAGCTCAGGAAGTAGAAGATCTTGTTCTTCTGGATTGGGCCGCCAACGGTGCCGCCAAAATTGTTGAAGATCAGCTTCGGGTTACGCTCGCCGGATGGAATCCAAAAGTTTTTCGCCTTGGTCTTATTGTTGTTGTGATACTCGAATGCGCTCCCGTGGATGTCATTTGTTCCACTCTTGATCTGCACGTTCACCGCGGCGCCACCCGCCAGGCCCTGCTCCGCGTCGAAGCTATTCGTAACCACGTTCACCGTTTCGATGGATTCGAGCGCCGGAACGTACGCCGTCATGTGAGGCAGCCAGATGTTCGTGCTGGACGCGCCGTCGATTCTCGTATTATTCGTGGACCCGGTCGTACCATTGACGTTGAATCGGAGCGCCCGCGATGGGTTCGAGGGAATGGAGTGGGCATCCGTTGGAGTTGTAAAGCCCGGTAGCGTTGCGAAGAGCTGCTGATAGTTTCGGCCCGGTGGAACGGGAAGGTTCACGAGTTGCTGCGACGTGACTTCCGCGCGCACCTCGGCGCGATCCGTCTGCAATGCGGCGGCGGCATCCGTCACCGTGATCGTTTCGGTCACCTGTCCCAGTTCCAGGCGTACATTGATGCGCGTTTGGTTGTTGATGCTGACAATGACATTCGTCACTTCCGCCGGGCGAAACCCGGACGTAGTCACCTTTACGACGTACACTCCAGCTTGCAGGGTGGGTGCGTTGAATGCGCCCACGGTGTTCGACGATACTTCCCGGGCGGTGCCGGTCTCAATATTGGTGACGGTTACGGTCGCTCCGGGAACGGCCGCTCCACTGGCATCCGTTACGCTGCCGATGATCGAACCATACAGGATCTGCGCTCGCAAGCTCGGTGCAGGTCCGGCAATCCACAAGATACAGGCTAGGACGAGTGCAAACACGACTCGCCCATTGAATGTCTCTCTCACCATAGAGCCCCCTCGTTATCGAATGAAGGAATGTTCCTTAATTAATTAAGGCGAGTTGAAAGTAAGGCGAGTATATGGGGAAATGTTTTCCGGTTCAAGAACAAACCGTAGTTCATTAATGTTTTTTAATATTTTCAAAAGCCAGCACCCTGTAACCATTACCGCAGGATCAACGTCATCACTGCCCGATGCAAGGTGCTGATTGTCGTCTTGTAGCCTATGGAAACTAAGGCACAATGAGCGATAGTAAGTGCTTACGTAAGGAGTCCAGGTTTCGGGGATAGGCACCGAATTTCATCTGTCACCGAATTTCATCGATCGCTCGAAGCTGAAAGCGACCGTCGATGGAGTCGAGATCAAAGGGATCGAGCACTACGAGATTACGTGCGACCGCTTCCCCTTCGGCCCGCTTCCGGAGAGTAACCAGCTCCAGTCCTTCGGACAGAGTGCTCCCGCCGGCGCAACGGCACAGGCAGTGAGCTCCGGCTTCCTTCTGCTCATCAAGCCGTTGTCGCAGGGAACGCACGCCATCCACGTTCACGGCGAAGCCGATGTGTCGCTCATCGGCGGACCCCGAATCACTATGGACGCTACGCATTCGTTGGCTGTAGGAAACTAAGACTCGCCACGGCAGCGTGAACGGCGCCTCGCATCGGTCACCCTGCACGGTCTATTTCACGCATCAGCCACGCCCGAGCAAGGTTCCAATCCCGCATCACGCTGCGCGGGGCAATTCCTAGCACGTCCGCCGTCTCCTCCACGCTCAGCCCGCCGAAGAACTTCATCTCCACTACGCGAGCTTTGCGCTCGTCCACCTTTTCCAAAGCCGCCAGTGCATCGTCCAGCGCGATCAGTTCGCCGGATCGTGGAGGAATTGCGTCGAGGGAGTCTTTCAGGTCAACACGCTGTGCGTGTCCGCCCCGCTTGGCCGAAAAGCGTGCGCGGGCAGCGTCCACCAGGATTCGCCGCATGACCTGAGCCGACACAGCGTAGAAATGCGTCCGATCCTGCCACTGGAGACCCTCAATCGCAGCCAGGCGCAAATACGCTTCATTCACCACCGCCGTCGGCTGGAGCGTGTTCCCTTTCGCATGCTGACGCATGTACCGCCGCGCCAGTTGCCGCAGTTCCTCGTAAACGAGGGGCGTCAGCCGATCCAGCGCCGCCTGGTCCCCACCCGCCCAGGCTCGCAGTAGCGTGGTGATCTGCGCCGGCTCCGCTGGATTCATGTTAGTGCTGCCATGGCCATAGTCGCTTCCACAGCGTACGTGGCGGTTTGAAGCCATCCAGGATCCAGATATCGCTATCGCCGGCACTGGCCGTGAATGCGATGGACTTTCCATCAGCGGAGACGGACAGCCTTCCCTGGGGCTGCGGACCGTCCGTAGGATATTCCGTCAACTTCTCGATATTGCCTGTGGCTGGATCCACTCGCTCGATAAGAACACGATCGCCAGCTCGGCGTGCGGCGTAGATGAGCTTCCCGTCGATGGACCAGCCCGCGCCTGAATACGTCCCAACCAGTTCACGCGCTTGGGAACCGTCAGGGGAAATCAGTTTGAGTTTCCTACCGGAACAGAGAATCCAGTCACCGGCTGGTGACCAGAACGGTGGGCACTGGTCTGTCCCAATGCGTTCGGGTGTATCGCTCCCGAGTCGAAGCCTCACCGCTTCGTTCTGCCCGTCTAGAGTCTGCCGCAAGTAGACGATCTGTGTCCCATCAGGTGACCAAGATGGAACAATACCGCCGTTTCCATCACCAATCACTCTGGCAGGCGTGCCACCGGCGGCAGGCACCACCCACAACGAGAGATCTTTCTCGCACCCGACGCACGTGAAAATAATGCGATCACCCGCTTGCGAAAATGCAGGGTACAGCAGGTCCGGCCTGTATAGCGAATCCGGGAAGTCCTGACTTGAAACGAGGACGCGCTCCGCTGAGCTACTACGGTCGTGAACTAAGAGCTGGCCTAATCGAGTGATAGCGAACTCGTCCGCTCGGGGCGAGAACGCAACGCTGTACTGGGTCAAGCTGGAAGGCAACAGAGGGCGGGGCGCTCCTCCGGCGATCGGGATTTCGTAAGCTTGGCGGAATAAGCTTCTCGACGTATAAGCAATACGGGAACCATCACGGGAGACGGACGGGCTGTTGATCGGACTTTGGCTCGGCAGCAGGGGGCGGATTTCCCCGGAATCGCCGTCAAGCAAGGACAGACCGTAAGCATCGTATTCGGGCACGCGGGATGCGACGACAAATCGGCTGTTCGGGATCGCGGAGAACTCCACCACAAAGGGTCCCGCGCCCCGAAACTGCTGGAGCGGTCTTTGGCGTCCGTCCATTGCGAGAGAAAAGATATCGGCGCCGGCTGCACTACGAACGCTTGCCAGGACTCGATCACCCTCTGAGGCCCAGGCGATCGAAGGCGCGCCCGGGGGCAGAACATCCTCAACCAGCTTCGGCTCGGCGCCGGGCGGAGACGAGAAAGCCAGACGGAACCTGTGCCCACTCTGCGAACGGTCTTCAATCAGAACGGCCAAAGTTTTGCCGTCGGGCGAGAGTACGGCGAAGCTATAGGTCCTGTTGGCTTCCGCGTTGGATGGAAGAACGACCTTCGGTTGCCCGCCCGCGCGAGAGATCGAAAGTACCCCCTTGCTTGGTTCAAGGTAGAAAACGCGCTCGCCATCCGGCGACCAGCTCAGTGGGCTCTCGGAGTTCTGCACCCGGACAAGGTGCAGGGGCGGAGTGCTGCGATAGAGATCTCGAATGACGATCCAGCGAATTCTGCCGACACGTTCAAAATAGGCGAGACTGCGCCCATCGGGGGACCACGCAGGATGGTACGTGTCTTTTGCATCCGCAGCGACAGGAGTAAACCGGAATGCGGAAGTGTCCAGCGGCTCCGGCCGGCTTGCGAAAACGAGAGCAGCGACCGCTGCTGTGACCGCTGCCGCCGCCGCAGCCACACCCGCGGTTCGAAATCGCCTGGCGGGTTTCACGGGCAAAGCTGCCGTTCCCGCGTGGCTGCGTGCCAGCGCGAAGGCCAGGTCCTTTGCCGATTGAAAACGATTCGCCGGATCCTTTTCCAGACAGCGAAGGACGATCTGCCGCAGCAATACCGGAACGGACTCCGGCAACTCGGGAGTGTCCTGCTTCAGAATGGCGGTCATCGTCTCGGCGCTGGTACCCCCTGCAAACGCGCGCCGCCCTGCCAGCATCTCGTAGACAATCAACCCGAAACTGAATATGTCGGAGCGGTGATCGACGGGCTCTCCACGAACCTGCTCGGGGGACATATATTCCACCGTGCCCATGATCCAGCCGGGTTCCGACTGCACCGCGCCCGGGCCGGAAACCCTCGCCAGTCCGAAATCCACGATCTTCACCTGACCGGAGCGCGTGAGCAAGATATTGTCCGGCTTCAGATCGCGATGCGTGATACCGGCGGCATGAGCGGCTGCGAGCCCTTCCGCAATCTGAACCGCAATAGCGATCGTAGCGCCGATGCCGCAATCGCCCGTCACCGGAGCGCCGCCCACAAACTCCATCACCAGGAAGTTCGGGCCGACATCGTAGAGGTGGCAGATGTTCGGATGATTCAGCGCCGCAATGGCGCGCGCCTCGCGTTCGAAGCGTTCGCTGAAACGCGCTTTCGAGACCTTGATCGCCACCACGCGGCCCAGCCGCGTGTCGTCCGCGCGGTACACGCGGCCCATGCCGCCGGCGCCCAGAAGTTCGGTGATCCGGTAGGGCCCGATCGCCATTCCCGGCGCCAGCGGTGCATCACCCGGCTCGTCGGCATGGATGGCATCGTCCAGCAGATCTTCCATGCCGTCCCATGCAGGATAGTCCAGCGCTCCCTGACCGTCTGCGTCGTGAGCGAGGAGAGATTCGACTTCCCGTTGCAGCGCGGGATCCGACTCGCAGCGGAGGCGCAGGAAATTCGCTCGCTGCTCGAGCGGCTCCTCCCTTGCGGCGTGGTACAGCTCTTCAATTTGCTGCCAGCGGTTGTCCAATGAAAAAAATTATAGACGCTTTTGGCAGCTTTTGGATCTCGTTCGCGATTATCGGACAGGAGGGACCAATGACAACACTGGGTTTGAAGATACGGCTATACCGCAACCTTTATAGGAAATCCGGGGTAGCGATGAGAATCACGATCGCCGCCCTCATTCTTGCCGCTGCGTGTCCGGCCCGGGCCGAGGCGCCTGCTTCAGCCGCTACAGCCCTGCCGCAGGGCGTTACCCGCATTACGTCCGTCGAAGGCATCACCGAGTATCGGCTCGAAAACGGTCTTCGCGTGCTGCTTTTCCCGGATCCCACGAAGGACAGCATCACCGTCAATATCACCTATCTGGTCGGCTCGAGACATGAGAGCTACGGCGAGACCGGCATGGCGCACCTGCTGGAGCACCTCGTTTTCAAAGGAACGCCGAGGCGTCCGAACCTCGCGCAGGAACTAGGCGCCCGCGCCGCGCGCCGAAACGGCACCACCTTGCCGGACCGTACCAACTACTTCGAAACCTTCTCCTCCACAGAGGAGAACCTGCGCTGGGCGCTCGACCTCGAGGCTGACCGCATGATCAACTCCTTCATCGCGAAGAAGGATTTGGACAGCGAGATGACCGTGGTTCGCAACGAGTTCGAAAGGGCAGCCAACAATCCGTTGCAAGTTCTGGACGAACGTGTGTTGTCCACCGCGTTTGATTTCCATAACTACGGCAAGCCGGTGCTCGGCAGCAAGGCGGATCTGGAAAACGTCCCCATTGACCGGCTGCAAGCCTTCTACAAACGCTACTACCAGCCAGATAACGCGATACTCACCGTCGCCGGCCGTATTGACGAGCCGAAGACGATCGCGATGGTACACGAGTATTTCGGCAAGATACCCAGACCCGAGCGGCAATTGCCGAAGCTATACACGCTGGATTCGGTGCAGGACGGCGAGCGATTCGTGGCCGTCCGGCGCGTCGGCGACACGCAGTGGATCGCTGTCTGCTACCACATCCCGAATGACGCGCACCCCGACATTGCCGCCTTGCGGGTACTGGCGGAAGTGCTGAATGGCCCGGCGGGACGCTTCCAGAAAGCGCTCGTGCAGACAAAGAAGATAGTGGGCGCCAGAAGCGCGGTTCGTCATTTGCATGATCCGGGACTGTTCGTTGCCTCGGCCATTTTGCGGAAGGACAACGATCTCGAGGACGCCTCGAATGCTCTGTTGGACACCGTGGAGAAGTTCGCCGACGCCACTGCGGAAGAAGTCGACAATGCCAGGAGGGAGCTTCTCAAGCGTGCCGATCTGGCGCTGAATAACAGCACGGAGCTCGGCCTGACCCTCAGCGGGCCCATCGGGGCAGGCGACTGGCGTCTGTTCTTCCTGCAGCGGGACCGCCTCCGCGCGGTCACGCCCGAGGATGTGTCGCGTGTTGCGCAAACCTATCTGAAGCGCTCCAATCGGACCCTCGGCCATTTCATCCCGACGGACAAGCCGGATCGCGCGGAGATTCCCCCGCCCGTAGACGTCTCGTCCGCGCTCGAGGGTTACAAGGGCGGAGAGGTGGTGGCGCGCGGGGAAGCCTTCAATGCTTCCATCCCGAACATACGGGCACGTCTGGTCCAGGGGGATCTCGACAACGGGATGAAACTGCTTCTCGTGCCGAAGAAAACGCGTGGCGAAAGCGTCCACGCGCAGGTCACCCTCCACTTCGGCGATGTCCAATCGTTGAAAGGCCGCAGCACGGCGGCCGAACTCGTCGAGGGGATGTTGTTGCATGGTACGGTGAAACGCACGCGGCAGCAAATCGATGAGCAGTTAGCGCGGCTGAAAGCGAGCATAACGACGCGCAGGTTCGAGGAATATAACCCGCAGGTATTGCTGCCCCCCCGGCCGCTCGCACCCTCCGGCGTGCGCCTTTACATCGAGACCACCAGGCCAAACCTGCCCGAGGTTCTGAAGCTTGCGGCCGAAGTTCTCAAGCAGCCCTCCTTCGACCCGAGAAAGTTCGATGAGGTCAGGCGTGCGATGCTCGCGATGGTTGATTATATGCGGGCTGAGCCTATGACCATCGCGAAGATGGCTCTGCGCCGGCACATCAATCCGTACCCGAAGGAGGACCCGAGGTACATCCCAAGCTTCGACGAGGAGATCGCCGCTTTGCAGGCCGCCACGGTGGACGATCTCAGGAAATTCCACAGCGACTTCTACGGGGTTGCGAAGGCGGAATTGAGCGTGGTCGGCGACTTCGACGCCGAGTCCACGCAGGTGCTGGCGCGCGAGCTCTTCGGATCGTGGAAGAGCAATGCGAAACATACGAGGTTTCCGCGTCCGATGCAGAAGGTCGACGCCGTGAACCTAACCTTCGAGACACCCGATAAAGCAAACGCGATGCTCACAGCCGCCATGAACATCCCGCTCGATGACGAGCATCCCGACTACCCGGCCGTAGTGCTTGGCATGGACATCCTCGGTAGCGGCGGCCTTGGAAATTCGCGCCTGTTCAACCGGCTCCGCCAGAAGGAGGGACTCAGCTACGGCGTGAGGGCAATGTATGACGTTACGCCGCACCAGGAAAGCGGATTTTTCGCCGGAGCGGCGATCGCCGCTCCGCAGAATATAGCGAAAGCGGAGAACGCATTCCGCGAGGAAGTGGTGAAGGCGCTCAAGGACGGCTTCACCGAACAGGAGATCGCTGAGGCGAAGCAAAGCTGGCTCAACAGCCGCGCCGTCAGTCGCACCGATGACGGTGAACTCGCCAAGCTGCTTGCTGATCTCGCCTATGAGGATCGTACGCTCGATCGAGTCGAATGGCTGGACAAGAGCATTGGGGCACTCACGGCACAGCAAGTCGTCGAAGCCATGCGCCGTCATATCGACCCCGCGCAGCTATCTTTCTTCAAAGCCGGCGACTTCAGGAAGGCAGCGGAGATACGACCGTAACGATCCGACTGAATGAAGAAGGGCAGAAACGGGAGAAGGTTTGGTGGTCTACTGCCGTGGACACCCCTGCTCCCTCTTCCGCCCGAGGACCAGCGCCGCCACATCGAGAGAATCGCCGGGATGCGGGCGCACCCGCCGGCCGAAGCTGGCTTGGATTCGCCCGCCAGTTCGAGATTGATCCACTCTGGGCGCCCAGAGTGGACGAGCCGATCGGGTTCGTTCGTATCGTCCTGTCTGCAAACAATCTGGTCTGGTTCGAGCAGACCGTGTTTTAGGCCGCGAGAGTTCTAAATACGTCCAAGGTGGGGAGCCAACCTGAATATCATGAAGTCGATCGGGTATCGTCTTCCTGAAAGGCGCCAAACCCCATTGGAATTGGCTCTATTGGAAGTCGTCAGAGCCCCTCCTCCTGCAGTCGAAAGCAGGCCTACTCTTTGCCCCGCGGCGCCCTGGGGTTGGAGGCCCTATTCATGAATGCCGGCCGGACGATGCAGCGCGAGCAGGTAAGGGGCCTGAGAAGTTGCCGGAATGGACCGATTTTGCCAACGCAAAGGAGAACCTTCCCATGCCAGCGAAGGTCCGCTCCAATGTGCTACACTCTCGCCAACTGGAGGCCGTCGTTTGTATGCGCCTTGCCATCGGATTGCTCGCCACGATGTTCGTCTTTGCGGCGCATGGACAACGATCCGGCCGCCTCAACCCGCCGCATCTGGCCGAAATGCCACTGCCGGAACAAGTCATTGCCGCTATTACGGCTGCGAGCCCCGAAGAAACGGCTGCGCGCCGCATCGGCGCCTTTCGGCAGTTGCAGGATTTGGTTGAGGAGCTTTCAAACGGACGAACTGCCATTGGGAACGACACACCGGATGAGAAGCGCATCCGCGCCGAGTATGCGCTGGCGCGCTATGAAGCGATGAAGCCTTATGAAGACCGCGCCAATCGGGATGCTGACTTCCTCCGGTCCTTACGCCGCTTCGAAAATGACCCGGCGTTGCGGGAAGAGATTCTGACCCGTTTTTTCTCCCCTGCCCTGCGTGCGCAGTCGCAAGCCATTACCCGCCAACTCAATGCGCGGATCGCAGGGATGCGCCAACGGAATGAGGCATTCGGAGGAACAGCGCAAGCACCGGCAACTACAGCGGCGCCGCGACAGGCGAAGCCCATGCATGCTGAACCGTCCGCGGCGCAGCAACCGCCCCCGCCCCTCGAACCCACCGTCGCACGCGCAAAGACCGCCGGCGTCGACACCAGAGTGTTCGGTATCCCCCTCGGAGAGCGGCTTGCGCTTCCCGCGTGTAACCTCTTTGCTCTCGGCGCGGCCCCCGCCGCAACGTGTCTGATGAATAACGCCATCATGGACCTGGCGACGCAGATTGTTAACCCAGGCGGCGGGCCCATTCCCGTTTTCAAGCTGGCCCCCTCTAACTGCCCAAGTTGGATGTCGGACTGTACCGTGGCCGCCCAACTGGACTCAAGCGGACGTTTGATAGGAATCGTCGCAGACACCGATGGATACGCGGTGGAGGCGGTGGCACTGCGCGAACTAACGGCTAAGTACGGGCCCAGATTCGGGAGGCTGCCGGTGGTCTTCACACGGGATGAGAACGGCGCGAAGTATTCAACCTCGCACTATGATTGGAACCTATCCGGGTTGCGTGTCCTGTTTTACGTCGTCGAGGACAACCTGAAACGTGGACGATTGATTGTGGAGACGGAAGAGGCCTTCCAACGCCGGTTGGCGACGACACGCGAAGCCAACCGGCCCAAGCTGTAAAGACCCCTCCGTGGAAGGATTCCCGCCCGGATGCTTCCATTCGCATGCGAGCCGGTTCCGGACTGCGCATCCGGCGTTTCCCGGCTACTCACTGGGACGAATTCGCGCGCCACCATTTCCTTCCCATCGCCGGGCTGCCTGGGAGCGCGATTCCACGAGTGGATCGCAACCCTCTGGTCAGCATCCCTGGAATGGGGCACACCCCGGCAATCGATACAGTTCCCGGCGGGAAGCATCCTTCCGAACCACCGATGCGCGCTACTTCCCGCCACTGAATTTCTCGTTCAGTTTCCGGAAGTACTCGGCCACCGCATCGCCATAGCCTTCGGGTACGCGGGCATTCGTTTCGCTTCGGACCACGCCGCCCTCGCGCTGCATCTCCTTCAAACGCAGTTGCGCTTCGAGCTCCGTGAGCGCGGGCAGCATGGTGTGCTGAATGCGCTCCATCAGAGTGCCGCTTTGGAAGCGGGCTGGGTCCAACTTCTGCATGCGCGCAATGATCTCCCGCACCTCCTGGGCCAGATCGGGATTGTCACTCGCGGCTCGGGCGATCTGCTCCAATTCCCGCATGGTCTGCTGGTAATCCTGGCGCACCTCCTCCGCACTGCGCGCGGGCGCAATAGGTCCAATGGGGAGAGAGCCATCGTTCATTGCCGAGTAACCCGCGCCATCGCCCGCGCCGCCCGCCGGCTGGAAGCGCTGCTCACCAACCTGCCCCTGGGAGCGTTGGCCCTGGCGGCCCGCTTGTCCCTGCTGACCGGAGAATCCCCCTTGGCCGGATTGGCCCTGCTGCCCTTGCTGGCTTTGTTGACCTTGCTGACCTTGTTGGCCTTGCTGCTGGCCGGCCTGTTGGCCCTGCCCTCCCTGTCCGGATTGCTGACCCTGCTGCTGACCCTGCTGTTGGCCTTGGCGATCCTGGCCGCTCTGCTGCTGACTCTGTTGTCCGCGCTGGCCCTGCTGCGCCTGTTGCCCTTGCTGCGCTTGCTGACGCTGCTGCTGCGCTTGCCGCATCTGCTCAGCTTGCGCTGCCTGCTCCGCGGAACGGCGCAGGCGTTCAACGCCTCGCAGAGCCGCCGCCAAGTCCGCCGGACGCTGGCCTCCGGGACGCAGCGAATCCCGCGCCTCCATCAGCTTTTCCTGCAAACGACGCAGGCCTTGCGCCACTGGAGCCTCGCGAAGATACGACATGGAACCCATCCCCCGCCGGATCAGTTCGGCTGAGTATCGCATGCGCTGCCCCAATTCGTCTTGCTGCGCCTCCTTAAGGCCCTCCCGCAATTTGTCCGCGGCGCCGCGCTGGTTATTCGCAAGACGCCGGGCTGCCTGCTGCATTTCGTTCTGCAATCGCTCAATCTCTTCGGCGATTTGCTGCTTGTCCTCGTACAGTTCCGCCGCCTGCTTCCGCTGCTCCGGATCGAGGCGGCTCTGGCGCATCGATTGAGGAGTTGGGCGTCCGCCGGAAGCGCCGAACGCCTCGCGCACCTTGTTGGAGGATTCCTGCTGGCGATTTGCCAGATCTCCCGCCTTCTCCGCCAACTGGTCCAGCACTTCCTCGTCACCCGCGCTGCGGATGCCGCGAAGCGCCGACTCCGCTTCCTGCAAGCTGCGCGCCGCCGATTCCGTGGCCCGGTCCCGCT
>JADLCF010000361.1 GCA_020847315.1 Bryobacterales bacterium | reverse complement strand
CGGATCGCCCGCACCCCATCAATGCCTACGGGGTATCGAAGCTGAGCGGGGAATTTTACGCGTTTGCCTATCTCAAGGATGCACTGGTCATCCGGACCTGCGGGGTTTTCGGGCCGGAAGGCATCCACACGGCGCACGGCAATTTCGTGGAGACGATGTTGCGCAATGCCCACGCCGGGCGCGCGCTACGCGTGGTCTCGGATAGCTTCGCTTCACCCACGTTCGCGCCCGCTCTGGCGGAGAAAGCGGTTCTCTTGGCGGATGCCGGCGCGATGGGGCTCTACCATGCGGGGGGCGGTGAAACCATTTCCTGGTTCGATTTCGCGCGGCTCATTTTTGACGTGAGCCAGATCGAAGCGAATCTCGAATCAACGACGCGCGCGGACTATGTTTCCGCGGCGGCCAGGCCGCCTTTTTCCGCGCTATCCAACGCCAAGCTGGAAGCGGAGGGGTACGGCAAGATGCCCAGCCTGCGTACGGCGATGCTCGAATACTTCGATCGAAGAGAGACGGTGCTCCGCAAGGGAACTCTGAGCCATTGACGGGGCGGCAATCCAGCCGTGACGGCTAGTTGGCGCTCTTTTCGGAGTAATACCCCCTCCTCGTCTGTACCTTCAGGCCATTGGGCTTCACGTCCAGGTCAATCTTGTGATAGCTGCGATCCGTCTTCTGATTCACCGGCGTGTAGCCGATCGAATACTGATTCCGCAACTGCTGCTGGATCTCGTCGAAGAAAACGGTCAAGGGCTGATTTCGCTTCGGCTTGAAGAGGGTGCCGCCGGTCTCCTTGGACATCTTGCCAAGGTCGTAATCCGCGGTTCCGCGCATGAAGGGCTGGAAGGTGGGGTCGAAATGAAGAATGCTGTAGATCACCACATCGGAGAGTTGCGCTTCCCGCAGCGCCTCCTCGATTTCGACCTTGCTGCCCTGGTCCACTCCATCCGTTAGCAGAATGATGGCCTTTCGTCCTACGGTATTGCGGAGCATGTCCCGAGCCGCCACATAGACGGAATCGTAGAGCACGGTGCCGCGCGGCGTGCCGTTGGGATTCGTGCCGGGCGTCACCGGGCTGTATACGCCGCCGCGGACCTCCATCTTGTCGATGGCCTTCGAGAGAAGGGATTTCGAGGAGGTCAAATCCTGTTCCAGGCGGGAATCAGGGCCGAAGCTGATCACAAAGGCGAGGTCTTTCTCTCCGACGACGCTCTCAATGAACGCCTTAGCGGAGCGCTTCTCCTCTTCGATCAGATTCTCCTGGCTGACGCTGACGTCGAAGATGATTCCGAGGGTGAGGGGGAGGTTCGATTCGGAGGCGAAATACTTGATCTCCTGTAGGGCGCCATCCTCTTTGAGGACGAAATCGTCCTTCGTCAGATTGTTGATGAAGCGCCCCTGTTTGTCCCGGACCGAGGCGAAGACGTTCACCACTTCGACATCCATGGAGATGATCGCGCCGGAATCCGTGATGACCGCGCCCGGGCTGTCCGCGGGAGGCGGGACTTTGCCTTTCGCCGTTTCCACCGGATTCGGCTTCAACGGTTTGAACTGGGCGAAAGCAAGGGGAGCGGAGAGGCTGAGGATAACGGCGGCGAAGCGAAGGAGACGGCGGTACATGGGGGACCCCTCTATATGCTTCCATAGATGCCCATCGTGGCGATCGTGTTACGGAAAGCTTTCAGCGCGGCAACGAATCTCTTCGCGGCGAGAAGCGCGGCACAGCGGCGAGACTCTAGAGTGCGGGCAACTTTGCGCCGTGGATGAGGCCGGTCATCCGGCGGTGCCACGCAGCATCGCGCCACATTCCCACGAATTGCGGACCGCAGAAGTTGCTGGTTCCCATGGCGGCCCAACGGCCGGTGGACGCGGCCGCGCGAACGCCGGATTCACAAAGGTCCTTGATCCAATCCCAATGCAGCAAGGGCCAATCCTTGTAATCGACGACGCTCCAGCATTCGGTGGTGATCAAAGGCTTGTTTACGGCGAGGGACCAATCGGCGGCCCATTTCACGCCCTCCGCCAGTTTTGCATTCCAATACTCGGGCTTGGAGCGGTAGAGCGCCTCTCCCTTGGCCACCAGATTCTCGTAACCCTTGGAATCGAAGCGTTCGTAGCGGTAGCCCACCTGTTGATAGAAGTCAGTGAAATGGGTCATCCAGAGGTGGAGTTCGAGGAAATCGTGCATGGAGACATCCTCGCTCTTCCATTCGCCGTATTCGGAGGTGAACGAAAAACAGTAGTCAAATTGAGGATAGGCGGCGCGACAGACGGCGATCGCCTCCCGCATCCATTGAGCGCCTTGCGGGGAGTTGCGGCGGAAATCTTTCGGAAGCCAGGGGCACCAGACGCTGAGCGGGAACTCATTGCAGAGATCGACATAGAGCACTTGATCGAGCAGACGGGCGGAGGCGATGCTATCAAGGGCGACCTTCCAATCGGCGCCCTGCTGCTCGCCGGAGCGGTAGTTTCGCGAGACCTGGGGCGACTCCTCGCGATACCAGGAGGAGAGGCTGGCCAGAATGCCGTGCCGCCCGCAGGCGCGCAGGAATTCGTTCAAAGCGGGCTGCACCTGTACCCGGCAAAGTGCGGGCGCGCCCCAATCCTGCTGATTCCATGGCGGCTTCAATTCCCACGTTTTCTCCGCGCCGTTGGCGATGAGGTGGGGATAGGCGTCGATGCGCACGGCGTCGTAGCCACGGGCCTTAAGTTCGTCGAGCGCGAGATCCCAATCCTCGTAACCCGCGCCGGGCCAGCGGCGCTCCAGCCAGGAGAAATCCCACATGGTGATGGCGAGCGGGCGGGTCCGGATGTGGCGGGCCAGGCTGCGCGTGGCGGCCGATGCCGCTTGGACCTGAGCGGAAGTGGATGTATTCAGAAATGGCATGGCGGCGGATGCGAGCAGCGATCGGCGGTCCATCAGTAGAGCCCTCCGGGGCCAGCCTAACACAAAGCGGAGGAGCGCCTCCGATTGCGGCATCGGATCGTGGTATCGGTGCGCGCGGAAACGCTCTCGCGGCTTCTCGCGTATAGTAGTAGGCAAATGTCCGGGAAGCGGCCGCTATGGGTGGCTGCCCTGGCGGGGATATTCGCTCTGGCGGCGCTGGCGGCGGCGCAGGTGTTTCAAGGCTTCGGGCCGGGAGGCCGCCGCGCCGGTTTCGATCCGGCGCAATTCGGCGCTACCAGGGGCCAGACACGCTGGGCGCAGTACGAATCCGAGATGCAGAACCCGACGCCCGATCCGCCGGATGCGTGGGTTGAGCGGGACTTTGTGTTCGCGCGGCTTCGCTTCCGGGCGCCGG
>JADLCF010000360.1 GCA_020847315.1 Bryobacterales bacterium | reverse complement strand
GAAGCGGCTCAGATCGAGCCCGCCCACGAAGTCCCAGATGGCCCGCGCCGGATGCGACTCGTCGAGCATCCGCTCCACGTCCACAAGCACGAACATCGGCTGATCGCGCGCAATATGGCGGAAGCGGCGCCGCGCGACCGGCGGCACGCCGGCGGGGGCGGACGCGTCGGCGGTGGCGGACGCATCGGACCCCGGGGTATCGGAAGCCTCGGGCAAGCTCTCGGCTGCATCGAAGGAAAGCTCACACTCCGAAAACAGACTCATGCCTCTATTTTACGAGCGAACAAACAAAACCGATCAGGAATGTTTCGGAGGAGGGGTTGGTTTTTTTCACGGCTTCCTGTCCCTCTTTTTTGGTTTTTTCACAGCTTCCTCTCTTGAAAATAGCCGCAACATGCTGATTCTTCAGATGGCCAACCACCCGGCTATTTTCATCATCGGGGGTGAACCCACGGTTCATGGGCCAGTGCTGTCCCCGAATTCCATAATTCCATGATTCCGGGCCGTGTCGTAACCGCCCATTTCAACAAGCTGTCCTTCTTCCTTAGTCGCTCTCACCTCTCGAGAATGTCTTTCCAATTGCATACCTCTCGCGAACCGAGGACCTCCGCTGAGACTTTCTCCAAATGAGCCAACCTGTTCCTCATGTGCCGAAGCGTAGCGACCAATTTTCTAATATCATAGTTGATCGAGTAGTTATCTCTAACAAGTGTAGCGAGGAGACCGATCTCGATATCGGCATAGTCATTAAACACCTCGTCACAAGGAGTAATCACCGGGAGCGGAATCTGTGTCTTGATCCTATCGATAATTTGAATCCGTCGCTCTTCGATGAAAGGAAACAATATTCCGACCTGCCCTCTCCAAATACGCCGATCAACTTCGGACATACTATCCGAGACGGCAAGAAAGGCCGAGTGAGTATGAGTTTCTCCATCGACAACGCCCAGGCTTCCTGATTCTTTGCTAGGGCGATGCCGACGTCCATCTGTATTCCATCCTCTCGTTGTCGCCCAATCGATAAGTATAGTCTGTGGATTTAACAGATCAGATATATCAAACGCGGCCAAGTATGCACAGAGGCTACGGTCCCAGAGAGCTAGCTGAGCAATCACCGCCACTGAGACCTGCCTAGTCAAACCATCAAGACCTCTGTCTCGCACAATTTGATCGCTATATACTAAAATATCTAATCTAGAAATAAATTTGTCACAGGACAAAACGACGGCGCATACATCATCACGAACTACTGCGTGCCTAAGTTCATCTACAAGCACCATGCAAAGTAGCGTGCGCCTTAGAAGAGATACACCTCGACAAGCATGAGCATACTCCAGAAAGAACTCAACCCATGGAGCTACACTGTCCCGATTAAGTCCTTCAATCCAAATTACTTTTCCTTGAAACCCGGAGTGATTGAGAAGATTAGTGATATCTTGTTCACTTTTCTCAATACTGTCGCCGTTAACCAAACTCCATAGTATATCGATTGGAGATCCCAAACCGATCTCCCGAAGATCAATTTTTTGCCAATCCCATTCATTCAGATGCTCAATTGCGTTCCTGATCGCACCTGCAATATCGAAAGCTAAGTCACAATCAATCCGCAGAGCAATATTGCGACCTTGTCGAAGCTCCTCAATAATTGACTCCAACAGGCGAGACGGGCCGGCCAAGTTCCACCAGAAAGGCTCCATTGATTTCTACTCTGGCCTCGCGATGGAAACGAGCTTTGAGACAAACTCATTGACACGCCACTGGTCGCGACCTATGGCTCTTACTATATTGAGTGCATCGCCCCAAGCAATAGCGCTTCTGGCAATCTCGACTGGAATCTCCGCGATCGCAGCAATATCCTCGACAGTTGCTGCAGAATTCAGCCTTGCAAGCTGAACAATTGGATGTGCCGGTCCGTTCTCTCGGAGAGAAAAGTCGATTAGCAACTGTTCCGCAAACCTACTGTCCTGCACCTTCCTTTCAAACTCTGCCAGGCGCTCGGCCAAGTCGCCATCATTGTCCCGGAGGTATTCGTGCATCTTGTACAACGACGTACTCCAATTGCCGGACACTACACGAGTTCTCTCACGCACCTCCGCCATGTTTCTATAACCACAATCGTCAAGCCACTGTCGCACCATCGCATCTCCCCAAGGCCCCAAGCTGAGGGTTGACACACCAAGCATTCTGAACGCACCAATGAAATCATGAGAGGCTTCCGCCAGTTTCCATGTCAAATCTCCACCAGCTACGAAGACAAACCTGACAAAGCTGCCTCTCGACGTTAACCGTGCGCACTTCTGAACCGCTCGTTCCACCCATTCGCATCCCCAATCCGATGCCGCAGGGATCAAGACGACGTTGATGCCGTCTCGGGAGCGCTTTTCGAGCGTCGCCAGCCATCTCTCAAAATCCATTACATTGCTGATCCCATCACCAACGAGCATGAAGTCTGCACCGAAACCGGCCGTCAAGAACTCCTGCAGTTCTGAGCCTCCTGATTGCTCGACCCCAAAAACTATCGATACCCCATGTTCCCGAGTCCGCAACACAGCCTCTTGTTGCGCAGTCAGCGGGTGTCGACGATAACCTCCGTCTGGGCGCGCGGATCTAAACGCCACTGATTCGTACTCGGGGACGGCCTCTCTAGTCATCAGGAGCGCGGCTTCAACATCTTCTAGCGAGCCCATGAGCCGGAGTACGTTGGGAGTCCTGAGCGTGTAATGCCTTGGCGACGAGAGGCGCAAAACACCGAGACCCACCATCTCATCAAGCAGCACCTCAAACGATTCCTCTGTGGAATGCTCTGAGAAACCTTCAGCCCAACACCCTAGTGCATTCTGGCGAATTTCGCTCAATGAAAAGCCGTCCACCATTCCTCGATCCCGATCCAACAAGAACTCGTAGGCAATCGAGTATGCAATCACCTCATATTTCCCATCTAGCTGAAGTGTCCACAGAAGCCGGTCCTTAATCGCCTTTTGTAAATCGCGACTGCGATACGCGTCCTCAAGATGTTGCGAAGTCAGCGTATATGGAGGGCTTGCTTGGGGATCAAATCGTGCCCCACCGCTCCGCACATGCTGCAAGAGATGATTACAATACAATTGCACCAGACTGGGGTAGTAGTTACACTGAGCTATCACCCGCATCACGAGGTCTGGAGATTCAAAACGAAAGCCCAGTGCGCCTAAAGGTTCTTCAATGAGCTTTTTCGCTTCCCGCCATTCGCCGCGGTCAAGCAATGGCCCAATACATAGCGGTTCTCCATAGTGTGCGAGGGGATGGTTTGCAAGTCGTGTCGTTCGTTGGACGTTATGCAGCCCGGCAAAAACGACTTTAAACCTTCGCTCTGTACGGTCCATTAGTCCCTTAAGCTTCGCTACACGCTCGAAGCCACTGGACTGTCTGCGGTCATTGGGAGTTAAACTATCAATTTCAAGAAATCTATCTGCCTCATCGAGAAGAAGCAAGAGCCGCCTAGACTTCTCGGCCTGTAGCCAAGCCTCCACGTACTCTAGGATTCGATCAACACTGGTTTGTGGGGGCACATTGGCCGGAAGAACTTCAGCTCTCTTTAGTTCGCTAGCTAACAACGTCCATATATCATCGATCGCACGGTTATACCCAATCCCGCGGGTTTTGAGATCAAACCACAAAGCAATTCTACCCAACTTTGCATCATGGAACCGGCGCTCGACATCACGTAGCAGTACGGTCTTGCCTAGTTGTCGCCCTCCATAAATAAAGCATGACCCCATCCGATCTATAATAGATTCCCTTTCGTAGTCCCTCCCGTAGAACATCTCCGGCGCCACCAATCCTGCGGTCGTTGTGTAGGGTTGTGCAAATGTGAAAGGCAGCGAACACTTGAACATCGCAGGCAAACGTGAGTCTCGTTCACCGCATAAATACACTATTAGAGATTCATCGATCAAAACAAAGCTTCTTCGATTTCGTATGCTGCTAGTTGCAAGCTCCCGTCGCTTCCTTTCAGGCATCCGTGCAAAATAAAGGACTATCACTGCATTGTTATGGGCGGCATCTCCTATATCAGCAAGAAGATCTTTATCAGCCGGCCTGTCCCAAGTGCAAAATACAAAGTAACGTCCTTGTGCCAGCGAACCGAACTGCGGAATCGGACAAAATTCACGGCTGGACACAACATCGGTCGTCACCTCCATCCAGACTTTTCTACCCAAGCTTCGTACTTTTACGCCGAGTACATTAAAACCCAAACGGTCCAAGATATTCTTGGCGGTGACCGAGTCGATCTGATGAGTTCGCTTAACCCTAAACCAATAATCAAGTAGCTCGGAGGCTTGGGCCGCGTGTCCGCCCGGAACCCGCGACATGTCGATCTCGCAAAAACTCCGCTGATCTCTGACTCTATTTATCATCAGGACCGGAGACCGATCTTCTTCAACTTGCCTTTCAATTTGTTGCAATTTCTCGGGGAAGAAATCACAAAGTGGATCACGCATCAAATTCTCACCGGGAAGCGTTTCACCTCGCCTCAGAAGCTCGATGAAGTCGTTCGCGGTAACCAGATCCTCTTTATCTAACAGAGCTGCGATCCGGGCACGATCAGGATGGTCAGGCGCGAGCTGGTAGAGGCGTTGGCGTACACCCTCGATCAGATCTTCTTTCCTATCCCGAACGGCTTTAAGAATGCTCGCAAGGTTGTCACGTGCGACATCGAAACGAATCACCTCGTCTGACGTATCGATGAGTTGGTCAAGCTTGGCACAAAGCTCAACCTGTTCTTTTTCGTGGAGAGCGCCTAGGTTCATCGCGCCATAAACATTCTTGCGGACTGCTTCCACGTCTCGCTTGAGATCTCGCCTGCGCGCTAGAAGTGCCTGGTCTCGATGTTCGCTTAGCGTTGAGGCCAACTTTGGATTATCAGACTCTAGAATGGTAAGTACTCGGCCGGTGGCCTCGTGATCGCCACGCTGAAGATAGCAATCAAATATGGTTTCGAAACTTGCCTGCTCAGAGAGGAGGAACGAGGTAAGGCGTTTCTGCAACTCAGCTCCCGAGATGGCAGGTTCCCAGTTCGTATCGAGAGGGATATCGGGAATTAGGAGCAACTCTCTCTGCCTTATGACTTTCGGATCCGGCTCCAGAGCAGAGAATGGATGATCTACATCGAATAAGCTAATGATGCTGTTTATGGAGTTACGGCATTCGGACGCCGCGGCGTAGGTTCTTCGTGGGTGCCGATTTGCGATAAGCCTCTCCAAATCCGAGAGTGCCGACGTGCAAAGTGGTTTAAGTACGGCCCAAAGATGCTGTGCAGCTGACTGTTGATATCCGGTCGAGCGTCCCGGCTTTGAGTCGTGTAAGGCCAACCATCTACGGGGAAACTCGAGAGCTTCAGCAACATGCATCTGAACTTGCGCGAGGGCTCGCGCTGTAATTTGAGCGCCTATTCTCCGACCTAGCACTTTGCGATCTATATAGTCCAATTCTTTTCGGACGTTTGCTTGGTTGGAGAGACGACTCATCTCAGTGCGGATCAGTTCAATTTGTGTAGTGTCGTTGTTTTTAACCGTCTCCAGGAGATTCTGAATGAGGCCATTCCTCCCCAGCCAGGCTCCCCAGACCTTTGTTGCTGGTGCGTAGACCATAGAAAAACGCGTCGCTCGTGCCGCATATTCAGATGTGTCTTTCTGAATATGCTCGAGGTCTGCTTGCCACGCCGCTTCTGATTTCACCTCACGAAGAATGGAAGGTTCTAGTGGCGTTTGTCCATCTGAAAAGGCACAGAGGTGGTTACGCAGGTCCGCCAGATGCGTTGACAAGTTGTTGACCCGCAGTGACCGGAGGATCCTGGTTGCTCCAATCCGTGGAGACAACAATGTTGCCCGTGCGGTAGCCGAAAAGAGAAGTAGCCGGATCGAATCGCGCCAGTCCTCATCCTCTCCACTGGTTAGGTCCTCCTCACTCGTGAACCATGCAAGATCTTTTTGTAGCGCCACGGCAACTTCGCCGTGTTCTTGTGCGAGGTATGGAGAGAGACTTACTGTGCGCAGAAGCCACACCGGGAATTGTGGGCTCGAATCAGGCAGCGCTTGATTTAGGGCGTTTGCAAGGGTAGCAGCCAAGCCCACGCGGCCATCTGCGACGAGCTTCCAGACCCAGTCACGCATTCCGCGTGTGGATACTGAATTCATCTCGACACATTGTTGCTCCTCTTGAAGAGCTTCCCCAGTGTCCGTATCTTCACACGAGTTCCCGGCATCAACGACGTATTTGGCCTCTGAGTTATCGGAAGTTGAGGAATGGGTCTCCGTTGCGTAATCGTCGCTTTCGTCTTTCGACTTCGCGTCTGGAGTGCTGGGTAGCGCAGGCGCAGCCTCTATTTGCGGATTGGTTTCCCGGGCTTGTTCTAACTTCGGAATTTGGGAGTCATCCTGACGGGCGGCTTCTTGACTCTCGCCGGGTTCGAGAGATTCTGGCGGTTCGTTCGCCGATTGGGTGTAAGACTCTTGCGAATCCCTATCGGGGGACTCAGAAGAGTCCGACGGCTTGAATGGTGCGAAGGCTCTGTGACGTCCTACGACGCTTGCGTCAACAATGGATTCCTTGTTGACTGCAGGTGTCTGATTTGAGGAGCCTGGGGGCGAGCTACTTGGCGCGTTAACGCCATCCATGGGATCGCCATTCACAGGGGGCTCGCGTTCGGTCTCGCGCTGGAGAGACTCTTCAGTTGTAAGTTCCGAACCGTCTTCTCTGGTGAGCAACGCTTCACATTCGAGACGACCCCTCCCTGCGGCAGCGACCACCGCCGGGGCGAACTGGCTCTTAAGGGACGATTGAAGGTCAGACCACTCCGTGTCGTCCAGCTCGTCAAAGTTCTCTACAAACCGGAGAAGCAGACAGTAGGGATGAGTTCCCTCGACAAGGTCGCCGACGACTGATGATGAAGGATCCGCCTTGACCTGCTCCTTTATTGATCGCACCTCTCGGTGAAACTCATCGAGGGCAGGGAAGCTCTCTGCCGTGCGGTGACGAATGCGCAGTACTTTTTCGATTACTGAAAGCGCAGCCAGCATCTCCGCTTGCGCTTCCGCCGCACGAAAGTCATCTAATAGGGTCTTTAAACCGAGCAGAGTAATCTCAGCAGACGCTCGACCAACGGGATGGTCCTTCCTTTCGGGGCTCCTTTGCACCAGCTCCTGGAGAAGATCCATGCAACAGTCATGCAGACTCCGAAGATCCTCTGACAGCTTAGCGATCTCCAACAGCGTCAAAGCGTTGAGATCGCGGCTGGCGTCTAGCCTCTCCAGCAGCGATTCTTTCCCGCTTTCGATCTCATTCCATCTTTCTACTAGCAGCTCACCTATCGAATCCATTGCAATCGTCCAACTCCGTTGACGAGATGTGACGGCAACAGTTTACTTCATGATGGTGGTTCAAAACACACGCTCGTACCAGAAGTCGATCACGGATAGTACTACTGGACCATCGAGGTGAGTGGCACTGTATCGAAGGAACTGTTCGGTCTGCCTCCTGAGGATGGTATGGCGGCTAGATCCTCAATCTCCTCCTCGGTGAGAGCCTGATCCTCCAAACAATGCGCCAGGTGCTTCTCGAAGATGCCGCGCAATTCGGCATCGAAAACCGTCAGAGTCTCTACCCCGTGCTCCGCGGCCGCGTCCAGGATTTCAGACGGCGTGACGTCCCGGAGGCTATCAGCCCGCGCCAGGCAATTCTGAATGGCGAGGATCGCGTTCTCTCGCGGGTGGGTTCCCAACAAGCGCTGGAACCAGGACCGGGAGCGGACCGCTTGTTCGCTGAAAGGGTGTGCCGTGGCCATTTCGCCTCCTGGGAAGGAAGTGGGCGAACGGCGGGAAAGTTCTCAGGGCAAATGCGGGCGGCAGGATTATTTTCCCGAATCGGGGAAGAAGCCGGGCGTGAGGATGCACTCCGCCACGCAGTGCAAGTATCGAGAAGCCGGGGAGAAACCCCGCGCAAACTGGCACATCGCCGACAAATCGCTGTGCGTATCGACGGAGGAGACGGCGCTGCGGCGGATGAGCGGGTGCGTTCATTGCGACAGGCTCGTGCTTCACCCCCGAAATGCGACTTTCTTCGTGACTTCAAAACCTGGGGCTAGCTCAGGAAGCCTAAGTCCCTCTTCGAGAAGTTTGCCAGGTTCGGGAAGATTGCATCGAGCCCCGCAGGGGGGACGCCAAACCAGGAGGCGAGGGTGGCGCCATACTGGTCTAGCGAGGTGGTGGGGATGTAGCTTCCTCGGGAGTTTGCGTCGTCCGGCCCGGCCAGGGCGAGGTTTGGGTATGTGCCGAAGAGGTCGCCACCCTTTACCGCGCCTCCGACGATGAAGTGATGGCTTCCCCAGGCGTGATCGGTTCCACCGCCGGCGCTTGGTTGCATCGTTCTTCCAAATTCGGACTCGGTGAATGTGGTCACCGAGTTCGCTACCCCCATTTCCTCGGTCGCCTGATAGAAAGCGGCGATTGCCTCCGCGAGTTGGGGAAGCAGCGCAACGTGGGTAGCAAGCTGGTTGGCGTGGGTGTCAAAGCCCCCCAGGCTTGCAAAGAAAATCTGCCTGCGCATCCCGAGGCTGCTTCTCACCCCGATCAGTTTCGCAATGTCGCTCAACTGTCTGCCGAGGCCGGTGTTGGGAAACGCCGTCGTGAGCGGAGGCGCCGCCTCCGTCGCGGACTGGATGAGCTTGCCGATGTCGATGCCATCCTGCAAGGACGCACCGGCCTGTTGGATCATCGTCAAGCCGGAATCGATCTTGATCAGTTCCTGTAATGCGGCATCGCGCTGCGTTCGAAATGCCGTGCCGCCACCACCGGACAGCGTGACCGTCGAGCCCGCCTGCAAGGTAGCGGGCTTCGTATCCGAGCCCGTCAGCAAGATGGGGTTACCGGAAAGCGAGACGGCGGTGGGGAACTTCGATGGCGCGTTCATGTACGCCACCTGGTCCGCGGTTCTTCCTCCCCAGCCGGTGCCGCGGAAGTGGTCGAAGTCGCCGGTCTGCCATTGCTGCTGCTGATCGGAATGGGAGAAGAGATTGTTCGGGAGCGGCACAGCCCGGTTGCGGTATTCGTCCCTGGTGGTCGGCCGGAAGAGGACGCCTACATTCGCCAGCATACTCATCCTGCCCGCCGCATAGAATGGGTGAATCGCGGCCAGATTGGGATGCAGCCCGTACTCGACGCCGGCCTTGGTGGTCACGGGCAGGAGGGTGTCCTGGGCGATGGCGAGGTTCTGACGCAATGAGGCGTATTGCGCGTACCCATTGCCTCTGGGCGCCAGCAGATTATGCGCATCAATTCCGCCAAAGAGAAAGACGCACACGAGAGCGCGGTAATCGCCGCTGCTCTGCGCGGAGGCGTTCATGAGGCCGAAGCGGCCGAAACCGATTCCGGCCGCGGCGAGATGAGCGCTCGATGCAAGAAACGATCTTCTGGATAGGATTGCCATCGTCTACCTCTTCCGTGGCCTTACTGCCGGCCGCTTCTCACCGCCCGCTGCCGCCCGCCGCTTCGTCTTCCGGGCGGCTCACTGCGCGCTCCGGAAACGGCGCCGAACGGGGATGCGGCCACCAAATAAAAGGCCCTCGTGGCGCGTTGCGTTGGGTTCGCTGTTCCCATCACGAACGACTTCACCGCCGCTTTGGCCGCTGCGGGGAGGCTTCCGTGGGTGAGCCGCACGCTGAGTTCCTCGATCAGCGCATCCGGGTCTGACGAAAGCGCCGCAAGCGCGTCAAAGCTCACCGTTGCACCCGCTCCCAAGCCGCGATCAACTACCGATGCGATGAAGTTTGCCCGCTGGATCGCCGCCGAGGAGGTATGCAGCTCAAACTCGGGGCCGAACATGCCGGTATCCCCGAGCTGATGGTCGAGGTGATAGTAGTTGAAAACGCTCGAAGGGTAGAAGACGCTTTGCCCCATGCCGCTAGGGAAGCGGTTGAGATTATTCGAATCGGTGACGGTGGCGCCGATCGCCCGCAGAATGCCAAGCACGAAGAGCACCGGCTCTTTCAGGTGCCCGGAGCGCGCCCGGTTCATTTCGGGCGTGCCGTAGAGGCTCGACGCTTCCGGATCTAGCAGGATAGCCCGCACCACGGCGGCCAGATCTCCGCGCACGCCGCTTCCGTTGTTGTTGAACACGGCAACCACCCGCCTTACGTAGCCGGGACTCGGGTTGCTCATCACGAGACTGCGAATCAGGCGCACGCAGACGAAGGGGCCGGTGTTCGGGTGGTTGAAGATGTGAGTGACGGCGTCTTCGAGATCCTCCCGCGCGGTTCGGCCCGCAGGGAGCATGTATCCATCGAGCAGGGTTTTCGCCGTGAGGTCGTGGCTCTTTTCATAGGCGACCATGGGCACGGCGTAATTCGCGGGATTCCTCGACTTGACCGGCTGCCCCGGCGCGGGCGCGTACACCCAACCCGTGACGGCCAATGCCATCTGCTTGACGGTTGTTTCCGTGTAAGCCGGTAGCGGCTGGCCCGCGATGTCCGTGCGGACGCTGCCGTCGTCGTTCAGCAGTTCCGGGCCAATGGTGAAGAGTTGCAGAAATTCGCGCGCAAAATTCTCATTCGCCGAGGAGTTTGTGGCAGGGTTTGGTTTCTGATTGTTGACGTTGTCGAGATAGTCACCCATTGCGGGGCTCAACGAAACATTCAGGAGAAGGTCCCGGTAATTCCCGAATGCGCTGGATTGCAGGAGGTTGATATAGGGAACCATCTGCTGAGGCCTGCCAAGCGTGTTGGCGGAGACTACCAGAATCTGCCCAAGCGCGAACGCTACCCGCTGCCGGAGTTGATCGGGTTGGTGGACGCCGTACTGATAAAAAAGCCGCTGATACGGGCCCATGGAGGTCTGGGTATCCGCGGGCAAGGGATAAAGCGTCGGCGTAGCGGCAAATTGCTCATCCAGGAATTTCTCTTTCCCTTCCGCCGAAACCTTCGAAATCAGTTCCGGGGTGGGCCCCCATGTGGCCTGTTCAAGGAAGAGCGCGGCTTCCTCCCTGGTTACGGCCGCAGTGCAAACGACGGATAGCGCCATTGCCAGAAGCAGAAATTTCCAGGCGCGTTGGGATTGATTCAACCGGCAAAACCCACTCGTCATGACTGTGCGCTCTCCCTGATGCCTCCGATGAAGGGGGCAATGCTGGAACCCAATACTTGATCTTAAGTTGCGTTAGGGATTCACAAACGTGAATTTTTCATGGAATAGCACCGCGAAGTACTATCGCGAGCGCCTAGTGGGTCCGCGACTGAATTCAGCGGAGATTTCTCGAACGGGAACTGCCGCGAGGAAGATCGTAGAACGATCCTTTGCGTGCAGAATCTCTCCGCGCGCGCGTAGCGGAAGCCGTTACCCTACGCTTCGGGTTGAGATGGATTTCGCTTGCATGAAGAGGAGCAGATACTCCGGCCCGCCCGCTTTCGAATCCGTGCCCGACATATTGAAGCCGCCGAAGGGATGGGAGCCGACCAGGGCGCCTGTGCATTTACGATTCACGTACAGGTTGCCGACATGGAAATCACGCCGGGCGCGGGCAATTTTCTCGGGATTCCTGGAATAAATCGCACCGGTGAGACCATACTCCGTATCGTTGGCCAGGCGAAGCGCATCGTCGAAATCAGCCGCTTTGGTGACGGCGAGGACGGGCCCGAAGACTTCTTCCTGAAAGAGCTTCGCGGTTGAGGGGACATCCACAAAAATCGTCGGTTCAATCAGATAGCCCTCTCCCTCGCCCGCCTTTCCTCCCGAGAGCAAGCGCGCCTCCGCCCGGCCCGTTTCGATGTAGTTGAGGATGTTCCTCCGCGCCCGCTCGTTAATGACGGGGCCGAGGTGGATGCCAGGGGTTTCCGCGGATCCCATCCTCAGGTCTTCGGCTCCGTCCTTGAGCCGGGCCAGCACCGCGTCGTAAACGGAAGCGTCGACAATCGCCCGCGAACACGCGGAGCACTTTTGTCCGCTGTAACCGAAGGCGGATGCGAGAATGCCGCTCACGGCGGCGTCGAGATCGGCATCCGCATCGACGATAATGGCATCCTTGCCGCCCATTTCGGCGATCACGCGCTTGATCCAGATCTGTCCCGGCTGTGGTTTCGCGGCCAGTTCGTTCACGCGCAGCCCCACCGCCTTAGAGCCGGTGAAGGAGACAAAACGGGTCTTCGGGTTCTCGACCAGCGCATCGCCGATGGCTGCGCCCGGGCCTGTCAACAACTGGATCGCTTTGGGCGGCAAACCCGCTTCCAGCAGGAGCTTGACGAAGGTCACCGCGATGAGCGGCGTGTCGGAGGAGGGCTTCAAGACCACGGTGTTCCCCGTCACCAACGCGGCGATGGTCATTCCGCAGAGAATCGCCAGAGGGAAATTCCAGGGAGGGATAATCACCCCAACGCCAAGAGGGATATAAGAAAGTTCATTCCGCTCGTTGGGCTGGGGAACCGTGGGATGGCTGCCGGAAACCCGCAGCATTTCCCGGCCATAGTACTCGCAGAAGTCGATCGCCTCGGCGACATCGGCCTCGGCTTCTACCCAACTCTTCCCCGCTTCTATGACAAGAAGCGCGTCCAGATCCATCTTGCGTTGCCGCATCAATGCAGCCACTTTGAACGCCAGCGCCGCCCGCTGTGCGGCTGGCGTCTGGCTCCACTGCGAAAACGCCTCCGCCGCGGATTGGACTGCCGTGCGCGCATCCTCCACGGTCGCTTTGGCATGGCGGCTGACGACCTGCGACGGCATTGAGGGGTTCACGCTCTCAAAATGCTCCGGGCGATCCACCCACTCCCCGTCAAGGAGTAGCGGATGCGCCGCGCCCAGCCCGGCGGACACCCTCGCGTAAGAAGCAGCGGCGTTCGACGCGACGGCCTCAACCTGGAAGTCGGCATAAGGCTCATTGCGAAACGGGGCGACGCTGGAGCCGGAAGCGTGCGTACTCGCGGACATCGAAATCTCCTTGCCAATCTCGTTACCTGAAAAAAGCGGCATGCCGGTAAACCGATCATGCCGCCTCAAGAGATCCCTCACCACTTCGCGCAACCCATATTGCGGACGCAGGCTCCAACCCGAAGATGCCGCTGAAGCAAATCGTGGCGGCAAGCTGGGCTGGAATCGCTAGGAATCGTGCCCTTGCACCATCTGCCTGCCCTTATTCACCAGGCCGGAAGCCTCATCGACAAGCTCTTTTCCCTTTTCGTATAGAGAACGGCCGTAATCGACGGCGCCACGGCCTTTCTCCGAAATCGCTTCCCGTCCGTACTGCGTGCGGCGACGGATCATTCGGCGGGTTGCCCGCCCGGATTGCGGGGCGAACAGCAGCGCGGCGCCCGCGCCGATGGTCATTCCCGCCAGAAACCAGATAACACTGACGCCAGAGTCTTCTCGCATTCGTACGTTTCTCCTTATTTATCATTGTACTGGATCATTTCAAGACCATCCGGCTTTCGGAGGAGCGCAACCACGTTCCTTGCCGGTATTGCGCCAAGCTGTCACGACGCGAGCCGGCCTCTTATCCACAGGCTCCCCCTTTGGAGCGATGCCCCAATCCAAACGTTTCGCTGTGCGAGGGGGCAGGCCGAGCTAACTCAAGAGAGAACGAAGGGACGCCATCCGGCGTCCGTTTCGCTGTTTCGGAAGGGAAGAAAAGGGCTTAAGAAACTCGGTTGGGCAGGGGTTGCTGGCGGTATTACCTGGGCGGATGCTGACGGGTGATTAGCGGATGATCTGACGGAGAATCAACCCTATTTTTCCTAAGCCACTTATGATCTTCACGCTTAAGGATGCAAGCGAGGGGCCATTCTACGGGCAACGAGGAGGCCCAGGCTAAAACTAGGGGATATCCTGCTGATTCCGCATGAGTAATCCGCTTCCACACGGCTTGCGAAGAGCTGAAGGATGTTACGCGATCCTGAAGTAGCACCCGCAGAATTTACCGGGTCCTAGGAGTTTTTGGGATAGCGATCTCCGTCCGGAGGCAACCGCGCCATGGGGAACGGCGGGGGCACGATCGGATGTGGGCACGATAGAATGTGGGGGCAGCATTCGCCCCGAAGCACCGGGCGCGCTATGCGCTCGACCTGGATTTCTTTGAGCTTTGAAGCGATTTCTATGTCCTCCCTCTCCCTAGTTCGCCACCCCCGGCGCACCGCCATTCTTGTCTGGATCCTGCTTATTCTCAGCGTTGCGCCTTCAGCCATCGGGCAAGAGAATCTCGCGGGCGCGGACAAGATCTATTCCTCGCTCGAAGAGCTACAGGTTACCGGTAGCGCCCTCATGATCGCAGCCCATCCGGACGACGAGAATACGGCCGTCATCGCCTACTTCTCGAGAGGCCGCCACGTGAGGATGGGCTATCTCTCCCTGAATCGCGGGGAAGGCGGGCAGAATCTTCTGGGCCCGGAGCAGGGGGTGTTGGTGGGCGTCATTCGCACGCAGGAATTGCTTCGCGCCAGAGAGATCGATGGAGGGGTGCAGTTCTTTACCCGAGTGATTGACTTCGGTTTTTCGAAGACCGCCGAAGAGACCTTCGCAAAGTGGGGACGCGAGAACGCACTGCGGGACGTGGTTTGGGTCATTCGCGAATTTCAACCCGACATCATCATTAACCGGTTTTCCGGCACCCCCAACGACGGGCACGGGAATCACCAGGCCTCCGCGATCTTGGGGAAGGAAGCGTTCCACGCCGCGGCCGATCCGAAGCGTTTCCCCGATCAACTGAAATGGGTGAAACCGTGGCAGGCGAAACGGCTCTTTTGGAACACGTATTCGTGGCGCCGGGTGGAAGACCAGATCAAAGAATCCGAACCCAGGCTGGTGCTTCCCACGGGGGAATTCAACCCGGTGCTGGGATACTCCTATCAGGAAATCGCCGGGATGAGCCGAAGCCAGCATCGCAGCCAAACCATGGGCGCGCCTCAACGCAAGGGAGAGGCCCGTGATTTTCTGGTGCTGCTCGAAGGAGAACCCGCCACCAAAGATCCGTTCGAGGGGATCGATCTGAGTTGGGGCCGGGTTCCCGGCGCCGGGCGCGTGGGCGATTTGCTCCGCGAGGCCCGCGACGGGTTCGATTTCGTCCATCCATCGAAATCCGTCCCCACGCTGCTGGCGGCCCGCGCCGCTATGCTTGCCCTTGAACGAACGCCGCTTGTCGAGCGCAAGTTGAAGGAGGTAGATAACACCATCGCTCTGTGCGCGGGGCTTTGGCTGGATGCCTCCGCCACGGTCCACGAGATTGTTCCCGGTGAAACGCTGACGGTGAACCTGGAACTGGTTAACCGCTCCAGCGTTCCGATGTTGTTGGAATCGGTTGCAGTTGAAGGCGTCAAGGGGGAACCCGCCGTCCTAACCGAAGCGCTGCCGCTTCCCGCGAACCACCGCGAGGTGAAGCCGCTGCGTATTCCGCTGCCGGCCGATTTCCCGATCACGCAGCCATATTGGCTGAAGGAGCCCCCTCGGAACGACCGTTATCAGGTGGAGCCTGACGACTATTCCCTTATTGGACAGCCGGAGACGCCCTCGCCCTTGCGCGCGCGCATCCGGGTGAAAGTGGGCGACGGCGCTTCCGCGCAGGAGATCGAATACCGCCGCCCGGTGCAACAGCGTTATGTGGATCCGCTCTATGGGGAACTTACGCGACCCTTGGTGGTGACACCCGCAGTCACACTCCATCTGGCGCAGGGGAGCCTGGTGTTTCCTGCGAACGCGGCCAAGAAGGTGGGTCTCACGCTAACCGCCCATCGCGCGAAGCTGAGCGGACAAGCCGCGCTTCGCCTTCCCGATGGCTGGAGTGTGAAGCCGGCATCCATCCCGTTTCAGATCGCGAACGCCCATGAGATGGCGACGGTTTCCTTCGAAGTTACCCCTCCCGCGGGAGAGCAGGAGGCCTCACTGCAGGCGGTTGCCAAGGTGGATGGCGCGCTTTATCAGCGCGGGATGACGGTGGTCAGCTACCCGCACATTCCACCGCAAACGATGTTTTTCCCGGAGACCGCGCGCATTGTGCGATCGCCCATCGAACTGCTTTCCCACGAGATTGGCTACGTCATGGGCGCGGGAGACGATATCCCGCAGGCGCTCGAACAGATCGGCGCTCACGTGACACTGCTTACGGAAGCGGATCTCACGCGCGGGGATCTTTCCCGGTTCGAAGCCATCGTGGCCGGCGTCCGCGCGTATAACACCCGGCCGGATCTGGTCGCCAGCCACCAGCGCCTGCTGCATTACATCGAGCAAGGCGGCACGTATCTGGTGCAATACAACACGACACAGAATTTGGGGGCGGGCGCGGCGTCTCCGGGCGCGGGTTTGCAGATCGGACCCTACCCCATGGAGATCGGACGAGACCGCGTGAGCGTGGAGGATGCTCCCGTAACCATTCTCAAACCCGGCCATCCGCTGCTGAATCTCCCGAACAGGATTCGTGAGCGGGATTTCGCGGGGTGGGTGCAGGAGCGGGGTCTCTATTTCCCGTCGAAATTCGATGATCGCTATGAGACCGTGATCGCCACGCACGACCCAGGAGAAAAGCCACTTGCCGACGGGATCCTCTACGCGAAGTTCGGCAAGGGTGTCTTCATCTACACGAGCTACTCCTGGTTCCGGCAACTGCCTGCCGGCGTTCCTGGAGCGTTTCGTATTTTTGCCAACATGCTCAGCGCGGGCAAGACGGCTGCCGTGAAGCCGTAGCTTCGATTGCCCGGCGGGCGGGTGTTGGGGATGGCCGCCAGCCTCCCGGGCGGGAATGAGAAGACGCCGTTCACAAAAAGAACGGCCGGAGCGATACTGCCATCGCTCCGGCCGGATTCACCACAAGGTTGGGGTAGCGGATGCCTAGCCGTAAATGAACTTACGGTTCTTCGCGTCCCAAGTCACTTTCGTGCCGCGCCGGTAGCTCTGGGTGGCCATGTGGCCGGGAATGGCGGCTTCCTGCCCGACCGACAATGGGGCGATGGCCTTTTCCTTGCCCTGAATCGCGTGCACCCAGTTCACGAAGTGGGCGTGAGTGGCGTCGGGCTGCTGGAAGTCCTTGATGTAATCGAGTTCGAGCGGCTTGAGGCCCTTCAACCGTTCGGGGTTCATGGCGGCGCCAAAGTCTTCGGGGAAGTAGCGGAGCTTCTTGCGGCCGATCACTTCGATCATGCCGAAATCGCCCAGGAACTGTTCGCCGTAGCTGAAGTACTGGTTGCCGAAGTAGCTCGAATAGTTGAGGTGAAACTTGTTGGGGTATTCATAGACCGCGGAGATACAATCCGGCACTTCGCGCCCGTCGTTCCAGCGATAGATGCCGCCGGAAGCCAGGCACTGGGTGGGCAGCGGGTTCGAAAGGATGTAGTTGCTGATGTCGGTCTGATGCACGAGCAGGTCAGTGGAAATGCCGCTCGAGTAATCCCAATAGTTCCGCCACTGGAAGTAGCGTTCCTTGCTGTAGGGGCGCTTGGGCGCGTCGCCGAGGAAGCGGTTGAAATCCGTATTGGCGGGCGTCGTATCGTCCGGGATGATGTAGCGCCAGGGCCGCGGGGCTCCCAATTGTTTTTCGGTGAAATTGCGGTACCAGAATGCGCGCACGTAATGCACGTCGCCGATCTTGCCTTCGCCGATCAGTTCCTTCGCCGTCTGATAGAGCTTGTTGCTGCGGTTCTGCGTGCCGACCTGCGTTACGACATTGGTCTTCGCGGCCAGATCAACAATTTCAAACCCTTCCTCGACGAGGTGAGATAGCGGCTTCTCCACGTAAATGTGCTTTTTCGCGCGAAGGGCCGCCATGGTCATCGGATAGTGGAGATGCTCCGGCGTCATGATCACCACGGCATCAATGTTCGGGTCGGCAAGCAGATCGTTGTAATCGTGGATGGTCTTCGGCGTGTTGCCGCCCACGGTCTGGATAATGTCCTTGCCCTTGGCCATCGCGCCGTCGTAGGTATCGCAAACGGCGGTGGCGACCACGCTGCCCTTATTCGCATCGAGCATGGCCTTGAGGCAGTAAGAGCCCCGACCGCCAACGCCGATCCAACCCACGCGAACCTGGCTATTCGCGTTTTGTGCCTGAAGAAACGCCGGCGCCGCGGCCGCAGCCACTCCGGCGGAGGTCTGGACGAAGCTTCGACGCGTCACATCGCTCATGGAAGATCACTCCTGGGAAATCAAGTTTTTAACGTACCTAGAATAACAGGACGCACCAATCTGTTGACAGGATACATCGGGAAGCGGCCGCGCACGACGGAAAAACGGCGCGAAGACAGGCCAAGGCCTGTTACAATCCGGACGATGTTCCGCAAGGTGCTGGTGGCGAATCGGGGAGAGATCGCGGTACGGGTCATCCGCGCGCTGCGCGAGTTCGAGATTGCCTCCGTGGCCGTCTATTCGGGCGTGGACCGCGCTGCGCTGCACGTCCGGATGGCGGATGAAGCCGTGTGCCTGGGAGCGGCGGATTCGCGGGAAAGTTACCTCAACATCGAGCGTGTGATCGACGCCGCCCGGCGCACCGGCGCGGAAGCCGTGCATCCCGGCTACGGATTTCTGAGCGAGAACGCGGCATTCGCCCAGGCTTGCGTGGATGCCGGGCTTATCTTTAT
Organism: Bryobacterales bacterium; assembly: GCA_020847315.1. Lineage (GTDB taxonomy): Bacteria > Acidobacteriota > Terriglobia > Bryobacterales > Bryobacteraceae > JACTMJ01. The sequence goes on along the minus strand of JADLCF010000360.1, from coordinate 4,621 downwards.
TGGCCCATCCCCGGAAACGATCCGCCGAATGGGTTCGAAAACGGCGGCGCGGGTCATCGCGCGCGAGGCCGGAGTGCCTACTGTGCCGGGCGCGGCGGGGACGGTAAGCGATCTTGACGAAGCGCTCGCGATCGCGGCGGAGGTGGGGTATCCGATCTTGCTCAAGGCGGCGGCCGGAGGCGGCGGAAAAGGGATGCGGTTGGTCTCAACGCCCGCCGAAATGGAAGCGGCGCTTCGCGATGCGTCGAGCGAGGCCGACCGGGCCTTTCATGATGCGCGTGTCTACATTGAGAAGGCGGTGGTCCGCCCACGCCACATTGAGATACAGGTGCTCGGCGATCAGCACGGAAATCTCATTCACTTGGGAGAGAGGGAGTGCTCCCTGCAGCGGCGTCACCAGAAGGTGATTGAGGAGAGCCCTTCGCCGTTGATGGCGATCCATCCCGAATTGCGGGAGCGGATGGGGGAAGCGGCCTGCCGCGCCGCCCGCGCTGCCGGATACTACAACGCAGGCACGGTCGAGTTCCTGGTGGATGCCTCTCTTAACTTTTACTTTCTCGAAATGAACACCCGCCTGCAGGTGGAGCATCCGGTGACGGAACTGGTGACGGGCTACGACCTCGTGCATCAGCAACTGCGGATTGCGGCGGGCCAACGGCTTGAAATCTCTCAGCAGGATGTGCGCTGGCGGGGGTCCGCCATCGAATGCCGGATCTATGCGGAAGATCCGGAGAATGGCTTTCTTCCGTCCCCCGGCACGATCACGCGGCTTCATCGGCCCACCGGACCCGGGGTGCGGCTCGATGCCGGCGTTTACCTCGGGTGGACCATTCCCATGGAGTACGACCCGCTGGTTGCGAAGCTGGCCGTGCACGCTGAAACGCGCCACTTGGCGATTGCCCGTTTGCGTGGCGCGCTTGAGGAGTATTCGGTGAATGGCGTGAAGACGACAATCTCGTTCTTCCACCAGATTCTCAACGATCCGGAGTTTCGGGCCGGGCATCTTCACACCGGCTTCATCGAAGAATACATGGCGCGGCGAGGCAAGGAGACGCTGGATGAGAAGGTGGTTGAGATGGCGGTATTGGCGGGGGCGCTAGCCGCCGCGAAAGGCGAGGGTCCAACGCGCTCCGGTGGTATGGCCTCCAGGCAGGCCGTCAGCCGTTGGCGGGTGTCCGGGCGGGCGAGGGGGTTGCGATGATCGTGCGCCAGCAATGGAACGGAGAAGTGGTGAGCGTGGAGTTCCGCGTCTCCGGCAGCGAGGTGACCTACCGCGTGATCCAGGAAGGAAAGGACGCGCCCGCGTTTCAAACCGTCAGCCATGTGGAGGCGGAACCGGGCATATACTCCCTGATCCGGGGGTTCCGCAGTTTCGACGTTCGGCTGGAACACGCGCACTACGGAACCATCGCGCAGCACCGTTCGAGCCGGGTGCTGTTGGAGCCGGTGGAGCGGAACGGACGCCGCGGAAAGGGAGGAGCCGCCGGCCCTGCACAGATCAAAGCCGCGATGCCGGGCCGGGTGATCCGCGTGTTGGTCTCGGAAGGCGAGGCCGTCCGCGAAGGGCAGGGCTTGGTGGTGCTCGAAGCAATGAAAATGCAGAACGAAATCACGGCGCCTCGCAGCGGGACGGTGAGACAACTGAGCGTGGCGGAGGGGGCGGTGGTGGCCGCGGGGGCGCTGCTTTGTCTTGTGGAAGGGCTCGCCGGATAGGGCAGAGGCCCGTCAGGCCTCAATGGGCAACGTTCGCGAGCGCACCCCGTCGCTACGATGGAGGAGATGAAAGAGGCAGTCGCGGCGAAGGATTTCATCCACGAGGCACTCTTCCCTGGCATTGAGCCCACATTGAAGGCAAATCCCGGAGGGATTGCCCACCGCGTTCAGTACTTTCGCCGTCAATTCGTCGAGCACGCGCCGAATCTCGGCCAAATCGCGGGACTCCGCTTCTCCCAAGAGTTCATGGAGCCGCAGGTTGAGACCTTGCAGGAAGGCGTGCGCAAGCGTTTTCCCTTCCGGGCTGAGCGCGAGGCGAACATGGCGGCGATCCAGCGTGTCCACGGTTCGCTCCAGCAAATGCAGCCGCACCAGGCGATCCACGGCCTTGCTGGCTGCCGCCGTGCTAACCCCAAGGTAAGCCGCCACTTCAGTAACATTTCCCACGGTGGTGGTGGCGAAAATCTCGAGCAACTTCCATTGCGAACGGCTCAGCCGGTCACCCGCCAGTTCCGTCTGCAACTTCAATTCGACACTTTCCTGAATAGCCAGACTCAGCATGCGAGCCGATCCCAGCAATTCCACCGCCTGGCAAGGGCGTCCTCCGTCGATGGTTCGAGGGGGATCGGTGCGTACGGCTCCAGTTTCGCTAGCCATAGGGATTGTTGAACGATTCGACCGTTAGCTAGTTCATGGTAGCGCCGATCGCGAACCACACCAAGAAAAATCCGGTCTATCCCGCTCCGAATTTAAGTTTAGTACTTATCCGGTAAAGATCAAATAGTTATGTTTCGTGGCCGGAGAGCTTCCGGGAGGGTGTATTCTCTTTCCGGGTCAGGCATATATCACCGAAGAGATCGTGTAAGTTCTGGAAAGGACTAGTACTTACAAATGGTACCGCTCGTCTAGGCTGACGCCAAAATTCCACTGGCATTTCGGAAAAACAACCTTAGAATAAGGGTACAGCAAGCTCATCAGTTGGGGATGTTCGAGAATCTAGGATCAGTTCCCGGAATGAGAGACCGATCGATGGCAAGTGCAAACCAGCCAAGACTATTGAGCGACGCCCAAGGCGTGCTGGATGCCCGCGCTTTGCCGTCTCCCGAGTTCAGCGCTCTGTGGGAAGCGGTTCTGGTTCCACGGGAACTCAAGGATCGCCTGGTTTCTCAAGCGATTCTCAATTTCACCCTGCGTGGCCGGCTTGACCGCGCCACGGTTCCGCTGCATGGAGTGATCCTGCTCGTGGGGCCTCCCGGAACGGGCAAGACGTCGCTTGCCCGGGGCTTGGCCTCCCGGACGGCGGAATCCGTCGAAAGTGAACAGCCATTCCGGTACATCGAAGTGGAGCCGCATGCAATGGCTAGCGCCGCCTTGGGTCGAAGCCAGCAGGCGGTCCGTCAGCTGCTGGGCAGTGTCATCGCGGAGCAAGCGGATGCGGGGCCGTTGATTGTGGTGCTGGATGAGGTGGAAACGCTTGCGGCGGACCGGATGAAGCTCTCCATGGAGGCCAACCCGATCGACGTCCACCGCGCCACCGACGCCGTTCTCGCGCAACTGGATTATCTCGCGGCCCGCTATCCGAACCTGCTCTTTATCGCCACGAGCAACTTCCCCGATGCGATTGACGAGGCATTCCTGTCGCGCGCGGATTCGATTGAAGCCGTGCCGCTGCCGGATGCCGATGGATGCAGACGAATTCTCACGGATACCGTTCTGGCGCTTGCGACGCTGTATCCGGAAGTGGCGGGAATTCTTGACGATCCCCGGTTTGAAGAGGCCTGCCTGCTGTGCCAGGGCATGGATGGCCGCCGGATTCGAAAGGTGCTGGTGAGCGCATGCACTCACGATAAAGCCGTTGCGGTGGAGCCAGGGAAACTCACGGCGGGGCATTTGCTGGCCGCCGTCCGCGCACTGGGCCACGCGAGGGAGCGGGAATAGAAGCGGCCCGCGGCAATCTCAAACATCAGTCGAAAGGGAAACGTTCCGATGAGCGAAGTCCAATACCAACAAGTCCCGAGCCGCGCCGACGCCATTGTGCGCCGCGTGGTTTCAACCCCGGTGCGGTCTGCCAGCGACACATGGACGGCGATCACAGCGCTCCTTGCTCCCGACCCGGCATCCCAGGCGCGATTGGAATTGAATCGCATGAGCGGCCTTGCATGCGCGGCGATCAGTTCCGAGGCGATGCGGCACGATCCGCTGGAGTTGCAATCGCGTGGCTTGACGGTGAGGATCTACTGCTTGCACGGCGAAGATGCCATCATGACGCCCGGCTATGATCTGCACGAGTTCGCCTGGCGCCCTACAGAGGCGGAATGGCGGATGTCCATTCCCTGTGAGGCAGCGGATGTGCGCTGGCTGAACCGGGAGCTTGCGTCTCTTTGCGCGAACGCCATCTTCCGGGCGGTGGGAGAGACTCCCCGATTTGGCGTAACTCCGGAGTTTGAGATTGAAGAACCGAAACCCCGGCTTCGGCTGGCGAATGTCTTAAAGATGGGAGCGTTTTTCCGACAATGAGCACCCGCACTTATATCGACACCAAAGCCTATAGCGTTGCGTTCCTGGCCGACAAGCTGATGTACTCCGTGAAGGAGATCATTCGCGGGAGTGGGCTTGATCCGGTCAAACTTTCGCAGCAATGGAACACGCTCGAACACGGCATCTCGCGCTGGCTGCAAACGCAGGATCTCATGCGGGTCTCCGTGGAGATTTTTCATCCCCGGAAGAACCGTCTGATTGGCCGTTGGGATATGGAGATCATTTACGGTTACGGCGGCGATGGAACCATGCATGCCGACATGAACCCCATCCGGCAGATGATCGAGCGCGAGGGGCAGGCGCCCGCGGATTGCGACTACCGCATCATGGTGGTGGCGAAGCCCACGGCCGACGAAGTGCATGGCTGGGG
>JADLCF010000359.1 GCA_020847315.1 Bryobacterales bacterium | reverse complement strand
TGCTGCTTTCCGACAAGAACGAGGTTGTCCAGGCCGGAAGCAGCGATCAATCGGGAGTCTACCGCTTCTCCTCGGGAATTGCTCCCGGGAGTTACCGGCTCAGCGCCGTGCCGGAACTGGCGGAGCCTTCGCACTGGACCTCGGAGATGGCGCACCAGAATGACGCGCGAGCGGCACGAGTGCGGCTGGAAGCAAATGAATCGAAGACAGTGGATCTGACTGCACAACGGTAACGATGAAACTTCGAAAACGTTATTCAAACACTCAATGCACGACCCTAAGCCAGGTTCTCAGCCGCTTGAAGTTTCGGCGGCATCAGATGGGGTTAAAAAAAGAGGAAAAAGAGGGACAGCACTGGCCCATGAACCGTGGGTTCACCCCCGATGATGAAAATAGCCGGGTGGTTGGCCATCTGAAGAATCAGCACGTTGCGGCTATTTTCAAGAGAGGAAGCCGTGAAAAAAACACCCCTCCCCCGAAACATTCCTAGTCTGTTTTGTTTGCCCGTCGTAAAATGGAGGCATGAGTCTGTTTTCGGAGGGTGAGCTTTCCTTCGATGCGGCCCAAAGCCCGCCCGAGGCTTCCGATACCCCGGGGTCCGATGCGTCCGCCTCGGCGACCGTCGGTTCCGCCTCCGCCGGCGCACCACCGGTCGCGCGGCGCCGCTTCCGCCATATTGCGCGCGATCAGCCGATGTTCGCGCTCGTGGACGTGGAGCGCATGCTCGACGAGTCGCATCCGGCGCGGGAGATCGCGCGGCAATGCGAGTGGGAGCCCGGATTCGGGTGGCTCACCGGCTTGCGGAAGGTGAACCATCACACGTTGAGCGACTTCCGCGTGAAGCGGGTCAACCAAATGGAAAAGCACGGCCGGGCGGTGAGCATTCGCCTCGAAGACGACCGGGTGGACGCCTTCCTGGCCCGCATGGAGACCGGGGAAGCGAAGGCGATCTACAAGAAGCGCGCGCCGCTCGCGGAGTTCCCCAACGCTTGGTTGAAGACGAAACGGAACGGGGCGAGAGTGCGGTAGAGGGGGCTGGAACGCGTGACTGCGGGAGCGATCTGGCCGGCTCTCACGTACAACCTGCAACGCTACCCCTCCCTCACGAACCCCACGCTCCAACCGGCCTGAACCCAGGCCCCGCCGAAGCCGAAATCCGCCCCAAAAACCCCGCTTTGAGCCTCCCTGCGAGCCGCTGACGCGATTCGCGGTTGAGAACCGCGCGAGCGGTCATGATTTGGCGAGATCAGAACTGAAAAAACGAGAAATGAGGAGTTTCTTTAGAATCAATGAGGCTCGCGCCGGGGTACCACCGGGGAAAGGGCTATTTCACGGCTTCCTCTCTTGAAAATAGCTGCAACTTATTGATTCCTAAAGAGAGCCATTGGCTTGCCATGTTCATGATCGGGGGTGAAGCAACGGTTCATGGGCCAGTGCTGTCCCATACTTCCACATCTCTCCGTGTCTCAGTTTAGGGGGCCACTTCACCAGGTCGTCTCCGAAATTCCCGAAATTCTCGGCCAACACGGTCGACGACAAAGGCTTGCCCGCCATTCTCCCCGCCGACCATCCGGATGTGATAGTCCACTCGGTCATGAGTGGGACGTAAACGTAAGTTGGTCGACTGGGGCGAGCTTGCGGATGATCCGATCCCGGGCCTCCGCAATGGTCCTGGGGTCACACTGTTGCAGGAACTGATCCAGATCCGCCTGGCCAATTAGCTTGGTGAAGGACCTGGATGTCGACAGGTAGACAAGGACCTTTTTCCCAGACCCGATCAGGTTTTGAATGTTGTTGAGTGTGCCTCTGCTGGTACCGTCCCACAGCATGACTCCGCACTTTGCATCCTTCGCCATTGCCAAGTCTTTTGCTGCGTAGTAAGCGAAGTCCTTAGCCTTGCTGTCGCTTTCGATTCTCTTGACGGGCCACCCACCTACGTTACTCCGGCACCGCGACATGCAGTAGACGACGACATCCCGATAGTCTCGCTCGGCGAGGTACTGTTGAACCATTTTGTCGGCACCGTTGGCATCTCCGACGAAGATGGCGCAACGGCGATGCATGAGATCGTCCAGCCGCTCCCGGATAGCGGTATTCAGCCGGGAAATGGCCCTGGATCCGCCGATAAATACGGTTGTCATAGCGAACTGCGTGTCCTAGTCAAGGTTAACAAGTACACGGCCTTCGCGCCACCTTCGGAAGAGAGGAGTCTGCTAATTGTTCCCGCCGTTGCACCAGAACGAAAGAGGTCGTCAAATAGGAGAATTGTCTTCCCGGCGGTCTTTGAAGCATCCACGGCGAATGCGCTTTGCAGAATTTCAGTGCGTTTGGCCAAATCGAACACATCCTTCAACGGGGCTGTGCTCTTTACCTTTTTGATGCAGGATTCGCAAACTGGGATACCACAGAGTTCGCTGAGGCCTGTGGCAACCACTATCACCGGCTGATTGCGTCGTGATGTGTTCGAGGGCGGAACGGGAACAATGACGTCTGCTTCCAGTTTCCACGTCCTGGAGAGGAAGTCGGATGCCGTTTCCGTAATCTCGGCAAGCGCCGACCTGTCGCCTCGATACTTAAGCCGGTACACGAGGTTGCCAATAGGCGATCGCCCGGTTTCAAAAACAGGATGACCATACTCGTTGTGGCCAAGAAACGTACTGCCTGTTGTGTGAACATCCAGAGCGAAGCCTGAAGCCCACGGCCCTCGCAGCGTTTTGGGATCGATTTTGACAGCCATCGTCGGAAATCTCAGTCTATCCCGAACGATCACCTGATTTGTCCGAACTCAGCCCATGGAGGCCATCTACAAACTCCAGCCCAACCACACCATCCACCTGCAGGGGCTCTCTGACTTCGACGTGGCAGCCGCCCCGCACTCCACCACCGAAACGAGCTTCAAGGTCTGAGTCTGTCGGAATGAACGATTTTTCGTGGCGAAACATACAATATCTGGTAGTTTGATGATCGGCCAACTACAACATATGGGTGCAGAAGGCTTCATTCCGACGGATTCCTACCCTTTCGCTTTTATAATTTACTGATTCTGAGCTAGTTACTAGATTTGAGGTCGTTTCCTTGGCTGCCAAGAGCAGCCGCGTTGGGGGCCATGCCCGATTTGAGAAATTCTCCGTTCGCCAGCTACCCGGCAGCTTCGATCATCGTCACCACCGCGCCACGGCGAGAATTGTTGTAATTTCACAACTGGCCGGAACCGCGATCACTGCCAGACACGAAAAATTTCCACTCCCGACGCAACCGGGCAACTCCCACCTCGGCAATCGTTTACACGCCCTGGGAGCCCCGCCTGCTCTGGCTCCAACCCTTAGCAAGAAACGAATCCGCCACCTCCGCCGCTACAATCGAACGGATCCACAACCAGGCCCATCCCGGCCCGCGAATCGCGGACTACGCCGATCCCTCGCGCAGGATCCAACCAGCCGCCATCCCTACTGGAACGATCACCGTAACTTGGAAGACGGATCACGTCCAGCGGAACGCCCACACGCACTGCCTTGCCATGCACTTGCCCCATCCGGCCCACTTTACGCCCAATCCCTTCGAAAAGCGCCGAAAGCGCGGCAGTAGGAGATCCCATGCGGCGTAAGCCCGCAGAACGCCGGACCACCGCACTCCCCCAGTACGGCAACAAAACAGTCTCGCGAGAGCGAGTCCATGGAGCATCCGCCCGGTTTGGCGATGCGACTTCGGCGCGACCACGCCCGCAGAGTCCGGGTATGTGACCATTGCCCGGCCGCTACTGTCGTTGCATCACAAAAGTTTCGCTCCGGCAGCCGTCTTGCAATTCCGATCTCCACATGGAGTTGCCATCGTTATTCAATGGAGCGCCTCCTCAATGTCCCGTGCGCCGTGGAGGATACGGAGGATCTCGATCCGCTCCGGTAGCGGATTGTAGAAAATGAGCATCTTCTCGAACTCCGGAACCCGAATAAACCGGCAACCTTCGAGCTTAGGATGTTTGTAGCGAACGAGTGTCCCGCTCTCGGGGAACCGCGAGAGGCGTTCAAACCCGGCAGCACATTTTTAAAGGAAACGATCTTCAAGAACGCTGCCGCCCCGCTCTTCAAAGTAGCCGGCCTGCGCGATCATATCTTCCTTCGCGGCGGGAAGAACGATAAGCGGACGCATTAAACGGAGGGCTTCCGTTTGTTGCGGCGTTCCTGAATCTCGCGCCGCAGACCTTCCCAAAATTCTGGGGTCACGGGTTCGCCCGGCCCACTCTCCAAACCTTCGAGGAGAAGCGCTTCCAGTCGGTTGTGCGCTCGCTCCTTCTGGTCCCGCCGGACCAAATCGCGGACATATTCGCTGACCGTTCCATACCCACCGCTTTGGACCTGTTCCTCCACGAATGCTTTCATCGCGTCAGGGAGAGAGATATTCATTGTCGTCGGCATGCCGTGGCGCTCCTTGAGTTCC
>JADLCF010000358.1 GCA_020847315.1 Bryobacterales bacterium | reverse complement strand
TCGAAAGATCATGCCAAACGCCCCGCGGAGGATGTTGGTCGACTTGAAGCGGGGGAAGTGAATCGAGCCCTTCGCCTTGAACTCAAAACGCAGTCGCTGAAATCGGAGATCAATCGTGGACTTCATCTGTACCAATCCGTGAGGCAAGGGCAACTACATCGATGCGCTCTTCTGTTCCCCGTTTATAAACCAATCGACCACGGAGAACAACTACGCTAGTACCACTCCGCGCATTGATCGGGTGAATCTCACCCTCATTTTCCTGCCGCTCCGCCCTCTTTCGGCCTGTACAATCACCAATATCTTCATTTTTTGCGAATCCTTCTATCTTGCTGATTCTACATGCACGCCTCCCTCATCTAGCCTCCCCGCCACCGTCCAGCCGCTTGGAATCGCCGCCGCCGCTGCTACAATCAACCGGACGCACAAATAGGCCGATGCTTTCCATCCTGATAAAGGCGGCTCAATCAGCTATTCCCCCGTAAGTAAACGGGAAAACGCCCGAGCGCAGCGAGACCGTGTCGCGGCGACCCCGCTTGGCCGGCGCGACGCCACCGTGCCCTTCCCCCTGACGGATTCGCCAAAATCCGATGCCGAATTGGGGCCATTTTCGTTCGTTCACCCCACTTTCAAATATTCTTTCCGACCGACCAGTCTTTCATCCTGCCCTTTATCCTCAATCGCTTACGAAGCCACACCCACCCGCTCCAACCCGCGCTACCCGCCTGCCGCAGGCCGTTTTCCAAACCCCGCCGCTATACTCGGGCATGTCAGAAACTTTGCGAAATGCAATTCAGAACGTCGCCGGGCGGGTGGAACACCGCCGGGTGATGGGAATCCTCAAGAAAACGCCCGGCGCGCTCGGTGAGCCGCCTGCGCTCCTCGATGCCATCGAGGCCAATACCGTTTATGTCAGACAGCGGGAAATCGATGAGATCGCCGAACGCGAAGTCTACCGGCACGGCAAGGACCTCCCGAAGAAAGACCTTCAGGATCTTTCGCATCGCGTCCTGAAAATCGCCGAAAGCCTGTCCGATCTCCGCAAGGCCCAGGAACACGATTCGTAAGCCCGCGTGCCGCGCGTATCCTTGCAGCCGGCCCTTGCCGCGCGAACTACGAGAGCAACGAGAGTCTGCCTTTCCGCTCGCCGCCGGAGCCGGAAGTCCTTCGAACGGCCGGGCCGGCAACTGTGCAGCAATGGCGGTATCCTTCCGTGGGGGCGGCTTCCCCGCGCTGCCCTCACATCCGGTTTGTCCGGATCAATCCGGACAAACCGGACAAAACAATGAAAACCAAATTCTCTCTAAATCATAGATATGTCGGCACCTACCAGCAATCGTCCGCCCCGGGAAGCGCACCGTGTTTTTCTCCGGAACCTGGACAAAACCACGTCAAGCACCCCCTCAAGGGAGCACCCCCGCCCCGTCCGGCCGGACCTCGATCCGAAGGCCCTTTTGTCCGGAAAAATCCGGACAGACCGGACAATATCCACCCCGCCCCATCTTCCCGAGCCGTCGGCCAAAGTTCGTTTCTCCGATCCCGCCGCTATACTCGGGCATGTCGAAGGTGATTGAGAATGCGATTCGCAGGACCTCCCGGCACGGCGCGAACCTCTCAAAAGCAGCCGCTCGCGCGATGCAACGCTGCGCCGAAACCTTCGCGGGGTTGGCCCCCTCCGCAAGATCGAGATCAAAACGGGATCGCTCTTGGATTTCCTCTCCCCCTCTTTCCGCGCCCTCGGCGGCAAGGCGCGGCATGCGAACTCGACGGCATCCAGAGACCCCGCCGGCTAGCGCGACGCAGCGGCTTACATACCACAAGTTTTGTCCGGATAAATCCGGAAAAACCGGACAAAACAGAAGTGATCCAAATCGGATCTATCTCACACGACTTCAATCACTTGGAAGCGATTCCACGCACGTCTCTTCCGTCCGCATTTTTCTCATCGATCCGGACAAAACCTCCCCGCATCCCGCCTCGCGCTCTCCGGCCGGGCTGCTGGAATCGAACCGGCGCACCCCGGGCGCGCCGCGCCTCCCCCGGCTGTCCGGGAAACGGGTAAACTAGCGGCATGAGATTTTTGGTCATTCCCCTGCTGGCGGCCACCGTCCTCGTCTGTAGCGCTTGCGGGCAACAAGCGGAGCACAAGTACGAAGGCGACGATATTCGTGGCTATAGCGATACCCCCCAGATCCCTGGGCAGAAGTGGAAGGTCCACGACCTTGAACGTCCCCGCCCCGTGAAAGTCACGCCCGGCCCCTTCGTCTCCGAGGCGCCGCCTTCCGACGCCATCGTCCTCTTCGACGGCAAGAACCTCGGCGCCTGGGAGCAGGTAGCTCGCCGGGGCGGCGCGGTCACCGAACCCAAATGGAAGGTCGAAAACGGCTACTTCGAGATCGTCCCGAACACTGGCCGCCTGCGCACCAAACAGAGCTTCGGCGATTGCCAACTTCACATCGAATGGCAGATTCCTCCCGAGTCGAAAGGCAACGGGCAGAGCATCGGCAACAGCGGTGTCGAACTCATGGGCCGCTACGAAGTGCAGGTGCTCGAATCGAACAGCCACCTGACCTACGCCGATGGCGGAGCCGGAGCCATCTATGGCGTCTGGCCGCCCATGGTGAACCCGTCGCGCCCGCAGGGCGAGTGGAATGCCTACGATATCTTCTTTACCGCCCCGCGTTTCGATGGCGCGAAACTGGTGCAGCCTGCGTATATTACGGTGATGTTCAATGGCGTCCTGGTGCAGAATCACCAGGCATACCTGGGAACGACGGTCTGGCGCAAAGTAGGCGTCTATACGCCGCACCCCGCCGAACAGCCGCTCACGCTGCAGGACCATCACGACGCCGTGCGCTTCCGCAACGTCTGGGTCCGGAAGCTTACCGTGCAGTAGCGCCGCGCCGCCCGGTTATTCCGCGCGCCAAAGACATTCCGCGAAGGGCCATTCGGCGTCGATCCACTCCCGTTCCGGGAGAAAGCCCGCCGCATGCGCGAGCGCGTCCAGTTCGCCGGAGTGGAACTTATGGCTGAGTTCGGTGCGGATCCGTTCACCCCGTTCGAGCGTAAGGTGCAGGTCGAGCGCCTGGAGGTGTACCGTTTGCCGCTCCTCGGATCTCAAGTACATCTCGATGCGGCGTTCGTCCTCGTTATAGACGGCTTCGTGCGCGAACCGGGCGAGATCGAAGTTGCCGTCAAAGGCGGCATTCAAGTGCGCGAGCAGGTTCTTGTTGAAGGCGGCGGTCACGCCCGCCGGATCGTCGTAAGCCCGTTGGAGAGTCGCCGCCGCTTTCACCAGATCGGCCCCCACGAGGAAACGGTCTCTCTCGCGAAGCATTCCGCGGATGCGGCGCAGGAACGGGGGCAGTTCCCGCCGGGAGAAGTTGCCGATCGTGCTGCCCAGAAATAGCACCAGTACCGGTTGCCCGGTGGCGCGATGCGCGAGGGCGCGCGCCAAGCCGCCGAGATAGCTCCCTTCCGTGGGAAACACGCGCAGCCCCGGCATCTCGGCGAGCTTTTCTCTGCATGCTTCCAGCGCGGAAGCGGAAACATCGATCGGCGTGTAATCCACCGGTCCAAGCTCCAGGCTCGCCGCGAGGATGGCCGCGGTCTTCTTGCCGGATCCGCTGCCCAGTTCCACGACCAGCGGGCTTGGCCCCATCAGGCGTGCGATTTCCGGCGCGGCCCGCTCGATCACCCGCTCATCGGCCCGCGTCAACCCATATTCGGGCAGCAGCGTAATGGCCTCGAACAGGACGGAACCCAACTCGTCATAGAGCCACGTGGAGGGAATCTCACGAAGCCCCGGCCGCGTGAGACTTTCGATCACCCCGCGGCCGCGCGTGGCCGCGTCCCCTCCGGCAAGCGCTGGCGCCCCCTCGGGCGCCGCTTCACACGTGGCTGGAAATGCAACGGAACCCGGTAAAGGCATAGCGGTAGTCTCCTCGAAACCAGTTACGGAACGATCGCCGCAGCAGCGGCAGCGCCGTTCGCGGTGACGCACCCTTCAACACCCAGTGTTTTCCGTCAAAGAAGTTCGCGGAGTAGCCGGGGTAGAACGGGGCCGGCGTGAACCCGTCGTACCGTTCAAATAGAGTGGACGTCCATTCCCACCCGTTGCCCACGAGTTGCGCCACGCCGAAGGCGCTGTCTCCCGCTGGGTTCGCATCTACCGGGCAAGGGTTCCAGCGGTAGAAGTCGAAGTTGCCGCGAGCGGGCGAAGGCCCTTCGTCACCCCAGGGATAGGCCCGCTCCTCCCCGCCGGGAGTGCCGAAAGCCGCGCGATGAAACTGCTCTTCCGTCGGAAGCCGGTAGCCATGGTGCGCCGCGTAGGCCGCCGCTTCGAAATGGGTGGTCCAAACCGGCCAGTCGAGCGGCAGCGGAATCTCGGAGAACATCCGGCGCAGGAACCAGACGCCATCCCTCCGCACCCAGAAGTGCGGGGCCGCGGCGCCCTCTTCCACGAAGCGCAGATAATCGCCGTTCGTTACCTTGTGCTTCTGGATCAAGAAGGGCGCCACGGTCCGCGTGCGAAGGGGGAACTCGTTATCCCAGCCGAAGTTCCCCGGCTGCTGGCCCAGGGTCACCACGCCACCCTGGACCGGAATGAATTCATTGGGCGACGCGCGGCCGCTGGTCTCCGCCTGCTCGTCCTTGCCGAGCTTGAAGCGCGGCTCCAGATTGTGAAGCAGGTAGGCCAGCGTTTCGAGGTGCATCAGGCGGTGCTCGATAGCCACATGGACGCGTTCGCTATCGAGGTCCGCGAAAGCTTCATCGATGCGCCGCCGGGTTTCTGCGCAATAGCCGCGCACGTCCGCTTCAGCCGGCCAATCCTCGGCTTTGTCACTGGGCAGATGCCCGCCGTCCGGGTCGATCCCAAAGGCGAAGAGCTTGTCCCATTCCGCCCGGAACGCCGGCAGCTTCAGTGTCTTGATCCCGAGCAGGTTCCAATCGAACGCCTCCAGATGGCCCAGATAGAAGATAAACCGGTGCCGCTCCGGCACTCCGCGCTCATAGATCGCGCCAGGCCGCAGGACCTGAAAGAGCGCATCCGAATGTTCGCGGGCGTGAGTAAGTTGCTCGCTTAGACGGGCGCCGGCGGAAGTCAGTGTCGAAATGGTGGAGGAAGGCATGGCTATTCGGATGAGGTTCTCGGGAATCGATCCGTTTCATCGATTCGAAGAAAGAGGCCGCCGCCGCCGCTTCGCTCCAACCCCGCCTCCGCCTCGATTCCGGTTCAAGCCGGTTTGCCGCAAGCCACGGGCTCTGCTATCTATACAGAGTGCGCCATCGCCGCCGGGCGCCGGGCGCGCCATTCTGCCGGAGTGCCCGATTTTCGGGCTCTTCGCGCCCGCCCGTGCATCCAAACTGGAAGAAGGATTCGATCTGACCATGCCTACTGCCGCCCAACCTGCCGCGCCCCGGAGAGTCCGCCGCCCGTTCTGTCTCGGCGCACCGGAGTTCGCTCTCCTGGCGCTCGCCGCCGTGCTGCTTGCCTTCACCGGATGCCAGAAAGCGCAAGACCCCATTGCGGGTCTCTGGCAGGCGGAGTTGCTCACGGAGCATCCACCGGACATCGCGTTCCAGATCGATGTGACGCGCGACGGAGACCGGGTAACGGGCGCACTCGTCAATGGACCGGACCGCGAAGAGGCCAGTTCGGGCAGCTTTGACGGCAAGACCCTCACGCTGAAGTTCAACATCTACGGCGCGGAATTGAAGGCCGATCTGGCCGATGGGAAACTTACCGGCGAGTTCATCCGCCAGCGCGCCAATTCCCAATCGGTCCGCAAGTTTAGGGCCGGGCGCGGCATCCCCACTTACTCCACGGCGGCATCGGGGCCGGACATCACCGGCGATTGGATTCTCGAAGTGGGCGAGGGCGAGGGGCATCGGGTCTGGAGCGCTTCCTTCAAGCAGGAGGGCGAGAAGCTGACCGGCACCGTGATCCCCGTCAGCGGGGATTGGGGCGCCATCACCGGCTACATCCGCAATGGCGAGTTCTATCTGAGCCGCTTCGATGGCATCCGGGCGCTGCTGCTGACCGGGAAGCTCGACGCCAATGGCGTCATCGAAGGCATGGCGGGAGGCCGCAAGGTGATCGGGCGGCGTGCGGGCGCGGCCAGTGCGCAAGGGCCTCAGCCCCCGGACCCCGGCACATACACGAAAATGAAGAACCCGGCCGAGCCGTTCCGCTTCGAGGGAATCGATCTCGAGGGCAAGCCGGTGAAGTCGGGCGACCCGCGCTTTCAGGGCAAAGTGCTGGTTGTGACGATCACGGGTACCTGGTGCCCGAACTGCCACGACGAAGCGCCGGTTCTGGTGGATCTCTACAACAAGTACAAGAGCCAGGGCCTCGAAGTGGTGGCGCTCGCCTACGAGGCGTCGGGCAGCCAGGCGCAGGACCTGGAGAAGCTGCGGTTGTACCGCGAACAGTACGGAATCGATTTCCCACTGCTGCTCGCGGGCACCACGGCCCAGGGTGAGATTGAGCGCACCCTGCCGCAGCTTGAGAACTTCGGCGCTTACCCCACGACAATCTATGTGGGCCGCGATGGAAAGGTGCAGTACATCCACGCCGGCTTTGAAAGCAAAGCTACCGGCGAGCGGCACCAAAAACTCGTTGGGGAAATGGACCACCGCATTCAGACCATGCTCGCCGGGGGCAAGAGCTAGCGGGGTGGCCGGCGCGGGCTGGTTAACGCGACGAGGAGCTTCGGGAAAGAATGGCGTAGATCGCCAGCGCGGCTACGCCCGTCACGGCTAGCGTCTTCAGCCAGAACCCGCGGTCACCCCAGCAGCAGGCGCCGCCACAGTGCGATTCCGGGAGCAGGTCGTCTTCGGTGGGCTCGGTATACCCGCCCTCGCCTTCCCAGCGCGAGATCGATTTGTCGTACAAGTCGGCCATGAGGATGCGTCCCTTCTCTCGTTGAGGATCTGAGGCGGCCCGCCGCCAAAGGGTTTCGATTTCGCGGGCCGGCTGGTTGAAAGCAACCTGTCCCCGCGCATGCGGTGGGTCCAGAGCCTACCCTTGTTTTACCATGCCGCGGCGCGGGGCCTCCGGTCTGGCTGGGCAGGCAGTTAGCAAGGGCATCCGAACGCGCGGCGGGGAACAATTTCTCGCGCCGGCCGTATTGATAGTGCAAGGAATCGAATAGGAGGCCCGATGTTCACGTTCCTGCTCTGGTGTCTGCTGTTCGTGATTTCATGGCCGCTCGCCCTGCTCGCTCTCGTTGCCTACCCCTTCGTGTGGCTGCTGCTGCTGCCGTTCCGCGTCGTTGGAATCGCGGTGGGCGGCGCGCTGCAACTGGTTTGGGCGGTAGTGACGCTGCCCGCCCGTGTCCTGACGGGACTCCGGTAACCCGTTGGTTCGCCACCCCTTGCCGTGGCATGGGAATTGCCAGGCAACGCCGCCCCTCCTCTGCCCCAAGCCGCCCTCCGCCATCCTCTCGGCAGACCAAAAATGAAAATTTGATGAAATTTCGGAATTTCGGGTTTCAATCTAACCTCGCGGCGTATACTTGCGCTATTATAAAAGACAGATATGTCCGAGATCAGTTCAGATCAAAACGCCCCACCCCCAGTGGAAGCGACTCCCCCGGCCCCGCCGGGACCGGACCCCAGCGTGATCTGCACCCTAAGCGACGGCACTCTCGTGAAGCAACGGCTCCCCCGGATGCGTGCGTGTAACGAGAGAGACGCGAAAGGGAAGATCTGCGCTGGGCATCTCAAGCGGTGGTTCCGCTCCGGCCCCGAGGTAGCGGAACGAGTGGGTGCGAACGCGGAGATCTACCGCTGCGAACGGTGCCACACGCTCTATCTGCCTCATCCGGACGATCCGCGAACCGGGACGCTCTCATACTAATCGAATCGCCCCCGGCGGCGAGGGAATCTTCGGCCGGGGCCAATCGGGAGAGGTGCGCCTTACCGGCGCAAACAGGGCCGCTGCGTCCGATGTTTGACATCACAGCGCCAAAAAATCCGCGAGAGGGCGCATGGCGCGTCCGCGGGCGGAAGGAGCAAGGAACAGCATGATCGAACAGAAGATTTTGAAATTGCGGGAGAACCGGGAGAAGGCCAAGCTTGGCGGCGGCCAGGCGCGGATCGACGCGCAACACGCCAAGGGCAAGTACACCGCCCGGGAGCGGGTGGACATGCTGCTCGACGAAGGCAGCTTCGAAGAATTCGACATGTTCGTCAAGCACCGTTGCCACGACTTCGGGCTCGAAGAGACCCGGATCGCGGGCGACGGCGTAGTCTGCGGTTTCGGTACGGTGAACAGCCGGCAAGTCTTCGTTTTCTCGCAAGACTTCACCGTCTTCGGGGGTTCGCTCTCGGAGACCTTCGCCAAGAAGATCTGCAAGGTGATGGATGCCGCGATCAAGGTGGGCGCGCCTCTCGTGGGGCTCAACGACTCCGGCGGCGCGCGCATCCAGGAGGGGGTTCTTTCACTGGCGGGCTACGCGGATATTTTCCTTCGCAACACCCTCGCCTCCGGCGTGATCCCGCAGATTTCCGCCATCCTCGGCCCCTGCGCGGGCGGCGCCGTGTACTCGCCGGCGATTACCGATTTCACCATCATGAACAAGGGCTCTTACATGTTCATCACGGGCCCCAAAGTGGTGAAGTCCGTCACGGGCGAGGATATCGACACGGAGAATCTCGGCGGCGCGATGATCCACGCGGCGAAGAGCGGCGCCTGCCACCTGGTGACCGAAACTGAGGAAGAATCCATCGAGTTGATCAAGGTTCTCTTGAGCTATCTGCCGCAGAACAACCTGGGCGAACCACCGTACTATCCGACGAACGACCCGATCAGCCGCGCGGAGACCGACCTCAATACAATCATCCCCAACGACGCCAATAAGCCCTACGACATGAAGGACGTCATTGGCCTGATCGTGGACGATAAGAACTTCCTGGAAGTGCAGCGCTACTACGCGCCGAACATCCTCACGGCATTCGCGCGGCTGAATGGGAGGTCGGTCGGCATCGTGGCCAATCAGCCAAAGTACCTGGCGGGCGTGCTGGATATCAACGCTTCGCGCAAGGCCGCGCGCTTCGTTCGCTTCTGCGACGCATTCAACATCCCGCTGATCACCTTCGTCGACGTTCCCGGCTTCCTGCCGGGATCGGCGCAGGAGTACGGCGGCATCATTATCCACGGCGCGAAGCTGCTCTTCGCCTACGCCGAAGCGACGGTGCCGAAGATCACGGTGATCACGCGCAAGGCTTACGGCGGCGCGTACGACGTGATGGCTTCGAAACACCTTCGGGCCGATGTGAACTACGCATGGCCTCAGGCCGAGATCGCCGTGATGGGCGCGAGCGGCGCGGTGGAAGTGCTCTACAGCAAGCAGATCAAGGAAGCGGCAGACCCCGCGGCGGAAGCGGCAAGGCTCACCAAAGAGTACGAAGACCAGTTCATGAACCCATATCTGGCCGCCGAGCACGGGTATGTGGACGATGTGATTGAACCGGATAAGACGCGCTTCCGGCTGATCCGCTCGCTTGAAATGCTGAGCACCAAACGCGATTCGAATCCACCCAAGAAGCACGGGAATATCCCCCTCTAGGAGCAGCCATGCGAACGCGAACTCTCATCCTTCTTGTGCTGATGTTTGCACTGGCGGTTGCTGGACTCGCTCAGGCCGATGCCCCTGTTCCCCTGCATCCGAAGGCGGAGGTCCAAATGGGCGGTCCCGTGCAACTGGCTCTGATGTTGCTTGTTGTGGGGATGCTTGCTGTCTTCCTCGGGCTTTTCGCCATTTACGCCTTTTTGACGCTGCTACGGCGGCTTTCGGATAAGCGCGCGGTGGAACCGGTGGCCGCGGCGGGCAGAGAAGGGGGGCCGGGGGAGCCGGTGGAGATCAGCGCCGAGATGGCCAGCGCCATCGCCCTGGCGCTCTTCATGGATCTGCGCACCTTTGACGAAGGCACCGCGGCGGAGATTACTATCCACAAGATCACCCGCCCGTTCTCGCCCTGGTGGAACGCGGCCAAGACCCAGATCATTTTCGACAAGGTGGAAATGTTCCGCAGAAAGTAGCTAGCCATGAACACATTCAAGTACACCATCGGCGGGAACACATACGAAGTAGCGATCGAAAGCT
>JADLCF010000357.1 GCA_020847315.1 Bryobacterales bacterium | reverse complement strand
CCACGCAGACAGCCATCCGGCAGTCCACGAAAACGAACGCCTATCCGCGGCAAACGCCGCCGCCCAAGCTGGCCACGAATCGACGAAGCCATCCCCCGGCGCCGCTCCCGCCGCAAGCACCGCCCCATCGCCCGCAACCACCCTCAGCCAAACCTGGCTCAACGCCCATTTCCTTCACGGGCACGAAAGCCCCAGGCACTTCGAAACCCTCCTGGATAACCACATCCGCGCCTATCAGCCCGCCACGCCCGCCGAAGAACTCCTCGTCTTCCGCATCACCCAAAAAGCCTGGCTGCTCCGCCGTCTCGAAACCTGGGAGCGCGTCATCGCCGATTCCCAAGTCGCCCGCATCCGTCAGCAACACCCCAACGCCACTGCCTCGAACGTCGCCGCCTCGAACGTCACTGCCCCGGCCTGCATCGCCCTATCCCTCCTCGAAGCGAAAGAAACCAGCCAAACCCGCTTCTACGAACGCACCGCCAAACTCCGCACAGAACACGAGGACGCCTTAGACCGCCTCACCGCCCGGCTCGACGCCCTCCAACTCCGCCGCGAAACCAACACACGCCGCGAAGAACGACGGCCATTCGCCTACCAGCAACTCGCCGCCTTCGAAACCGCATTCCCTTCGGCCTCGTCACCATGCCTCACCAGTGCCGCCTGAGGTCGAAATCGATTCGCCCGCCCTGCGCTGTGGCGTTGCCCCATGGTTCGCAATCCGGGGATTTGCGCGGCTTTTCCGCAACGCATCGGCTGGCCCGTTCGTCCGAGAAGACGGAGCCGCTTCGCATGCGTTGCGCGGCTGGGGTTATCCTGAAAAGGATCGTTCGATCGGTGAGGAGATTCATGAGGGGATTACGCAAGTTATCCGTGATGCTGGGGATGCTGGCGCTCGCAGCCACCTTCGCCGTGGGCGCGGAAGTGCCGCGCAAGGCGGGGGAGTTCGTGATTGAACACCCCGGCGGGAAGCAGGAACTGCTCTCGCGGCGGTTGAAAGGGAAGAAGGTCACGATGCTGGCGTTCATTTCCACCACCTGTCCGCACTGCCAGACCCTGGCGCAGACGCTGTCCAAGCTGGAAAGAGAATATGCCAAGCAGGGCTTCCAGGCCATCCTGGTTGCCTATGACGAAGGCGCCGTCGCGAATTTGCCGCGTTTCAAAGCGCTGTTCGCCGATGGGATCAGTTTAGGCACGTCCACGAGGGACCCTGTTCACAATTACCTGCAGATCTCGATGATCGGGCCCAGCTATGTTCCCAAACTGCTGGTCATCGATGGCCAGGGAATGATCCGCGAACAGTACAACGGAGGCGATGCCTACTTCGCGGGAGCGCAGGAAGAAGCGAACCTCCGGAAATCGATCACGAAGTATTTGAAATAGCCCAAAGCTAGCCGCGCGCAGTGCGGCTTCGAACGAAAGGGCGCCTATCCACGGGCGCCCTTTTCCGATTTCGTGGAGAAATGCGCGCGCTCAATAGGCGCTGGACGCCTGCCGGTGCAGGCCCGGAATGGGGACGGCGATCTCGCCCGCGAAGATCTTCGCTACGAAGGCGACGAACTCCGCGTGAAGCCGCCCGTTATCCGCAATCAGATGCGGGCTGTTGAAATCGAATGCGCCGCCGCGCATGTCCGTATAGCCTCCTCCCGCTTCACTCACCAGCAGCAACCCAGCGGCCACATCCCAAGGGTGAAGCCCGAACTCCCAGAACCCGTCGAGCCGGCCGGAGGCGACATTCGCCAGATCGATGGCCGCGGACCCACTCCGCCGGATTCCGTGCGCCTTCACGCCCAATTGATGGAAGAAATAGACGTTCACATCCTCATGCCGCTTGCGGCTGGGGAAGCCGGTCGCGAGCAGGCTGACGTCGAGCGAAGGCACATTCGAAACACGGATGCGCCTGTGGTTGAGGTAGGCCCCCGCGCCCTTCTCCGCGGAGAACATCTCATTGCGCAGCGGGTCGAACACCACGCCCGCGATCAGTTCCCCGCGGTGCGCGAGTCCGATGGAGACGCAAAACGCGGGATAGCTATGGGCGAAGTTCGTGGTGCCGTCGAGCGGATCGACATACCAGCAGTAGTCACTCTGGCGATCATGCGCGCCGCTCTCCTCGGCGATCACCGAATGCGCAGGAAAGTGATTCCGCAACTGCTCCAGCACGAGCGCTTCCGCGGCGCGGTCCGCGTCGGTCACCAGGTCCTGTTCGCCTTTCACTTCAAAATCGGGACGCTTCTCCAGGTAATGCAATAGGACGCCGCCGGCTTCGCGAGCGATCTCCATGGCGGTTTCAATGTAGGAAGGCATGTCGAGAGTTTGCAATTCTCCAGGGGGGCGAATCGTTGGGCTTCAGGGCTGATCCGGAAGCGCCTCTCCATAGTAGCCGCTTCGCGTTTGTACCAGCAATCCCGCGCGCGTGGTTCGCAGCAGCAGCGGGTGAAAACCGTCCTTCGTGGGAGGCGCGCCACGCGGGTAAAAGCCAATCAAATACTGGGTGCGAAGGTCTCGTAGGATCTCCGCGAAAACCGAATCCAACTCCCTGCCCAGCGCCGCCGCATACACTCTGCCGCCCGTCCGCATCGCGATGATGTGGAGCGCATTTTCTCCGCCGACATTCCGGCCCGCATTCGCTTCGATCGGCACCACGAGGATCGGATACACAACGGCATCGGCCTCCTGCAATCGCCGGATCGCAGTGCCGATGTTCACACGGCTGGTGGTATCTCCCCCATCCGTAACGGCGATCACCACGTGCCGCCCGCCACGGTTGTAGACCGCATCGGCCGCCAGGTAGAGCGCGTCATAAAGCGACGTGCCGCCGTCGGGAGCCAGCCGGCTCAGCCCGCGCCGGAGGCGTTTGAGGTCCCGCGTGAACGCCTGCCGCAGGGTGACCTGATCGTTAAACGTGTAAAGCGCCGCCGCGTCCTGCTCGTTGCCGCTGCCGATCAAGGATTCGATGAAGAACTCGACCGACTTCCGTTCCTCCCGCAGCTTGATCCCCGTGGTAAGGCTGGTATCCACCAGGATGCTCACGGAAAGCGGTTGCTCCGTGCGGGTCTCGAAGAGCGCCACTTCCTGCGGCGCGCCGTTATCGAAAATCTCAAACTCTTCCTTCGTGAGGTCCCCGACGAGTGCCCCGTCGGCATCTTTCACCGTGGCCAGCAAGGGCACCAGCCGCACGTCGGAGCGAAAGGAGGGCACGGCCTCACCCCGCGCAGCGGGGCCCGGACGAGGGGGATCACCGGCATTGCGGAACTGCGCCGGGAGCACGGGCATCAGTGAGAAGAACGCCACTGCCGCAAGTGCGAACGAGTGCGGAGTGTGACGAAAGACGCGCATGGCTAATCGAAGATCCCCCCCGCGGCGGCCACGTCGCCCACTGGATAGACCGAATCGTCCCACGCTCCTTCCACCCACACCTCGCCATCCTCGAAGTATTCTTTCTTCCAGATCGGCACAGACGTCTTCAGGCGGTTGATGCCTTCAAGCGCGGCGTCGAAGGCCGGCTTGCGGTGGGGAGAGGTGACTACGACGGCCACGCTGGTTTCCCCGATCTCCATCCGCCCCACGCGGTGAACGATGGCGACGCGGCCCACCGCGTGCTTCGAGGCGAGATCAATGCCGATGGCCGCCATCGTGCGAATGGCAAGAGGCACATAGCACTCGTAGTCCAGATAACGGGTGCGGCGGCCCCCGGAATGGTTGCGCACCACGCCTTCAAAATTGACGAAAGCGCCATCCTCGGATCGCAGAATCCCACGAGCGATCGCCCCGCCATCCAGTTCGCGATGTGTAATCCCGAAGAAATGGCCCTCTGGCGTGCGGATCGTTTCGATCCACTCGGCTTCGGCATCTTCCGCATCGCGGCTTCCTCCGCTCACCGGGGGAAGGAATGCAATTTCATCGCCATCCGCCAGAATCTCGGGGGCATGCACGAAAGCGGCATTGCGCGCGAGCACGACGCTTCCCCGCAGCGCGGCCAGCCTCGGAAATTCCGCTGACACCTGCTCGAACAGATCTTGCGTGCTCGCGCCCGCCGGCACTCTCCGCGCCAGTTCCGGCGCCCCCGCGATTTCCTTCAACTGCCCGAAAAACAGCAGCGTTACCGGCACCGTTTCGCTCATCCGCCTACTCCCCTCACGGCCATCGGTCGTCAGACCGGGCGCAACTTTCTATCTTACGGGCCTT
>JADLCF010000356.1 GCA_020847315.1 Bryobacterales bacterium | reverse complement strand
GGCCCATCAGGGTGTAGAGCATCTCAATGGGGTGGATCGCATACCAGGAAAGATCGAGGTGGTGATGCTCTTCAAAGGGACCGGGACCCCAGGCCATTGCGCCGGAGATGCCATCCACCTTCAGGGCGGTGATCATAGGGGTGAATCGCAAGCTGGAACTCGTCCACCATTTGACGTTCGCCGCTTTCGCGATGCGCGCGATTTCGCGGGCGTCTTCGAGCGTGGAGGCGAGAGGCTTGTCGATCCACATCGGTTTGCCACAAGCGACAATCTCGCGGGCTTCGGCAAGGTGGGGCCGCCCGTCGACGCTGGTGAGCAGGATTCCGTCCACCTTGGAGCAGAGATCGGCGATTCGGGGCACAATCTCCACGCCCCACTTGGAACGCAATTCTTCGGTGTATTGATCCACGAACGTGGCGCTGATGGCGTTGTCCGCCATGCCGCCCTTATAGGCGGCGACGATGCGCGCGCCGGGGACGTGATCCGGCGCGGACGCATCGTTCAGCATCTTGGCGAAGGCAGTGACATGGGACGTATCCGTGCCCACCAGGCCCAAGCGCAAATCCGCGGCGGTGGCAAAGGAGCCGCACAGCAGCAGGAGGAGGAGAGCGAAACTACGGTGTCTCATTCCAATGGCAACCTCACGGGAAGTCTTGTGAGCCTCGATTGCTCACTGGCAAAGCAGATCTGATGGGTCTTGACCGTGTCGGCGACGTTGCAGTGCGATTCGCGGCCGGAGAGGATGCAATCCACGAAGTGATTGATCTGCGCGTCGAAGGGGTGGTGCGTGACCGCTCCGCTATCGGGCAGGATGGTGGGGATAGATGCCCAGCCGGTCTGCCCCGGCCAGCGGGAAGTGAAGAGCCGGTTATCGCGGATGGTTCCGCCATTGCCCATGAGGACAATGGGAAAAGTGTACGGCCCCACGCATTCGAGCGAAGTGGTGACTTTACCGGTTGTGCCGTCTTCGAACCGGACGAGCGTGACGCTGTTCGGCTCATACTCGTATTCGAGTGGATTGCCCTTGCTGAAGTTGCCCAGGCCGAAGACCTCGACCGCCTCCTTGTCCACGAACCAGCGCAGCGCATCGACAGCATGGCAGCCGCCGGTGAGCAGCGCCGTTCCGCCATATTCGCGGGTGCTCACCCAGGGGTAGAGGCCGAAGCTCTTGTCGATGCCGTGGAGATAATCGACCTCCGCGTGGAAAAGGTTGCCGATGAGCCCCTCGGCGAGCATGGAGCGAATCATTTCAAAGAGAGGATTCCAGCGGAGCACGAAGCCGACCACGCTTCGCACGCCATGTTCCCGCACAGCGGCATCCAGCTTCTTCAAGCCCACGAGATCAAGGGCGACGGGCTTTTCGACGATCATGTGCTTGCGCGCCTGGGCGCAAGCGATTCCCTGCTCCACATGCAGATGATGCGGCGTGCAAATGGAGACCGCATCGATTTCGTCGGACCGCAGCAAGTCGTCAAGGCTGGTATAGGCTCTGCAATTTTCCAGGCCGAATTGCCGCGCCTTGGCTGTTGCCTTGGCCTCATCCCGGCTGAGGATGGCGCGGATCTCGACATGCGGATTGCGCCGGTAGGCCCCGATGTGGCCGTTCGAGACATCTCCCGTGCCGAGAATCGCGATTCCAAGCTTCCGATCCATTCCGTTCTCCTTTCGCACCGGCTACTCCGGGGTATCCATTATTTCAAGCGAGAGATCGACGACGGCATCGACGATCGCCTTGAGGAAGTGCTCCCCTTTTTCGGCGGTAGCGGTTGTGGGGTCGCCGTAGCCACCATGCCGCGTAAACTCCCGGAAGGGGCGCGCGACGGCGACGGGGGCGGCCTTAAGCATTTCGTGTCCGAAGAAGCGCGATGGGGAGTAGTCTCCGTCGCGCTCCGCGCGCTCCATTCGCACGAGATCCGGGCGGATGCGCAGCAGGATAGAGGTTTCGAGCTCGCAAGCGTGGCCCATGCCGCCGAGAGCGGATTCCCGGAGTTGCGTCAGCGCCGGCGCGGCCAGAGACCAGTAACTCGCACCGGAGACGGCCACCTCCGGAAGAGTTTCGAGCATCTGTTGGATGGCGACGACCATTGCGGCGTGGTTTCCGCCGTGGCTATTGAGGAGCAGGAGTCTCCGGAAGCCGTGGCGGGCGATACCGCGGGCCAGATCTTCGATGGTCGCGATCATCGTGGCGTGGCGGATGGAAAGAGACCCGGCGAAATCGAGGTGATGGGCACTGCAGCCGACAGCAAGCGTTGGGAGCACGAGCAGCGTATCTGGCAGCCGTTGCTCCGCGCGGCGCACGATCTCGCTCCCGATCAACCGGTCCGTGGCCAGTGGCAAATGCAGACTGTGCTGCTCCGTGGCGGCGAGCACGCATACGGGCAGCACCCGCTTGCGGTCAATCGATTCGATCTCAGGCCAGGTGAGTTCGTCCAGAATCATGCCCCCCGCCCCCTTTCCGGTGGCGCGGCGAGCATTTCCACTTCCACCAGGATGCCGCCCCAAAGGACAGCCTGGATCGCGGTGCGCGCGGGGAAGGGTTCGCGGAAATGCTCGCGGTATACGGTGTTGAAGCGATCCCACTCGGCCATGTCCTTGAGGTAGACCGTTACTTTGAACACGTCGGCGAAATCGGCTCCGGCTGCGTTCAACTGACGGCGGCAATTCTCGAGCGTCAACCGCGTCTGCTCCTCGATGGTTGCGCCCACGATGCGGCCTTCAGCGTCTAGAGGCCCCTGCCCGCTGATGGCAACC
Organism: Bryobacterales bacterium; assembly: GCA_020847315.1. Lineage (GTDB taxonomy): Bacteria > Acidobacteriota > Terriglobia > Bryobacterales > Bryobacteraceae > JACTMJ01. Next base: position 4,959 of record JADLCF010000356.1, on the reverse strand, counting down.
AGCGTGCCCGCGTTCACAATAAGCACAGGCGAATACGGCCCGGCGGTCTTATGCTGGCTCGATGAGGGCCGATGGATTCGCCGATGGCCCTGGTGGGTTGAGGAACTCATGCGGCCTGCTCCGTGTTCCACGAAGACACCCGGTAATGGACGAGGGCGTCCTGGTCTAGCTGCACACCCAGGCCAGGGCCTTGGGGTAGGGCCGCATGGCCATTTTCAATGTGTAGCGGCGCGGTGAGAAGATCGTGTTCCCGAACGAGCCTGCCGAAGATATCGGCCGGCAGCGTCGCGCCGCGGCCGGCGGCGCTCTTATGCACGTAGGCGGCTTCAAGAATGCCCAAATCCACTTCACTGCCATGCCAGTAAGGAATGCCGTGCAGGTCAGCGAGCTGGAACAGGCGCCGGCAGGGCCAGATGCCGCCGTTGAAGTTGAAGTAATCGCACGCATTCTCGCGGATGGCGGCGATGGCGTCCTGAGGCATTTGGCCCATCTCGCGGTAAGGCAGGGAGACGTGAACGGCGACGGGAATGGAGGTTCTGGCGCGTAGCGCGCGGAAGGCCGGAAGGTCCCAGCGGGGGACGGGATCTTCGAGGCAAAGCACATTGCCAATGGGCTCGAGCTGCCGGGCCCGGCTCGCGGCATCGGGGAGCGTTTCGAAGCGCTCGTTGGGGTCGAGGATGATCTTCATGGATGGCCCGCAGGCGTCGCGAATTCCGGCGCACCATTCGACGACGGGGTCCTGGAGGTCGCATTTGAACTTGATGCAATCGAAACCGAGGTTCTGGCCTTCGCGGGCTTTGCGCATGGCATCGGCGACGGTGCGATGCCCGGTCCAATAGCCGCAGCGGACCCGAGTGCGGTACGCGCCACCCAGCAGCATATAGAGCGGGATGCCTGCGGTCTTCGAGTAGGCGTCCGCGATGGCGCACTCAAAACCGTCGTACCAACGGCCCGGCGGGAGCGGGAGGTCCTGGAGGTTCAGGCTGGAGAGAGACGAGCCGAGAAGGCGCATGGCGGTCGCACGTAGGGCGGGCTGGGGCGCATCGCGATAGAACTCGCCTAGGCCGGTAACGCCGTTGGCCAAGTGAATCTGAATGATGGTCTTCGGCAGGGCGTCAAACTGGATGGACCAGCCAGGACGCCCCCCGCTTGCAAGCTTGTGCAGCGGCCGATCCAGCTCCTCGCTATTCACGCTATCGGGTAAAGCGGGAACCACCACTTCGTCCAGATCGATTCGTTGGATTGCAGTGGTCATGATCCACGCTCATAGAGCATTGCCGAAGTTCCGCCGTCGATGGCGATGGCTTGGCCTGTGATTGCGGAAGCGGCATCGCTCAGGAAGAAATTCACGAGTTCGCCGACCTGCCGCGCCGTCGGGAGGTTGGACAAAAGCTGTTTCGTGCGCGTGTAGGAATCCAGCCAAGCATCCACATCCTCGGCGAAGTTATGGATAAGTTCCCGGTTCTGCGGGCTGGGCACCAAGCCGGGGTGGATGCAGTTCACGCGAATCCCGCGTGGGCCGCAATCGGCGGCGAGAGCGCGGGTAAAGGCATCGATGGCGCCCTTGGTGGTGGCGTAGACGGTGTAGCCCGGAATGTTCGAAAGGGCGTGCACGGAGCCGATATTCACGATGGATCCGCCGGAGGGGCACATGGCGCGCACAACCGCCCGGCTAAACCGGTAGGCAGCGTCGATATTTACGCTGAACACGCGCTGGTATTCGTCGTCCGTGACTTCGGTGATGCTCTTGACCAAACCGATGCCGGCGTTGTTCACGAGAGCGTCGACGCGGCCGAAGCGCTCCTGGGCAAACGATACGGCCTCCTCGGCTCGGCCCATCGCGGAGATATCCGCGCATAGGAAGACGGCGGTGGAAAGGCCCTTGCGTGCAAGCTTTTCGGAGAGCGCCTGGCAAGCCGCTTCATCGATATCCACGATGACCACATTCCAACCCGCCTCCGCGGTGACGGTGGTGATGCCCCCGCCGATTCCGCCGCCTGCTCCGCCGGTTACGATTACGGTCTTCGCAGGAGTTACATTTGTGTTCGTCAAGCGCGTCCGCCTTCCCATGCCTTGTAAAGTTGATCGATTTCCTCGCGGGTTTTCGCGCCCTGCCACACCACTACACGCCACCGGAAGCGGATGCGCTCTCCCTTGGCGAGGAAGATGTCTTCCCGGAACGTGGGCGCGGCGCTCATGTAGCCGAACTTGTCGTTCATCACGAAGTACGGCGTCGGGTGGCGCGGATTGGCGGCGTGATCGAAGATGGCGATGCTGGCCGTTCCCTGGCCGAGCTTGCCGGTATAGACGCACCAGTTGGCAGGTTCGCCGTTCGCCTTCGCAATGGTGTTTGTGCCGTTGGAGTTGAGCACCTCGCCGTGATCCATGCTTTCGGCAACGCGAACGCCGAGCCCGTTGTAGACATGCCCCGCCGTTCCAAGCTGCACCTTCTCCGGCGCTTCCAGGGTGGAATCCCAGTCCAACAAAGTTGCATCTGATGGCTGCCTTGGCGCCGAAATGCTGCGCGACTCCGTCAGAAGCAGCCGGCCTTCCGCATTCCAATGAATCAGCGAAGTCAGGCTGTTCTTCGACTTTCCTGTAAACTTCACGTGAACCAGGCTACCGTGCCGCGCCGGGTTTGTTTCGCCCCAGAAATCGATTCCATCCAAGCCGGACCAGGCGAGCATCAGGCCGCGATGGTGGACGTGATCGTGTGGGCCGTCCTGGGTTACCGCCGTCCCATCCGGAGCGTAAAGCGGGTGCACGTAGGGCTTGGGGTGGCCGCTCGAATACTGGTAGGTGAACAACGGCCGCGTGCCGGATAGAAAGCGAAACTCGGATTCCTCCTCCTTCGCGAATAGCTTGGGATGGAGGGCGGCTGACGTGGCCGCGGCCGCGCCAAGCAGGAGGTAAGATCGTCGGCTTAACATGTGTTTCTCTCGCCCTGATGGTATCGCCGATCCGTTCTCGGACTCTTCCGCGCGCTAGCAGTGTCTAGATCACCGGGGACCGCGGCAGCGTAATATTCCCGGCGGAACGGGAGCCAGGGGCGCCTGATTGGCTTCTCCCGGCTCCCGCATTCCTGCCAGCTTCCATTACGCGCCGGCCGTCGTGGCGGCGTTCAGAACGCCAGACGAAGCCCGAAGCGGAACTGCCGTTCGGACGGCGTGGAAAGCCCGCCAAGCGTGCTCGTAATCGACGAGTAATTGTTGAGCGCCCGGATGCTTCCGTCACCGTTGAGCGACATCGCAGCAACGTTCCCGCTGGGATTGGAGAACTTCGGCGTGTTCGAAATATTGAAGCATTCCGCCTTGAACTCCATGCTGAAGCGCTCGCCGAACTTGAAGGTGCGGAAGAGGCTCATATCCAGGTTCACGATGCCGGGGCCGGTCATGATATTCCTCCCGGTGCTTCCGAAGCGCGCCCCGGTCGGCTGCCGGAATGCAAGGGGGTCAAACCACGAAGTATTGGATCCGATCTTCCCCGGCTTCTCGACGGTCTCCTTCACCTGGTCCGCCGTCTGGCTGTTCCCCGGCGCGTTGAGCGACGTGCCACTGGCCGAGATCGTGAAGGGAGAGCCCGAATACATGGAGAACGTGCCGTTCGTCTGCCATCCGCGCAGCACGTGGCTGAGCACCCCTTCACTCGCCAGCGTCTTCCCCGGCCCGAAGGGCATCTCGTAGACATAGCCAAGCGTGAACATTTGTCCACGGTTGTAGCCTGCCACGGCCCGGTTGCGGTCCACCACCGGATCCCAGTTCCACATGGGCGCTCCCGTCCAGCCGTCCTCGTCGGTCACGTTGATGGCCTTGGAGTACGTGTAGGCGCCTTTCAGCAGCAAGCCCTTGCTGAACTGACGATTCAGCGCAAGCTGAAGTGCATGGTAATTGCCGCTCACCGAGCCATCCCACATAAGAGCGGCGATACGCCGTCCCTGCGTGGCGGCAAGCGGCCGGCCTGCCGGTCCGCCGCCGGGAGGTGCGGCATTGATATCCCGGTCCATCAACTGATGCACGGTTTGCGTCCCAACGTATCCGAGCGTCGTCACCAGATCGCCGGGCAGTTTCCGTTCCAGGGTGAGGTTCCAGGATTGGATGTAGCCGCGCTTAATTTCACCCGCCCACGCGCTTCGCGGCCCCATATCCACCGTGGGAGGCAGAGAGATAACGCCGGTGGAGGTATCGGGAACGGAAATGGCGGGAATGCCTTGGTCCAGGGTCCCGATCCAGGTGTAGGGCGTGGAGGAAACGAAGGTGGAGCCGATGGTGGAAGGATACATTCCGCGCAGCGGCCGGGAGAACGGCATCGGATCGTAGGTGATGCCGTACCCGCTGCGAAGAACGGTGTTCTCCGTGATCCGGTAGGCGAAGCCGACCCGTGGCGCGAAGAGCTTCTTGCTGGTGGTGATCCCCACGTTCTTCGGATTGTTCCCGACGCCGCCCATGTAGACGAGGTTGGTGGCAGGGTCCCAACGCTCGATCCCGCGATCTTTGCGCATAATCAATGGGAAATACTCGTAGCGCAGGCCCAGATTGACGGTGAGCTTGTTGGTGACCTGCCAGCGATCCCGGGCATAGCCGCCAAACTGCCATTCCCGGTTGGTGTACTGGAACAACTGGACGCCTTTCTGCATGGTGGTGGTGTAGCCCATCAGGTAGGTGGCGTAGGTGTTCAGATAGTTCGCGGTATAGCCCGCCGCTCCGGTGACGTCGCCGCTGAAAGAAATGTTCCCGCGCGGGCCGCCACTCACTTCGGGCTGCCACTGGTCCATGTGATAGCGGACCATGTCGAAGCCGAAGCGGAATTCGTGCGCGCCATGCATCTTGGTTGCGTTCGTTGTGTAAGTGTACGTGCGCTCCTTGTAGAAGTGCGGCTGCCAACCGGCCGTTGCGCCCCAAGCGGTAAATCCATTGTTGATGGTGGGCATGCCGCTGTAGCAGGCGCCTTTGGCCTGGCTGG
>JADLCF010000355.1 GCA_020847315.1 Bryobacterales bacterium | reverse complement strand
TCAGCGTCGCGATCAGCTTGCCGAGGTCTTCCTCCTTGCGCGTCATCGTTGCGCGCGCCGTCTCCAGAATCGGTTCCGGCACGCCCAGCCGCTTGGCGATATCGAGCCCCGCCGATTTGCCCGGCGCTCCCAGCCGCAAATGGTAAGTCGGTTCAAGCGTGGCTTCGTCAAAGCCCATCGAGCCATTGAGCACGCGCGGGGAATTCGCGCCGTAAACCTTCATTGGCAGCAGGTGCGTCGAAACCAGCGTGAACGCGCCGCGCGCACGGAAATAGTCCGTGACCGCCACGCCCAGCGCCCCGCCCTCTTCGGGGTCCGTGGCGCGGCCGATCTCATCGAGGATCACGAGGGAATCCGCTGTCGCCTCCTCCATCATCGCGTTCAGGCGCAGCACATGGGAGGAGAACGTGCTGAGGCTTTCGAGGATGGATTGGTTGTCGCCGATATCCGCCAGCACATTCTCGAAAATCGGAAATGCAGCGGAACGGCACGGCACGGGCAGGCCCGATTGCGCCATAAGCGCGAGCAAGCCCACGGTTTTCAGCGCGACCGTCTTGCCGCCCGTATTCGGACCGCTGATCAACAGCGTGCGCTGCTCTTCCAGCAACTCCAGAGAAACCGGCACAACCGCCTTGCGTTGCTTGCGGAGCACATCGACGAGAATCGGGTGCCGCGCCTTGTCGAGCACCAGACGGCGCGGGCGGGCGTTGCTCAGCGTGGGCGCGACACAATCGAACGCCTCCGCGTAATCGGCCTTCCCGAAGAGAACTTCAAGATGCGTCACCACTTCCGCGGCGTCGCGGATCTGCGGATGGTAGACGCGTAGCGTTTCGGTGATCTCGCTGAGCACGCGGCGAATCTCTTCCATCTCGTCGTTCTGCAAGCGGACGAGGTCGTTGTTCATCCCCAGTGCTTCGAGCGGTTCTAGAAAAAGCGTTTGCCCACTCTTGCTGGCCCCGTGCACCACGCCATCCACGCGGCCCTTCTGCCCGGAAACAATCGGAAGCACGTAGCGGTCATTGCGCAGCGTGATGAAGTCTTCCTGCAGCACGCCTTCCTCGCGATACTTGCGCAGGAAGCGTTCGAGCGTTGCCTGCAATTCCCGCCGTAGCTTCTCCATATCCCGGCGTACCCGCCGCAAAAAGGGGCTGGCGTCATCGGAAACCGTTCCATCGGGCAGGATCTTGCCCTCGATCTTGCGCAGCACGGGCCGGAAATCCGCAAGGCCGGCCACGCGCGCGGAGAGGCGCGGGAAGCGGTGCGACACTTCGAGCAATTGGGCGCGAAAGGCCTGTGCCCGTTCGAGGAAACGCTCCACCGAAAGGATCTCGCGCTCATCGAGGTTCGCCCCGTCAATCCGCAACTTGGCGACGGCGCTCGTAGGGTCCGGCAGCGTCGAGAACTTGAGCCGCAGCAGGGTGCTTCCGCCGGCTTCTCCTCCGCCGGCGGCCTGGGATTGGTAGGCGATTGCCTCCTGCAAGTCGGCGTTCGCTTCGTTGAGATGTTCGAGATCCGTCGAGGGCTCAAGCGCCTCGAGCGCGCGCCGCGCGGGCGCCGAGTAGACGTAGCGCCCCACGATGGCCTTCAGTTCCTCGAACTCCAGCAGGTCCTGGCTCCAGCGATTCACGAACGGGGTTCTCCTTCCCCTACGCCCGCGGCGGCATGATCGAGGTCGAGGTACAGGCCTCCCAGCGGAGAACCCTGCCCGCCCGCCCGCCATGCGTCATACGCCACGAACGCGCGCGCCACCACCGCGAATGTGCCCGGCGTCATTTCGAGCGTCTCCGCCTCGTCGAGAGCGAACCAGCCCAATTCATCGGCATCGTCCCCTGGCGCGGCCTCGCCGCCGATGGCGCGGCAAACATAATCGATGAGGACGTAATGGTATTCAGCGCGCCCCTCGGCATCGGGCATCACGCGCTCAAACACAGCGGCCAGAAACAGGGGCTCCCCGCGAAGCCCGGTCTCTTCCCGGAGTTCCCGGCACGCGGCTTCTTCGAGCTTCTCCCCGGCATTCACGCCACCGCCGGGAATGGACCAGCGCCCTCGCAGCGGGTCATGTCCCCGCCGCACCAGCAGCACCTTTCCTTCGTCGATCACAATCGCTCCCACGCCCACCACCGGGCGGGCGGGGTAACGGCGGGAATCGCCGGGGGCGGCTGGAGTGGAGTTTGCTTCCGGCTGTGCCATGCTTCTATTCCAGCAAACTTCGCGGCGCCGGATTTCTAGCGCGGCAGCAGGCCTTCGACGGGATTCTGCAACCGGAACACGCGGCTCCGCGCAGTCACGAACAATGCCTTGCCATCCGTCTCGCCGAAGGCACAATCCGATGCATCTCCATTCACGTTGAATCGTCCCAACTCCTTGCCGGCTTTGTCATAGATTCGGATCGTCCCGGCGGCCACGTAGACACTGCCCCGCTTATCCACGCATAGCCCTGCCGGGATAGCATCGGGAATGGCGGCGAACTCGCGCACTTCCTTCGCCTCACCGCGCCCATTGATCTCGATGGCCAGAACCACGCGGTGGTCTGTGTCCGCGGCATAGAGCGTATTGTCGTCCGGGGAAAAGGCAATGCCGTTCACGCGCGTTTCGAACGCCTTCACGAGCGCTACTTCCCCCTTGGCGGTCACCCGGTAAATTCCGTTGTGCGCGATCTCCCGCGTCTTCTGCGCTGAACCATAAGCCGAGTCGCTGAAGAAGACATCTCCGTTCCGCCGCACCGCGATGCCGTTCGGGCCGTTGAACCGCTTCCCCTCCCATTTCGCGGCCATCGTGGCCACGGTGTCGCCCTGCGTTCGCGTCACGCGGCGCGCCGCCGATTCCGCCGTATAGAGCACGCCGCTCTTGTCGAAGGCGTTTCCCGCAGCGCCGTTCGCGTGTTCCCGCGCCACGGTTGGCTTCCCGCCGGGCACGAACCGGAGAAGCTGATTATTGGGCACATCGCTGAAAATCAGGAAGCCCGCCGGGCTCCAGGCCGGCCCATCCGTGAACCGCAGGTCCCGCGCGATCTCCGTGATCTCGGATTTTGAATAATCCTGAGCCCCGGCGGGGAGCAAAACTAAGCCGCAACAGAGCGAGAGTGCGGCCATTAGCAGGCGTAAAAGCGTTCGATACCTCATCACCATTCGCACTTCCCATCATTCCAGAGTTCGCGGCCGCGCGAAAACGGCGATCGACGTTCCCGCAACCTGCCACCGCGCTTCCTCCCGCATTCCCAGAGTCTCGCGGACTTCGTGCCCGGTGGCCGGAGGCTGCCATTGATACAACTGCCTTCGCACCAGATCGATCGAGGGGAAACGCTCATGGATCCAGGATCTGGCATACTCATCGTCGGAAAAAAGGATGAACACATCCGGCTTCCCGGCCGCCACGCGCTGCAACTCCCCGTTGCTGAACGCATGCATGCGAAGCACGCGGAAGCGTTTGTCCACATAGCCCAGGCCGGGCCGCTGCAAGGCGTCGGAAAGCGGCCAAGCGGTGGCCACCGTTGCGCCGGGATGCCGCCATTCCACCCAATCCGCCGCCATCCGGTAGAGTTCCACCGCGCGCGTCATTTCCAGATCGTTCTCTTCCGGCTGCGGCAACAGCGGCGGGAGAAAGAAGCCCAGCACGGCAAGGGACGCCGTAGCGAGCGGCAGCACCATCGGTTTCCGGCCACTCAGCAGACACCAGGCCACGGCGAATCCCATGAAGCTGAGCGGGATCACCGGCAGCAGATAACGTTCGAGCACGGCGCCCCCTGCGAGCGTCACGGCTATCACGTGCGCCACGCCAAACCAGAGCAGGAATCGCCAGTCGCGCCGCGCGAACAGCGGCTTGCGCCGCCATAGAATGGCGAGCGGAATCGCGCCCAGGAAATATCCGTGGTTCAGAAACAGCTCCCATAAACGGCGTAGCAGCGCCAGCCCCAGCCGTGCCGGATGCAGGGGATAGAGGATGTTGTACTCCGCGAACTCCCGATTGCCGAACACGCTGCCCGTGCTCTTCCAGAGCAGCCAGAGCCAGGGCGCGAGCGAGAGCAGCGGCAAAGCGAAGAACGAAGCTTCGCGCCGGCGTCCCTCCCTCCAGAGAAACACGCCCATCACCGCGGGGAGTACTGCGCCCGTCTCTTTTACCCAAACCAATGCGATGCATGAGGCCACGCAATACAGAATCCGCTCCTCCAGGAAGAGCAGGATTGCCAGTAGCGTCAGCACCATCGCCGGCATATCCAACTGCGCCATCATCGCCTGCGTATAGAAGAGCGGGCTCGTGAGCAGAAGCAGCACGGTGGTGAAGCCCGGTAGTCCGGGCACTCCCGCGGCCATGCGCAGCGTCAGGCGGAACGCCAGGAACACGCCCGCCGAGGCCAGCAGCAGCATCGCGAGACGCGTGACCGCGATCGAATAGCCGAAGATCTGCCAAACCCCCGCCAGCAAAGCCATCAAGCCCGGCGGATGGATGTTCGCAAGCGTGGTCACCGGCACCCATGCGCCGCGTTCAAAGATATCGAGTGCGGCCGGGACGAACTGGCCCAACTCGTCCCAATAGAAGGGCATCCGCAGCAATGGGTAATGGATCGCCACCATGACGGCGGCGATGGCTGCGAAAACGATGAGACCGGCGCGGAAATTCGCAGCGCCGCGTCCAGCGGAAAGCGCCTCCGCGCTTCCGGCGCTTCGCCTTCCCATCTAGTTCACCGGCGTTGTCATGCCGTAGTTGTTGTCGCCCTGGGGTTCCAGTCGAATCTCTCCGAAGGCTTGTTCGTATTGCGCGATGTTCTGGTGCAGCAGGTTGAGCAACGCCTTGGCTTGCTGAGGGCTGAGGTAGACTCCCTGGAAGCTTTCAATCGAAACTTCGTCGGGCGCTTTCTGATCGATCAAACCGAAGGAGAGAAAGAAATCCCACAGGTTCGCCCGTAACTGGATGCTGTTGGCGTAATCTTCGCGGTAGTCGCCGCGCTTGGTGAATTGAAGCTTCTGAGGTTGCATAGATCCCGTCTAGCTCATTCTAGCTTGCGCGTGCATGGCGCCCTTCTTTTTCTTCCAGTCGGGCTTGGAGCGCTCGCTAAGATCCACCTTCCCGTTCATACGGTTTTTGCAAATACTTCGCGGCTTCTTCCTGCGCCCCGGCCGTATTGTCGCGGGTGCGGATGGCCGCATTGTAGGAGTTCACCGCGCGCTCGCGCTGCCCGCTGACGTCGAAGATCTTGCCGAGGTTGAGGTTGCTCCACACCTCCGTCCAGGCGGGATCCCGGTCTCCGTTCAAGGATTCCCGGAACTCGTTGGCCGCGGCCTGGTAGTTGTTCTGCAGAAAGAACACTTCCGCCACCCGGTAGTGCGCAAGGGAGGAATTCCGGTTCACTTCGAGCGCTTTCTGATACTCGAGCAGCGCCTCGTTGAACTGGCCGATTTCCGCGAACTGCTCGCCGCGCCGGATCGCCACCAGCACGCGGGTCTTGGGGTTGAATCGCAGCACGTCGGTTTCCGGATCGATCTTGATCTTCTTCGGCTTGCCGAACGTCTCCACCACAAACTCCGTCTCCGGCCCCATCACATCCACGGTCTTCTCTTCCGGGTTGCCCTCCGTCTCGATCATCAGTTTCACGGGCATGCTAAACGTATCGAGATCCTGTTTGATCTTCCCCACCACGCGGAATCCTTTCTGCGTGCGGAAGACCGTGTATTCCAATTTGAACTCGGGTGCGCTATTCGATTCGAGCCATTGGAGAAAGAACGGCCCGAGGTCGCGCTTTCCCGCCTGGCTCGCGATCTTCTCGAAATCGCCGGTGTTCAATGCCTTGTGGGCATACTGGTCCACGGTGGTCTTGATCGTCTGGAAGAAGGCTTCGTCCCCGATGAGCGCGCGCAGCATTTCGAGCGTAGCCGCGCCCTTGCTGGCCGTCAGCGCCCAATACTCCGGCGAGTAATCTTCAATCCGCGCAGCCTGCAAGGCGGGCGGATACGTCACGGTGAGCGCGTCAATATACATCGCTTCCTTGTCTACATTGGCCGCTTCCTTGTTGACCGTTTCTTCAAGCCACAATAGTTCCGCATAGCGCGGAATCCCGTTGAATAGCCACAGATGATTGCGGCTCTCGGGGTAAATCAGGTTTCCCCACCACTGGCGCGCCAGTTGATTCACAAGCAGCCGCGAGTTCACGGTCTCCGTAATCGAGGGGGTGTTGAGGAAAACGATGCCCGGCGCGGCATACCCGCCCGGTGCGCCCGCCTCCGTCTCCACAAGCATCAGGTTCGCCGAAGGAGGCAGGCCGAAGAATTTCTGCAGCAACCGGAGAACGCTGCCGGTTTCATTCCCATAGGATTGAGCCAGCTTCGTGTTCGCATCCCGGAAAAACACGCGCGTTTGCACCCCTTCCGCATTCACCACGGCGGGATCCTTGGCCGCCAGCGCGATGCTGCCGCCGAAGCCCGGCCGCGCACTCGTAAACGTGCGGATCGTCTTGCCCGCGTCCCCCGCGCTATCCTTGCTGTCTCCGCTTCCGATGGCCTGATACGCGGCGGGAGCCGTTACGGCGATGCTCCACTGGAACGGGTCCGTCGTATAGCCGCTCACCGGAAACCAGCGGGCGGGATAAAGCAGGTACGTCTTCTCCGGGCTGATCGCGGCGAAGCGGACGCCGTATACAGGGGATTCCTCGACGCCCGAAAGCCGCCCTCCATAGAAAAAGCTCAACTCTTCCAGAGCGCCGGTGCGCAGAGGTTGGGCAAGAGTCACGGCAATGGTGTGCGTCTTAAGGTCGCGGTTCATCGCGAGCGCATTCCCGGCTTTATCGGTGACGCGGCTCACCGCCAGCGCATTATTCAATTCGAATGCGATGCTCGTGGCATAGGGGCTCTTGAGGGTGAACGAGACCTTCGCCGTGGCGGTTAGATTCTGCATGGCGGGGTCGATGGTGGCCGCGATATCGTATGCAGTCACATCAATGTCGCCGTGCCCGCCCGCCTGCGCATGCCCGAAGATCGCCAGTGTCATTGCCCAAGCGGCCAACACCGCCACTCGCCCCATGCGCCGCAACTGCGCCACGGTATTGTTCGCCCTGCTCATTGCCGATATTCCCTCGCGTTCCATTCCTCGCCCGAACCGATTCCGTTCTTACCGCAACGACGCCTCTGGATGGCCGCCGCTCCTCAGCATGGCCGCGATCGCCTCCGCGGCAGCCTCGATTGGGTGACTGTCGCTTGAGAGTAGATCCCTTACCCGTCGAAGCTCTTCGCGCATTTGCTCCATTGCTTCCGGGTGGCTCAAAAGCTCCTCTACTGCGGCGGCCAAGGAGGAACCAGTGGCCGCGTCCTGCATCAATTCCGGCGCCACCCGCTTTCCGGCCACCAGGTTCACCATCGTTAGATGCGGAACCTTCACCAGACGCCGCCCAAACTTCCAACTTATGGGAGACACTTTGTAGAAGGTGACCATGGGAGTCCCTGCCAGAGCGGCCTCCATGGTAACGGTACCACTGGCTGCAAGCAGAAGGTCCGCGTGCGCCAACAAGTCCCAGGTTTCTCCTACAACAGTTTGGATGGATGCCGCGGCAATGCGTTTCTTCGTTTTCTTGAAGGCCGACGAAGCCCCGCCGCTCTCCTCGCGCGCAAGCGCGATGCGCCAGGGCATCCCCCCTTCCGGCACGCCCAGAGCAAATTGCAGCGCGTCTTGCCCCGCATGGGCCCTCTCTCGCAACCGCTCCACGCAATCCAGCAGCACAGGCAGATGGCGCTTCCATTCCCCCGCGCGGCTGCCCGGAAGAAGGCCAATGAGGGGCAGGTCGTCCCGCAGCCCATGTTTTGCCCGGAACTCCGCGCGGCTCATCGATGGCTGGAACATTCGGGTGAGCGGGTGGCCCGCATAGAGCGTGGGGATGCCCCGCTCTTCGAAGAATGCCTTCTCAAAGGGAAAGATGCAGACCAGCAGGTCGATGATCTTTCGCATCGTCCGCGCGCGGCCCTGCCGCCAGGCCCATACCTGCGGTGCAACGTAGTAAACCACCGGTACTCCCATACGCTTCAACTTCGCCGCCAGGCGGAAGTGGAAATCCGGGCTGTCCGTGAGGATGGCCAGATCGGGCCGTTCCCGTTTCGCCGCCGCCACCAGTTTGCGAAACTCGCGATAGATGCGCGGAATATGGCGCACCACCTCAAACAGGCCCACCACGGAAAGCGCCTCGGCATCCACCACGGAGCGCACGCCCGCCGCCCGCATCTTCGGCCCGGCGCACCCAAAAAACGTGGCCTCCGGAAAGCGCCGCAGCAACTCCGGCACGAGTTGCGAAGCATACATTTCCCCGCTCGCTTCTCCCGCGGAGATCAGAATTTTGGGCGGCATCAGCCTGTAGTCTAGCAGTTGAGTCTGGTACTCCCCCTGGCCGCGTGGAACCATTTCCGGCGGTCTTCGCCTTCACTCGGACCGGGACTCTGCTAGCGTATGGAGAGGATTCTGCGGCATCCGCATCCAATGCCCGGCTCGTTTGACGGTTATTGATAAGGGAGAGATCAGATTGACGAAGCCATTCGACAACCCGGCCCCTCAGGCAACCATCATCGGCGCAGGCCCCGCCGGGCTCTCCGCCGCCTGGGAACTCTCTCGCGGTGGAGCCTCCTGCCAGGTGTTGGAGCAGGATTCCGTGGTGGGCGGCATTTCCCGCACCGTCAATTATAAGGGCTACCTCTTCGACATCGGGGGGCATCGCTTCTTCACCAAGGTCTCACTTGTCGAGAAAATGTGGCGCGAGGTGCTGGGCGAAGACCTGCTTTCCCGTCCCCGGCTCTCCCGCATCTATTACAAGAACCGGTTTTTTAAGTACCCTCTGGAGCCCATGAACGCCCTCCTGAACCTGGGCGTGTTCGAGTCTTCGCGCTGCATGGCCAGCTACGCTTTGGCGCAAGTGAAGAAGCGGCATCCGGAAGACGATTTCGAGACCTACATCAGCAACCGCTTTGGACACCGGCTCTACTCCATGTTCTTCAAGAGCTATACCGAGAAGGTGTGGGGGATGCCTTGCACGGAGATTCGCTCGGATTGGGCGGCCCAGCGCATCGCCGGCCTCGACATGGTTTCGCTCATCCGAAACGCGCTTTCTCAGTTGCTTCCCAAACGCGCGAACGGGCGTGTCATCAAGACCCTGATCCACGAATTCGTCTATCCCCGCCTCGGCCCCGGCATGATGTGGGAACGCACGCGGGACCTCGTGGAAGCCGCCGGCAACCCCGTGCGGATGAACACCTCGATTGACCGCATCGAATGGGACGGCAGCCGCATCACCGCCATCGGCGCAGGGGACCAGCGGTTCCCGGTGGAGAACGTCATCTCCTCGATGCCGATCCGCAACTTTTTCCGCTACCTCACGCCCGCGCCGCCCGCGCGCGTTCTGGAAGCGGCGGAAAGCCTGAGCTACCGGGACTTCCTTATCGTCGCCCTGATGTTCCGCCAGGAACGCATGTTCCCGGACAACTGGATCTATATCCATGACCCCTCGGTGGACGTTGGCCGCATCCAGAACTTCAAGAATTGGAGCCCCCACATGGTGCCGGACCCGGCCACCACCTGTCTCGGGATGGAGTACTTCTGCTTCAAGGGCGATGCCCTCTGGAACCGCGCGGATGCGGACCTCATCGAACAGGCTCGCCAGGAGATCGGCCGTATCGGCCTGGGGGATCCCGCGAAGGTTTTCGACGGCCACGTCGTCCGCGTTCCAAAGGCGTACCCCGTCTATGACGACAAATACCAAGCCGCGCTCACCGTCATCCGCGAATTTGTCGAAGGGATCCCCAATTTGCAGTTCGCCGGCCGCAACGGGATGCACCGCTACAACAATCAGGATCATTCCATGCTCAGCGCCATGCTCGCGGCTCGCAATGTGCTCGGTGGCCGCTACTCGGTCTGGGATGTGAATGCGGACGAAGAGTACCACGAAGCCGGGGGCATGGTGAGCGAAGAGGAGTTGGCCAATCTGGAGCGCACGCAGCCGCGCGTGCCCAGCCGCCTCGGCCCGAAATGACCCTCCCGGCCAATTCCTCGCATGCGTTCCACCCGGGCGATGATAAGCTGCTAATAGTCACCGACGCTAATTTTCAGGATCGAATTGCATGGGAGCGCCTCAACCGGCTTCGCACGCTCTTTCCATTTCGGTAATCGTTCCCGTCTACAACGGGGCGGCAACCCTGCGCGAGACTCTCCAATCGCTGCACGTCTCGAACCGGCGTCCGGATCAGATTATCGTGGTCGATGATGGATCCACCGACGGCAGCGCCCAAATCGCCGCAGCCTTTGGGGCGACGGTCCTCTCAACGCAAGGGCGCTGCGGACCCGCGGCCGCTCGCGGCCTTGGGGCCGAAGAAGCAACGGGCGACATTCTCCTTTTCCTCGATGCCGATGTGAGTGTCCATCCCGGCTCAACGGAGGTTCCGGGTACCGTTGCGCAGATCGGGAAACTTCTCGAAGACCGCCCCGGCGTGGATGCGGTGTTCGGCTCCTACGATACGAGACCCCCCGCGCCCAATTTCGTCTCTCAATGGAAGAATCTTTCGCATCATTTCGTTCACCAGCACGGCGCGGCGGAGGCGCAGACATTTTGGGCCGGTTGCGGCGCCATCCGCAAGACCGTCTTTCAAAGCGTCGGCGGCTTTGATCGCCGCTATCGCGGTGCGACCATCGAAGATATAGAACTCGGCTACCGCCTGCGTGAGCACGGGTTTCGCGTGCTGCTCGATCCAACTATTCTCTGTACTCACGCCAAACGCTGGACCGCCTGGAGCGCCTGGAAGACAGACCTGCTCTATCGAGGGATTCCCTGGACCCGCCTCATCCTCCGCACGGGCATCGTTCCCAACGATCTCAACGTCTCCATCGGCCAGCGCGTGAGCACCGCTCTGGCCTGGCTGATGGTGTTTGCGTTCGCACTCGCGGCGTTTCGCCTGCCCTCGGCGAGCCTGGTGGGGATGCTTCTGTTTGTGCTGATCCTGTCGCACGCCTGGTGGATGGAACCCCCGGCCGCCGGCGCGAAGGCCCTGCGATGGATCGGGCCTTTTCTTGCCTTCGCGGTTGCGCTCGGGCTGGCTATCGCGAGCCACCTTGCGCTCTTCGCGATCTGCCTCTCCCTGGGAGTGATCCTGGCGGTCTTGTTCCGCCGCCGGCCGGAGAACATCCGCTCCCGTAAAGAGGATTTCTGCTATTCGGCCTATTTCGGCACGCTGCTGGCCGCGTTGATCCTTGACCTCCCGCGCGCACCGGAAATCGTGGTAGCGGTGCTGCTCGCGCTGCTGCTTCTCGGCATCAACCAGCGTTACTACGCCTTTCTTGCGCGAGAGCGCGGTGTTGCGTTCCTGATGGCTGCCCTGCCTTTCCAGTTCCTCTATCACTTCACCAATGGCATTTCCCTCATTGCCGGTGCAGGGCTCAACTTGCGCGAGAACCGCGGCCGGTTCGTTTGCCCGGAGGCTCCCATGGCGGTGATCGCGGACCCCGAGGCGTCCATGGATTCTCTGGATCGTCCCGCGCTGGGCCGCCGTTTGGGCATGGACTGAATCCGCCCGATTCCACGCCTTCCGATTCCAGCCCTTTCCTAGCGCTTGCGGCGTTTGTACTTCGCGCGTAACCAACTCGACGATCGCTTGGAATCCGGCAACCCCCTCCCCTGTGTTACCCTTGCACAATCGCCCGAACTCATACCGATTGCACCTATGATTCCTACTGACACACAGACCGCCGACGGTAGCGCCACCGGGGCATCCGCCACATCCCGGGTTTGGGATTCCATCGCCGCGGGCGCGGATTTCCAGGCGCTTCTGCGCGCCAAGACCCGCTTTATCGTTGCGGCCACGCTCTTCTTTCTTGGCTACTACTTTGCGCTCCCGCTCCTCTCCGGTTACATGCCGGACCTCATGAGCCGCAAGGTCATCGGCCAGTTCAGCCTCGCCTATGTATTCGCGCTCTCGCAGTTCCCCATGACGTGGCTGGTGGCCGCCCTTTACTTGCGCGCCGCCGCGCGCTTTGACCGGGACGCCGCCGCCATCCTCTCCCGCCGCCGCGAAGACAGGAATCCTTCCATGGAGAACGCCGCCGAATGACCGCCATCCTGATGACCGTCGGTTTCATTCTTGCCACTTTGGGAATCACCGCCTGGGCTTCCCGAAAATCGAGTGGTGCTTCCGGTTATTTCGCGGCGGGCCGCAACATCACCGCCTGGCAGAACGGTCTTGCCGTCGCGGGCGATTACATGAGCGCGGCATCCTTTCTCGGCATCACCGGTCTGATCGCCTACTACGGCTATGACGGCTTTATGTATTCCGTGGGCTTTCTGGTGGCCTACCTTACCGTGCTGCTGATCGTGGCCGAACCGCTGCGCAATTCCGGCAAGTACACGATGGCCGATGTCCTTGCCTACCGTCTGCGCCCGCGCCCCGTGCGTGCGATGGCCGCTCTCAGCACGCTCACCATCAGCGGTTTTTACATGATCGCCCAGATGGTGGGGGCGGGCGCGATGGTGAGCCTGTTGATGAAGGATACCGGCATCGATTACAGCCTCTCCGTTTCGCTCGTGGGCCTGCTCATGATTGTTTACGTCGTCTTCGGAGGCATGCTCGCCACCACCTGGGTGCAGATCGTGAAAGCGGTCCTGCTGATGGCCGGAGTCATCCTGCTCACCTTCCTGGTGCTCGCCGGTTACGGCTACAACTTCAATGCGTTCTTCGATGCCGCTACCCGCGTGGGCTACACGGAGAACGGCGTTGCTGTCGTCCGGGATTTCCTGGAGCCCGGCCTCTACTACAAGCCGCCCTACGGCCCGCTCAATCTAATCTCGCTCTCCCTCGCGCTCATTCTCGGAACGGCGGGGTTGCCGCACATCCTGGTGCGCTTCTATACCGTCCCCGATGCCCCCACCGCCCGCAAGAGCGTCGTTTGGGCCATGGCGATCATCGGCGTCTTCTACGTGCTCACCACCTTCCTTGGGATCGGCGCCGCGCTCCTCGTCGGGCGCGATTTCATCGCCGCCAATGGCGGCATCAATATGAGCGCGCCGCTACTTGCCTTCCGGTTGGGGGGAGACCTGTTCCTCGCGTTTATCGCCGCAGTCACCTTCGCCACCATTCTCGCCGTTGTCGCCGGACTCACCATCAGCGCCTCCACCTCTGTAGCCCACGATTTCTATACGAACGTCCTGCGCGCGGGCAAGCCAACCTCCTCGCGGGAGGAGATCGGCATCGCCCGCATGACTGCCATCGCGCTCGGCATTGGCGCCGTGGGCGTGGCCATCCTCGTGGGTCCTACCGCCAATGTCGCTTTCCTTGTCGGGCTGGCATTCGCGGTGGCCGCCTCCGCGAATCTGCCCGTCATATTGCTGTCCCTCTTCTGGAAACGTTTCCATACCGGCGGCGCGGTTTGCGGGATGGCCGTGGGGTTGCTCAGCAGCATCGGCTTAATCGCGCTCAGCCCCAGCTTCATGGGAGCTTCCGCGCTCTTCCCGCTCGAAAATCCCGGAATTGTCAGCATTCCCGCCGGGTTCGCGGCCGCCGTTCTGGGAACGCTGGCCTTCCGGGATCCGCAATCCGAAGAGAAATATACGGAACTCCTCGTGCGCGCGAATACGGGGCTGGGAGCGGAAAAGGCCGCCACCCATTAAGCGGCGAGATCCGCAAGAGGCCGCATCTCCTGACCGCGCATTCCGTGGAACCGGCAGTCTTCCCTGGAAACGTCCAATGCGTTCACCGGGAAATCACGCGCTCACCCGGGTGAATCGATCTCACAGTCTAAAGTGACCGGCACATTCGGTCGAAAGCTACTCAGTCGCCCCTTTTCGAACCAGGGCGCCCCTTTTGAACCCGGGCAATCGGAGAGCCAGGCGATTCGTGCGCGAGGCGGCGGACTCGTGAACGGGCGCCGCCGATGGGAAGTGCTGGTAGCGATGACGAATGCCGAATGTTTTAGAGACGCCATAGCGAACGCGGGAGCCGGACACTTTTCAAACGCAACCGCTCATCCCGTGCGGGAGAAGTCCGCCTCGGACAGCCGCCGGAGGCGCCGCCAATCCCCGCCCGGACCGCAGCCCGAACCCGTGCGTCTCGCCGTGCTGGCGGTGGATGCGGCTGGCGAGAATCTCACTCAGATACAGGAAATCCTCGCCCGGATGTCGGTGGATCTGATTGCGGTCCAATCGGACGAGGAGGCGTTGGCGCTTGTTGGGAAGGGCCGCATCGCTCTGGTGTTGATCGATCTCTCGACCCCGGCGCCGCATGGATTTGAGACCGCCCGGCGAATTCGGGAGCGATTCGGTGATGCCGCGCCACCGGTATTGTTTGTCACGGCTCAGGATGCGGAGGATGGGTTCATCCCGGAAATGCACGAAGCGGAACACATCGATTTCCTTCGCCTACCGATCGATCCGAGCCTTCTGCGTTCGAAGGTGGAGGCGCTGCATTTGCGGCGGGCCGGGCACGAGCCGGCGCGACGGCGCACTGCCGGGCCGATTACCCCCGAATCGGACGATGCCCATCGCAGCCCGGCGAACGGCAGCGCCCTCCGGGACGTCGGTTTTGAACTCGTGGAATTGCAGCATCGCAATCGCGAGTTGGCCCGGCGAAACCAGGAACTCGGCAGCTTCGCTCACGTGATCTCCCACGATCTCCGGCAGCCTTTGCAATCGATCCTGGACTACCTCGAACTCATGGCTGCGACGGAGGCTTGTGCCGGGAATCCGGATGTATCGCGGTGGCTCAGATCCAGCCGGAAGCTCGGCCAGGACATGCATGCGCTCATTTCGGGTGTCCTGGATTTTGCCACCATCGGCGCGCACTCGATGACCTTTCGGATGGTGGATAGCAATGCCGTGCTTCAGAATGCAATCGAGAATCTTTTGGCCATCATTCGCCTGGAGGACGCGCTGGTGTCCTATGATCCACTTCCGAAGATCCTCGGTTCGGAAGCCTTCCTCACCCGGCTATTTCAAAACCTGATCGGAAATGCCATCAAATACCGCCGCGAAGAGCAACCCTGCATCCGCATTGCCTGCGAGCGGCGGCAACTTCAAGGCGGTTGGCTGATTCGCGTCATCGATAACGGGCGGGGCATTCCCGCCGCTCAGATCCCCACCGTCTTCGACATGTTTGCGCGCGCGGAGAATTCGCGGGCTGTGGCGGGTTCCGGCATCGGCCTGGCAATCTCGAAGAAAATTGTCGAGTTGCACGGCGGGAAGATTTGGGTGGAGTCGGAATTGGGGATCGGTTCCGAGTTCCATATCGTTTTTCCGAATTTTGACGATAGACCCAAGTAGCGTCGTCCGCCGCCCTGCCGGGAGATGGGATCCGGCGGGGAATTAAGATCACCGCGGAACGGCATTTCGGTAGTTGTTTGTCTATGGATATGGCTAGAAAGAATGAGAAGGAATGCGCCGCTGGTTCCACGGCCTCAGGCTCCAACCGCGCGCGGGTGTTGATCGTCGATGACGACGAACACCTCATCGGGAACCTGAGCCTATGGCTTGAGCGCCAGAATGTCGAAGTGGTTAAGGCATCCGACGGCCATCAGGCTTTTCAGATCCTCCGGGATTCCACGCCGGTGGATCTGGTGCTCACGGATTTCATGATGCCGAATCTGAACGGCCTGGAGCTTCTCCGGCTGCTCAAATCGAACCCTCGGTTGTTTGATACCAAAGTCCTCGTGATGTCGAACAACTCGAACTTTGAGTTCCGCAAGCGGGCCATTGAGAATGGCGCGGTGGATTACGTGCTCAAGGAGGTGGGCGCGCGCGCCATCATCGATACGGTCATGCGCGCGTGCGGCATTACACGGCCCTCCGCCGCTTCCATCCTGCTAAGCAACGATGCCGTCGCCGGTAACCCAGGCATGTGCTACCCGGAGAACGCGCATGCGGACGATCTGCTGCGCCTCAAGGAGATTGCCATCTTCACGCAAGGCCTGCTCGATCTACTGCGCGTCGCCCGGCAAGTGGATGCCCTCCCTCCCGCCGCTCAGTCCGCGCTCGAATCCGTCGAACGCGTGGCCGTGCAGATTCAAGACCGCGCGAGCCCGGGCTGTCCGTAATTGCCATCGCAGACGCCGCAATCGCATCTCAAAGCGCGCCCGCCGCAGCGTTCCGTTCTGCCTCCGCGAGTCAGGACGCGAAGCGCCGAGTTCAACCCGCTGCCCCGGTCGATGCCGTTCGCTCCTCCGAAGGCAGCTTCAGCAGCAGAGTGAGCGCCGCGCTCACCAGATAGAGCACCGCGAAAATCCACATCACCCCGCCCACCCCTACCCGCGGCAGAAAGACTCCCGCGATCGCCGGGCCTACCCATACGCTTGCCCCCGCGCCCAGGTTGAGAATCGACATGGCCGCGCCGCGCTGCTCCGGCGCAAGCGATGGCATCAGAGCGGAAAGCGGCACGTACCCTGCAAGCGTAGCGCCATAGCACACCGCTGCAAGCACGCATAGCCCGTAATTTGCGCCGAACCATTCCGGCGTGTAATAGAGCGTCAGCGTGGTGATGGCGGAGCCAACCCCTCCGCAAAGCGCCACCGTTCTGCGCCACCCAAGCCGGTCGCCGATGAAACCGAACAGCAAGTTCCAGCCAATGTTGCTCAGGAACATGGCGCTCAGCAGCCGCAACCAATCCGCCAGAGCAAAGCCCACCGTCTCCGTGAAGTAGAGCGGAAGAAATACGAGGAAACCGAATTGAGGGGCGGTGTTGATCATGCGCACGACGCCACCCACGCCGATTTTCGGCTTCTTCCACGCAATGGTGATGCTCGAAAGCAGCGTGCGGAGCACGGGCTCGCCTGCCCGCGCCAACGGGTGAAGGCCCGTGGATTCCCGCGTGCCGAGAATCGCCACCAACCCACCCGCGAGCACCAGCGCCAAAGATAGCCAGAGAGTCGCGTAAGCGCCCATCAGCGGCACCGTGAAACTGGCCAGCAACGATCCGAGTGTCGGCAGCCCCCCGGTGAACGCGAACCAGAACCAGCCCACCGCCGTTCCCAACTGTCGCGCCGGTGTCGCCGCCGCAATCCGCACCAGGAACCCGAACGCGAACAGCGGGTACCCAAACCCACGCGCCGCGTAAGTCGCTAGAATGCTCCAGTAATCCCCGCGCGCAATCCCGATGAGCAGGAATGCCACCTCAAAGACAACCCAGATCGCCAGTCCCAACCCCATCACGCGCCTCGGACCCCAAAGGTCGCAGAGCGCGCCGGAGAACCACGCGGCGATGGCCGCCGTCACCCCATACACGGTGAACACCAAAGCCACTCCCTGCTGCGAGAATCCATGCTGGGTGAGGAAGGGGGAGAGGTATCCCGATTCCACGCCGTCCCCGATCATGAAGACCAACAGCCCCAGGTAGCCCC
>JADLCF010000354.1 GCA_020847315.1 Bryobacterales bacterium | reverse complement strand
TGCGCAACACGTCGGAGGAACTCCCGGTTGTGACCCTCACCAAGGAGGGAGAAGTCTATCTGAGTGAAAAGCCGGTAAACATCAACCAACTGGCGGCCGCCATTAAGGCAAAGTATCCCGGCCAGCAGGGTGTTTACATCCGGGCGGATAAGAACGTCATCTGGGAACCGATGGCAAACGTAATCAGCGTGCTGGGCGACGCGAAACTGGCGGTCCGCATGGTGACGCAACCGATTGACGAAGCGCCGCGTCGTGGCCGTTAGCATTTGCGGATGGGAAGATGGTGGTGTGGGAAGCCCGGCACAAGCGGCGTATTTGACGGCTTCGCGCGAGCTTCCCGGATGGCCGAATGGCCTCGCGCCACGGCGTAAGGCGAGAATGGCGCAGGTTGAGAACGAATGGTAACGCAAACTGACATCCTGGACCGCCCGCAGCCCCTGAAGGGGTCGCTGGTGAATTCCTTGCTGCTGCACGGCGCAATCGTGCTGGCGGTTGTCCTCGTGCAGTTGCGTTTGTTCGGGCCGGTAGGCGAACCCTTTGGCGATCCCAACCCCACGTTTGGCGGATCCGTCGGGATCTCTCCGGTAAAAACCATCCCCCTGCCCGCGCGCAGCGGACGTCCGAACCCGGTGGCCAACGATACCGAATCCCAGGTGCCGCAAGCTCCACAGCCCGCGCCCAACGATCAGACGAAAACGCGGGAAGCCGAAGAAACCGCCATTTCGCTCAAGGGGAAGCCCCAGGTAAACAAGGAAACCACCAGCCGGCGGCGAAACCTGCCGGAGACCCCCAGCAACCAGGTGTTCAGTTCGCAAGGCGCGGCAGTGGTTTCACCGCAGTTTGGCGGCAGCGGCGGAGAAGGCGGCGGTGTCGGCGTGAGCATGCCCTTCGGCGGCCGGTTCGGTTACTACGCCCAGCAGATTCGAGACCTCATTCAGCGCAACTGGCGGACAGACCGTATCCCGCCGAACATCACTTCCGCGCCCGTGGCGCGAGCCTCTTTTGTCATCGGGCGCGACGGAAGCGTGAGCAACGTCAACCTGGTGCAGCGTAGCGGCGTTTCCGCCGTGGATTACTCCATTTTGCGAGCCATTCAGGATGTGGGAAAGTTCCCCCCCCTCCCGGCCGGGTTCGAACGCAGTGAAGCAACCGTTGAGATCGCATTTGAGTTTCGCCGATGAAAAATACAAGAACTTTTCGCGTTGGTTTGTTTGGCCTCCTCGGGCTGATGGGGCTGCTCTTGAGCCTTGGCCTGGGTTGGTCGCAGAGTGAAAGGACGTCCGATATCGTCCTCAAGATCCTCGGCACCTCCCGCCCGAAGATCGCGCTCCCGGATCTGCGAGGAACGGGCGCCGCGCTCGATCTGATGCCGGTTCTGAACCAGACGCTCTATACCGACGTCGACATGTCCGGCGTCTTCAAAGTGCAGCCGAAGAGCATGTATCCGCTCCAGGTTCCGCAGCGGCGCGAGGATTTCCGTCCGCCCGAGGGCAACCGTTACGGCAACGGACTCTATCTCCGCGATTGGAGCCAGCCCCCCGTGGAAGCCAACTGGCTGGCCGTCGGCTATGCCGCCGAGCAAAGCGGACGCCTCGTGCTGTTCGGCTACCTCTATAACGTGAATGAGCCGGATCTTGCGAACGCCGAAGTCTTCGGCAAGATGTATTACGGCTCCCTCGACGACGCCGGGGCAAGAGCGGTGGCGCACGAATTCGCCAATGATATCCTCAAGCAGTTTGGCAGCCGCACCCTGGCCGGCACCCGCATCTTCTTTGTCAGTAACCGGACCGGTAATGACGAAATCTGGAGCATGAATTTCGACGGCACGGAGCAAAAGCAGTTCACGCAGTTACGTGCGTTAACGCTCATGCCGGCCATCTCGCCCGATGGCAGTCTGCTCGCCTTCACGACGTTCGCCGAAGGCACGCCGAAAATTCGCGTCTATTCCGCGGAGACGCAGCAGCGCCTACCGTTCGTGAACGCGGTGGCCTCCATGAACGCCACGCCGGAGATCACCAGGGATAACTCACATATCTATTTCTCTTCCACCGCCGACGGCAAGAGCACCCAGATCTACACGGCGGGCATTAACGGCGCGGGAATGCGGCGCCTCACCTACTCCGGCGCCGTGGAGGTTTCGCCGCGCGTGAATCCAAAGACCGGCGCGGATATTCTCTTCGTCTCGGACCGCGGCGGCACTCCGCAAATCTATAAGATGAACGCAGACGGCGCGAACGCCGAACGGCTTACGGAAGGCACGGGAGAGGCGCACAACCCGGCCTGGAATCCCGATGGCGAAACGATGGCCTTCGCCTGGTCCCGCGGCTACGAACCGGGCAACTACAACATCTTCATCATGGATACCATTAGCCGCCAATACACCCAACTCACTTACGGGAGCGGCCGGAACGAGAACCCATGGTGGTCTCCCGACGGGCGCCGGCTGGTTTTCGGCTCCACCCGTAACGGCCAATCCCAGATCTGGACGATGCTCGCCGACGGCACGCAAGTGCAGCAGTTGACTTCAAGCGGCAGAAACCGGATGCCCGTGTGGAGCGTGAAGTAGAGCAGCGGGCGGAGATTCGCGGGCAACGGGCCGGGCGCCCGGAAGATGGCCCCGGCCCGCTACCATGGAGATCACCATGCTTTCTCGAATCCGCGCCTGCGCGCTCCTGCTATGCCTGTGTAACGCCGCTGGCTTTGCCGCCACCTACCGGAGCGCGGTCATCGTCATCGGAGCGCAGGCTAGCCCCATCGAACGGAGCGTCGCCGCGCTGCTTGCCGAGCGGATCTCGGAACCATCCGCGCTCGCAGCCCGCGTCACGGAGAAACTGCCCGCGGCGGAGGCCGGGACGCTCCAGATCCTTATTGGAATTCCCGCCCACCATCCGGAAATCCTTCGCGCGATAGATTCTCGCGGAATTCCGCCATTGACGGCGCTCGAACCGGGGCCAGAGGGCTTTCTCCTCCAAACGCTCGGCGATGGGGCAGGCGCCCCGCTGCTCGCCGCCGGAATCGATGAGCGTGGCGTGCTCTACGCGGCCGGTGAGATTCTGCGCCGAATGGAAATTGGCGAAGCCGCCTTCGAGTTTCCGGGAGCTCTCCACATTCGCACGGCCCCCGCCTTCGAGATTCGCGGTACCCAATTCGGCCAGAGCGGCGTGGCGATCGCCAAGGGGAAGGTCCGCAAATGGAGCGATGCCGAACTGCGCCGCGCCATCCTTGATTTCGCGCTCGCGGGCTTGAACACGGTAGAAATTCACGAAGAGCTGGGAGCGGAGGAGGTGCGCTTCCGCGTCGCGCGGGAATTCGGCCTAAAGACGCTCACGCACGATAACCCCAATATGGGGGAAGGTCCACTGGAATGGCGCGCTTCCGAATCGATCGGCCGCGAGCACTTCCTGTGCCCGTCCGTGCCTGCCGCGCGGGAAGCGTTGATCCGGAACGCGGAGGAACGCTACCGCAACCTGCCACCCATCGATTACATCCGCTTCGCCGGAGGAGACGGCGGCGGCTGCGAATGCGACCGGTGCAAGCCTTACGGAAAGACCTTCATCCATCTCACCGAGGACATCGCAGTCGTCATTCGCAAGCACCAGCCGTTGGCGCAGTTTTTCATTACGAATCAGAAGTTCGACAACGCCAGCGATCTCGCCATCTTCGAGTACCTGCGCGAGAAACCCCGCCCCTGGCTGCGCGCGTTCGCCTACGGACCCGGCTCCGATGCCATGAGTTGGCAGCCCGGCCACCGGCAGGACCACCGCATGGATCTATTCCGCTATCCCGGCTTCGGGCCGCCCGGCCGCTACCTCCAGGAGATTCTACACGAGTTGCCTCCGGGGCAGGATCTTGTTTTCTTCAACGAGATCACCCATTGGCGCTATTCACAGAATGGCTACGCGCAAGCTCCCCCGCGCGCGGACCGCAACGGAGACCGGCCGCCGCACTGGAACCACTGGCTATACGAGCGTCAACCGGACCGTGCGCTCACGATGGTCTATGACCGTCTCACCTTCTTCGCGTGGCCCCGCTATCTTCACTGGTACTTCAACCAGACCATGCGTTACGGCATCGGGGACGTGACGCATTCGAGCGGAACGCACGACCATTTCAACCAGTGGATGTGGCAGAGGATGCTGTGGTCTCCGCAATCGAATCTCGACGATGTGGTGAACGAGTATGCGCGCGCCTGGTTCGGCCCCGAAGCCGCGCCGCTCATGGCCAAGGCAATCTTTGAGTTGGAAGACTACCTCGTGGAGAATCCGGACGAGCCCATCACCCGAAAATCCGGAATTCCCCGGTATTTCGACCTCGTTCACAAGGCTGGTGAGGCGATGCCGCCCGCACGCCGGAAGTCGAACTGGCTGTGGCTTGAGTATGCGCAGAAGGCGGCAATCGACCGTTACACGCAGCTTCGCGTCACCCAGCAAAGCGGCCTGCAGACGCGCATCGAGAAGGCCATCGGCGCGGACGGTTCCGATGCCTCAATTGACCGCGCCCTCTCCTCAATGAACGAGTTGCCGGAGACCCCCGGAATGCGGGAATTGCGCGAGGAAGCGGAGCGCCTCGGGGAGGAAAGCAACCGGCTCTTCGGCGTCCGGAGCGAAGGTATCTTCAACCTTCAGCACGACTTCATCGGCCTGGGCTGGCTCAGGCGGCAATTGGAGCGTGCGAAAGCCGCATCGGGAGAGAATCGCGCGGAACTTCTGCGGATGATCGTTGCATACGAAGATCCCGGCGAAGGCGGCTTCTACGATGACGGTGGTTCGCTCACCAGGGCGCCGCGCATTGTGAATGGATACCCCTACGATTTCGGGCAGCCGTTCGTGCCGGAAATGCTCTCGGAGGGGAACCGCCCGTCCCAGCGCACCATGCATTACACACAGGATGAGGATCAGGGAATCGTTCTTCGCTACAAAGGGCTGGATCCCGGCGCGTCCTGGCGCATCCGCTTCTCTCTCGTCCGGCCCCACTATCAGGATCGCTACCGCGACCGGATGAATCAGCACACCCAAACCATCTATGCCGGAGACCTTGTGCTCGCGAAAGACGTCGAAGTTCCCGAAGGCATGAGCGATTTTTTCACCTACGAGATTCCCGCCGGCGCCATCCGCAATGGGGAGCTTGTCATCCGTTTCGAGCGAGCTTCCGATGTCGCGCGCGGAGACCGCATCTCCCGCGAAGTGTGGCGGAACACCGGAGGCTGGGGGACGATCCTTGCCGAAGCCTGGCTGATGAAGAAGCCGGTGAATTGACGGCGGTCTATACGCCGGAAAGGGTGCTCCAGGTAGGAACCGCTTTCGAGCGGCCCCTTCGAATGACTACCAGAGTCGCATCGTCAAAATTCGGAGCATGTTGGGTGAAATGCGCCCTGGCGCGCAGAACAGCATCGATTAATTGCGCCGCCGGCAGATGCGCATTCGCACCCAGAACACGGCAAAGCCGCTCTTCGCCGAACTCCTCGTCCTCGCCCGCTCGCGTGGCCTCGCTGATGCCATCGCTGTAAAGCACGAGCAGATCGCCATCGCTGAGTTGCACGGTGTGGTCTTCATACGCGGCCACCTTCAGGATCCCGAGGATGAGCCCGGAATCCCGGATCAGTTCCGTTTCTCCGTTGGCGCGGACGAGGACGGCGGGGTTGTGGCCCGCGCTCGCATATTGGACGCTGCCCGTAGCCGGATCCACCAGAATGGCGGCCATCGTGATGAAGCGGTTCGCCGGGCAGAACCCCACCATGGAGCGGTTGAGGCGCGTGAGAAACGCCGCGGGCGAAGCGGGTTCTTCGAGCAGCAGATGAGAACGCGCGTGCAGGCTCGACATCATCAGGGAGGCGGGCATGCCCTTGCCGGCCACGTCGGCGAGCACCACAGCCAGGCGCCCGTCTGGATACGGAAAGAAGTCGTAGTAATCGCCGCCCACCGTGCGGCACGGCTCGTTAAAGCCCGCCACTTCGAGGCCCGGCGCATCGGGCGGCGCATCGGGCAGGAGCCCTTTCTGGATTTCGCCCGCCTGTTCGAGGTCGCGCTGCATGATGCGCTCGGCCTGTTCCACCGCGGCAAGGCGCGCGTGCTCCAGACGGATCGCGGCCACATTGGCCATGACGGTCAATAGAGAGAGATCCTCTTCCGTGAAGGGAGCGATGATGTGCGGCGTGTCGAGATAGATCAGCCCGATCACATCGTTGTTGGTCTGGAGCGGCACGGCGATCAGGCTCTTCACCGCTTCGGCGGCAATGCTGTGGCTCGACATCAGCGCCTGCTCGAATTGCGTGTCCTTGACGAGCAGCGATTTGCGGTGCTCCATCACCTGTTCGCACACCGCCTTGCTGATGCGGAAGTTATCTCCCTTGGCGGCCTTGGGCGAGAGTTTCCCCTCTTCGAGCAACATCAGCACACCTCGGCGCGCGGAGACGGCCGAGAGCGAAAGATCGAGGATCAATTCGAATAGTTCATTGAGCGGCCGCAGCCCCGCGAGTTCGCGCCCGGCGCGCACCAGAGCCTCCATCTGCTTCCGGGCCACATCCGGCTGATCCGCCATCGCGGACGGCCCCTTCAGGAACGAACCGAGGTCCGCGACCACCGTCTTTGAGAACGGGTGCTCCTCGCCCTCCGCCTCATCGCTCACGATCATCACGCTGTGCGCGGTCTCGGCAGCTTCCACCTCCGCCAGCCGCATGCTGAGTTCTCCCGCAGAAACGACATCGCCGGCCGCGAGCGGATGTTCCGTCATCACGCGGTGGCCATTGACGAAGGTGCCGTTCTTGCTGCTCAGATCCCGCACCAACCACACGTCTCCGCGCCGCTCGAAGACGAGATGCGTGCGGGAAAGACGAGGATCTTCCGGGAAGCTAAGTTCGTTGCCCGTGGAGCGGCCCACGTGTACCCGCTCTGCTTCCAGCGGATATTGGAGCGTCCGTTCGTCGGCCTGATCGATAACAAGTTGAAAAGCGGGCATCGGGCTGAAGGCAATTGGAAACTAGTGTAAACGAATTGAAAACTCTTGGCGCTGCTCCGATGCCGTCGGTTGGGGAGAAGAATCGAGATGCGAGTGCGCCATAAGGAGCCAATCCGCGTGGTTCCAATAGCTATGGCGCAAATTCCGGGGAAAGTGGCTGCAATGCAGGCGAAAAAGTCGGGGGAACGCCGATTTCCTGAGATTTCTGGCACGCTGGAGGCACTATATCGTTAGAGCACCGCGCCGCTCAGCGTTCGCCGCCGCTTGTTTGGAAAGGAGCCTCCGCCCGCCGCACCGGCGCCCGCATTCCAACTGAACCCCACGAGGACGCTTTCGCGCATTCTGTTTTAAGGCCCTTCCGAATAGGGATTCGCGCCGTGGATAACCTCGCGGGCTCGAAGGCAGGCCGAAAAAGAACGCCTCCACCACAACAAACTTCGGTTACGATGGAGTGGGTACGCGACTGGCGACAGGTTCAACAGAGGGAATTATGACTGGAATAGATTCTCGATACTTCCGCACGTGGAATTCAGGGCGAGCGGTGCTTGCTTTGCTGGTGTGCATGGCGATGCTGGCCTCGCCGGCGGCATCCTGGGCTCAAGCAGCGCCCGCTAAATCCGCCCTTACCCTGAACATTGTGATCGTGGAAGGGGAGGGCGCGGTAAACAACATCCGGCAGCGCGTGGCGCGGGAGCCCATCGTGCGGGTGGAAGACGAGAATCACAAGCCCGTTGCGGGAGCGACCGTCGTGTTTCTGCTGCCCGGCGACGGCGCGAGCGGCTCGTTCCCCGGCAACCAGAACATGGTGACCGTGCAGACGAACCAGAACGGTGAAGCAGTCGCGCGCGGGTTGCGGCCCAATAACGTAGCCGGTGACTTCGCGATTCGCGTAACCGCATCCTTTCAGGGCGCTACCGCCTCGGCGGTGATCAACCAGACCAATGCCCTCGCCGGCGCGGCAGCGGCGGGCGCTGGAGCGGGTGCGGCAGCGGCGACAACCGCGGGCATCTCCGCCAAGGTGCTGGCGATCATCGGCATTGCCGCGGCGGCCGCCGTGGGCGGTGGCGTGTATGCCGCCACGCGGGATAACAACAATGGTGGCGGCGCCGGCCCAGGCGGCCCCACGCGGACGCCCACGGCGATTTCGATCGGGGCGCCCAGCGTAGGCCAGCCATAGGAATACCGGTTCCCTTGCGTGCAGACGCCCATCGGGGGTTCCGGGCTGGCAGTTCCCGGAAGAACAAAGAATTTCAAGGTTGAGGAATAGATCGATGAGAACGCAGGCACTTCGCTGGATGACTTTGGGATTGGCATTCACGCTCTCCACGGGAATGCTCGCCGCGCAAAGCGGCCGCGGCTCATCGGGCCGTGGCGGCTTCGGTTCGCTGGACCAAGGCGTCGCTAGCGGAGAACGCGGTTCCAGCGTTGCCGGGCCCACGCTCGGATACGTCGTGGACGCCTCAACCGGCAATTTGCACATGGTGAGCGGGATCGCCGGATCCTCCACGATGGGCGCTCCGGTACATCGGGGTTCAGCCATCCAGTGCTCCGCCATCGCCCCTTCCGCCGATTACGCGGTCGTCTCCGATGAGAGCGGCAAGGCCTGGTTCTATGGCCAGCCTGGGCCGCGGGGCTCGTCCGGCGCCGAACTCGCGGATCTCAGCGGAGTGACGCAATTGGCCACTTCCCCCAGTGGCGATGGCTTCGCCGCTTACGCCGCCGCCAGCGGACGGATCACCGTCTACGCGGTGAGCAACGGGACTCCCCGCCTCGAGCGCAGCTTCACCGTTACGCTCTCCGCGCCGGTCTCCCGGATTGCGCTCGCCGATGGATTAAAGGATCCGGCGCTTCTTACACAGGACGCTTCCGGTAGCTCCTTGCTGCGCGCCAGTGCGGAAGGCGTGCGAAGCGTAGCCGTTTTGCCGGGCGCGACCGAACTCGCATTCTTCCGCGGTTCCGAACGCGCGGTCATCCTGGATGCGGCGCAGAATGCCGTTTATGAAGCCGACCTTGCGCTGCAGAATCCCGCGCTCGCTCTTGTGGCTTCGAGCGCGCAGGGAATTGAATCTCCCGTCGGCCTCGCGCTTAGCGACGATAATCGGACGATTGCAGTAGCGAGCGCCGCTAACCGCAAGGCAACGTTGATCGATCTCGCCACCAGGGCCGCCACGCAACTGGATTTGCCGGAAGCGCCCACGGGCGTCCGGCGGATGAACTCCCGCGCGGTCTTCCAGTTGACCGATGCAAGCAGTGGCCCCATGCTTCTGCTGGATGTGCAGGGCGATTCCGTCCGAACCGTCTATGTCCCACTCCATCAAGGGGGGCGTAACGCCGGCGGCGGACGCGCAAGCCTGCAATAAGCCTGCGCCAGCATTCATCGATGGGAAATGTGACGGCGAGGAGTTCGCCCGCCGCCATTCAGTGGCGCGCTTGTACAAGACCGCGGATCTTTTTGAAATTCGTCTCCGCGGGCTTCAAACTTGGGAATGGAGATACGAATGCGGTTGCGATCGTGGATCGGATTGGCTTGCCTGCTCTCGGTGACGGCGTTGGCGAGCGCGCAGCGGGTGACAGGCTACAATCCGTCCCAAATCACCACGAGCTACCGGCCCACCTCCGACCTGCAAATCACGATCACCATGCAGGATATGCAGGTTCCCCCGAACCTTCCCGGCTATGAAATGAAAGCCTACTGGGATCCGACGCCTGAAAGGCAAGGGGGTGATGTTGCTTACGCGCGGTACGGCTACTCGTCGGGGATCCAGATTCCCGTTTCCGGTGTCCCTGGCGCCAGCGTGGCCACCGTCACCGTCGCCCCCGCATTGCGGCTGGTTGGCCAGCACACCATCGGATTCTGCCGTGTCGACCCTGCGGGACAGGATCCTCCCAGCGAATCCTGCACGGACCCCGTCGCCAGCGCGAGATTCATCATTAACCCGGACCCCACCATCACCACGCCGAGTCCGTTACCCGTAGCCTCCATCAACACACCGTATTCCACCCAGCTAATCGCCACGGGCGGGACGGGTTCGCGAGCGTGGTCCCTTTCCC
>JADLCF010000353.1 GCA_020847315.1 Bryobacterales bacterium | reverse complement strand
TGCGCCAGCAGCTTCGCGCCATTCAGGATGAACTGGGCGAGAAGAATCCCGAGAAAGCCGAATCCGAGGAGTTGCGCAAGAAGCTCGAAGCGGCCGATCTGCCGGAGGAAGTGCGCAAGGAAGCGGACCGCGAGCTCACCCGCCTGGAGCGAATGCCCTCCGGCTCTCCGGAGAACAACATCGTCCGGACGTATCTCGAGTACGTAATCGAACTCCCCTGGAGCAAGACGACGGAGGATAACCTCGACCTCAAGAATGCCCGCAAGATTCTCGACGAGGATCATTACGAGCTGAAAGAGGTGAAGGAGCGCATTCTCGAGCATCTCGCGGTGTTGAAGCTCAATCCGGACGCCAAGGCCCCCATCCTCTGCTTTGTGGGCCCTCCGGGCGTGGGGAAGACGTCGCTTGGCCAATCGATCGCGCGCGCCGTGGGCCGCAAGTTTGAACGGCTCGCGCTCGGTGGATTGCACGACGAATCGGAACTTCGCGGGCATCGGCGCACCTATATCGGGGCAATGCCCGGCCGCATTCTGCAGGCCATGCGCAGGGCAGGGGAGAAGAACCCCGTGATCCTTCTCGATGAGGTGGATAAGGTGGGGCGGGACTATCGCGGAGATCCGTCTTCCGCGTTGCTCGAGATTCTGGATCCGGAGCAGAACAAAACCTTCCGGGACAACTATCTCGACATGCCCTTTGACCTCTCGAAGGTGTTCTTCATCACGACGGCGAACACCCTTGACACCATCCCGGGCCCGCTGCGGGACCGCATGGAGATCATCAGCCTCAGCGGGTACAGCGCGCTCGAGAAGCTGGAGATCGCCAAGCGCTACCTGCTGCCGCGCCAGTTCAAAGAGACCGGCGTCAGCCCGGAGGAGTGTGAGATTCCCGATGTCACCGTGGAGCGGCTGATCGAGAACTACACGCGCGAGGCGGGCGTCCGGCAGCTCACGCGCCGGCTTGGGCAACTGATGCGCAAAGTGGCGCTGAAGTTTGCCGAAGGCAGCGCGGAAGCCGTGGAAGGCGAAGCGGCGGAGCCCAGGGAAAAACTGGTGGTGACTCCGGGAACCCTGTTTGACCTGCTCGGACCGGAGGCGGTGGTGCCGGAAGAGATCCGGCATGAGTTGCATCCCGGCGTGGCCACCGGATTGGCTTACACGGCCACCGGCGGCGATGTCCTCTACATCGAGAGCACCATTCTGCCCGATGGCAAGGGCCTCACGCTCACCGGACAGCTCGGCGACGTGATGAAAGAAAGTGCGCAAGCGGCACAGAGCTACATCTGGAGCCATGCGGCCACATTCGGGATCGATCCGGAGATGTTCAAGAAGAACGGGCTGCACATCCACGTGCCCGCGGGCGCCACTCCCAAGGATGGGCCGTCCGCCGGCATTACGATGGCGGTCTCGATGGTCTCCGTCTATACCGGCAACACGATGCGCGCCGATACCGCGATGACGGGGGAACTCACGCTCACCGGCCTCGTGACGCCGATCGGGGGCATCAAGGAGAAAGTGCTGGCGGCCCGCCGGGGCGGCATCAAGCGGATCATCCTTCCGGAAGGCAACCGGAAAGATCTCCACGACCTGCCGCCGCATGTGCGGGAAGATACCGAGTTTGTCTTCGTAAGACGCATCGACGATGTGATTGCGGAGGCGATCCCGGCCTTGAAGGAACTGCTGCATCTGGCTTCCGTTTAACGCGAGCCGGCGTTCAGCAATCGATAATGAGAAGGCTCCCCGGCCCGACGCTGGGGAGCCTTTTCCGTCCGCGCCAGTCCGTGAATTCAGCCCGGCCCCGCTGCCAGGCTTTACAATTGCCTTGTGCGCCGCTTGCCAGATTGGTTTCTCGCCACCGCCCCTGGGCTGGCGCTTTTTCTTCTGAATCTGGCCATTGTCTGGCCCCTGCTCTCGCTCGAATACCCGGCGGACTTTTCTTCGATTGAGGGCGCCTTCATCGGGATTGCCACCCACCTCCGCCACCATTTCTCCCTTACGGGCTGGTTTCCCTACTGGTATGGAGGCATCCCATTCCCAAGTACCTATCCACCGCTTTCGCACGTGCTTACGGCGCTTTGGTCCTGGGCGGCCGGGCATTCGGTGGCGTTGAGCTACCATCAGGTTTCCGCGGTCACCTATTGTCTGATTCCTCCGGCGCTTTCCTGCCTCGCGCTTAGCTTGCGCGCCCCGCGCCTGCCGGCCTGGATGGCGGGGCTCTTCGCGACATTGGCATCGCCCTCGGCATGGCTCATCCATCCGATCGGCTCGGAAATGGGCGGCTGGCGGCACGCTCGCCGCTTCCAGGTGCTGGTTGCGTTTGGTGAGTATCCCAACCTTGCTTCGATTCTCTTCTGCCTCATCGCACTCGCCCTGCTTGCGCTCGCCTTCCGTTCGAGGAATCCGCTATGGAGCATTCTCGCGAGCCTCGCGTGCGCGGCCACGGCGCTAAGCAACTGGCTGGGCGCGTTCGTTCTGGCCCTCGGTGCTCTGGCGCTGCTGCTGAGCCAGGAAGATGTTTTCGCCAAGGCTCGATGGATACAGGCGTTGCTCATCGCCATGTTCGCGTATGGCGTAGCCGCGCCCTGGCTGCCTCCCTCCACGATTGCCGCGGTGAGAAGGAATGCGCCCTTCGTCGGCGGCCGCTACGAGAGTTCCGCGCTCGTCTATGTCTACGTTGCGGCTGGGCTGCTGCTGGCGCTTGCGCTGCTCTGGGCGCTGCGCGCCATGGGAACCGGCCGCGCGCTGCGCTTCTCCGCGTTCTGGAGTTTGTTCCTCGGCGGAACGGTTCTTTTGGCGGCCAAGCAAGGGATCGAATTGCTGCCACAGTCAATGCGCTACCACATTGCCATGGAACTCGCCCTTGCCATGCTGATCGTGATCGGCGGCTGCTGGTTCTTGCGCGAGGCGCTCAACCGTCCGCTACTATCACACGCCTTTCTTGCGGCGCTGCTTGTATTGGGCGCCGTTCAGATGCCGGTCACGTGGAGCTACGCCCGCTCGCTCATCCACTCCGGGGATCCGTCTCAATCGATTGAGGCGCAAACCGTTCGATGGGTGGAATCGAAGCTCCCGGGCCAGCGCGTCTATCTGCCGGGAAGTATCAGCTTCTGGGCGGACGCCTTCGGAACCGTTACCCAATTCGGTGGCGGCTTTGACAATGGAATCGAGAACCCCACGTATCTGCACGTGAAGTATCAGATCGAATCCGGCGAAGGCGCGGGCGCGCGGGAAGGGGAGATCGGCGTCACATGGCTCAAGGCGTATGGCGTCCGCGCAGCGCAAGTGCCCCTTCCGGATGGCCCTGCCAATCTCCGCATGTTTCGAAATCCCGCGAAGTTCGACGGGGTGCTCGAACCGGTCTGGGACCACATGGGCGCCCGCATCTATCGCGTCCCGGCGCGGCAGGAGGGGTTGGCGTTCGTGGTGCCGGAAGCGGCCGTGCCGCGCACCCGTCCCACGGATGGCCTCGACGTGGGGGAGGCGCGGCGCTATGTGGAGGCTCTCGAAGATGCCACTCTACCCGTGACGCAGTTCGAATGGCGCGGGCCGGGAGATGCAACCATTGAGGCTGCCCCCGGCGCGGATCAGGCGGTCTCCGTGCAGGTTTCCTACCACCCCGGCTGGGAAGCCACGTCCGGCGGACGCGCGCTAAGCGTGGAAGAAGACGGCCTCGGGCAAATCGTCCTGCGCCCTGGGCCGGGCCGGCATCGGATTCACCTCGTGTTCACCGGGGGAACGGAGGGTGTTCTCACCCGGACGGCCTCGTGTCTCAGCCTGCTCGTGATCCTGATCGTCGCAATTCCGCCATCGCGCAATCGCGCTCTGGCCTTGCTCGCTCCCCATGCACCCGGCCTCGGGCGTTGGTTTGGGCATGCAAGATCTTAACCCCATTGCGAGCCTCCGAAGAACTCCAGCGCCCCGGAGACTCTTGCAGCCGGGCCTACGCCGAAACCAGATCCCGCAGGTTCCCGCCGACGATCATGCTGGCCTGATACTTATCCCCGCCGGGGCCGGGCCAATGCGTCTCGATGCTGATATAGCCGCGGTAGCCGTCCCGGATCAGATCGTCGATCTGCGCTTTCCAGTTGGTGTCCTTCGTGCCGAGCGGTCCCCATTCGGGAGTGAATCCGTCGCCAACCATGGTGCAATCCTTGGCGTGGACGTGGACGATGCGATCCTTTGGCAGCGCCGAGTAGCCTTCGGGATATCCCTTGCCGCCGGCGCACACGGCATTGGCGGGGTCCCAAACCAGCTTGAGGTTCGGATGGTTGATCATGCCAAGCATGGCGGCAGCTTCCTCGCCCGTGGCGACGTTGCAGGCGTGCTCGTTCTCGAGGCCGATAATCAGGTCTTCCCGCTGCGCGCGCTCCGCCATCTTGCCAAGCGCGTCCACCACTTGCGGATACGTCTCGGCAGGCCGGACCGTCCGCCAGTAAGAGAACACGCGAAGAATCTTCGCGCCGCTCAGATGCGCCACCTCCACGGCCCGGTCGAGCAGGCGCGGCTGGTCTTCAATGGTGTTCTTTGATCCGAAAATGTCCTGATGGAAGCGCTCATCGAGGGGCGGTCCGCCGGGTAGAACGCACTTGAGGATCGGTGTGGAGAGCCCGATCACCGTAAGTCCGCGATCCTTGCAAGCCTTGGTGAACTCCTTCACCTCGCCGTCGCTCAACAGCATGACGTTCTTTCCGAAGACCATGCGTAATTCCGCGCCGGTCATGCCCAGGCTTTGCATGGAGTCGAGGGTCTTATCGAGATCCACGGCGAACTCATCGGTAATGGCCGCGATCGGCAGACGAAGGGACATCGAAATAATCCTTTCCGTGAACGAGGGTCTTGAGAAACGAATCGCCGCCGAAGCGCTAGACCGCCAGCACGCCCGCCTTGCGGTCGGCCATGGGGACGAAATCCCGGCGGCCATGGCCAAGGTACACTTGGCGCGGCCGGGCGATTTTCTGTTCCTTGTCAACCACCAGTTCTTCCCACTGGGCAAGCCAGCCCGGCGTGCGCGGAATCGCGAACAGCACCGTGAAGTAAGCGGGGTTGAATCCCATTGCCTGGTAAATGATGCCCGAATAAAAATCGACGTTCGGGTAAAGCTTCCGGGAGACGAAGTAATCATCCTGCAGGGCGATCTTTTCGAGTTCCAGCGCGATCTCCAGTTTTGGGTTGCGCCCGGTGACGGCGAAGACTTCGTCCGCGATCCGCTTGATGATTTTTGCGCGCGGATCGTAGTTCTTGTAGACGCGGTGCCCGAAGCCCATTAGGCGCCGGTGGCCCGCCTTCACGTCGTCGATGAACGCCGGAATGTTCTTGATGTCGTGGATCTCGTCAAGCATCCGCAACACGGCTTCATTCGCCCCGCCATGCAGCGGCCCGGAGAGCGCGGAAATCGCCGCCGAGGTCGTCAGGTAAGGGTCTGCCTGCGAGCTGCCCACCGTCCGCATCGTGGTGGAGGAGCAGTTCTGTTCGTGGTCGAGGTGAAGGATGAAGAGCACTTCGAGTGCGCGCGAGAGAACCGGATTCGGCTGAAAATGGTTCTCGGTCTTGCGCCAGAGCATCTGCATCAGGTTTTCCACGTAGCCGAGTCCGTCGACGGGATAGTTATAGGGCAGACCCCGGCGGCGGCGGTAGCAGTAGGCTGCCAGCGTGGGGACGTGGCCGATAATCCGCATCACTTGCAGATGGCGGTTTTCCGCGTTCTTGATATCGGCGGATTCCGGGTAGAACGTGGAGAGCGCGGCCATCGTGCTCGCCAGCATGCTCATCGGGTGGGCGTCATAGAGAAAACCTTCCATGAACTTCTTGAGATTTTCATGGATCATCGTCTCCGACATCACTTCGCGGCGAAAGCCGTTCAGCTCGCTCTCCGTAGGCAATTCACCGTAAAGAATGAGGTAGGCGCACTCGAGGAAAGTACACTCTTCAGCCAGTTGTTCAATCGGGTACCCACGATAAAGTAGAATGCCGGCGTCGCCGTCGATGTAAGTAATATTGCTCTTGCAGGCGGCTGTATTGCTATAGGAAGGGTCGTAACACATGAGCCCGAAATCGTGCTCGTTCGCCTTCATCTGGCGGAACTCCATCGAGTGGACGGTCTCGTTTTCGATCGGAATTTCGTAGTTTTTCCCGGTCCGGTTATCGGTGATGCTCAGTGTGTCTTTTCCCATGACTCGCCTGCCTGAAAAAATGAATATGCCTGCCTGAAAAATGAATATGCAAATGATGCGCCGAGTGGCCAATTCCGGCCGGACGAGGCATCGGTTGTTCCAAGCTGGAACGAAAGATTGCTTCCTATCAGATCCTCTCACGGAAGGATTGGCATCGAATCCGCAGGGAGGGACCGGTGGATCTCCCGGCTCGTCACGTAACCAACCTGAAAAGCGGAACTCAGGCTGCGGATTCCCGAACTTCCGCGCACCAACCCGTTATTCTATCAGCCGAAACAAGGCGGTGCCTTGAGAAATGTACTTTTCGGGTGCTCCGTCGGGCGCGGAGCCGGTGAACCTATTCGATGGATCCGGCCGCGCTGCGGGAACCGGCATCAATCTTCGTGCTTCTGGGCCATGTGTTCGACAAAGATGCAGCGGTCCTGTATCACGGCCAAGCGAGCTTGGCGCGCCCGTTCCGCGGCTTCCTCATTCACGATGCCTTGCTGCATCCAGATTGCCTTCGCGCCCTTGGCGATGGCCGCTTCCACAATCGCGGGTACATACTCGGGACGCCGGAAGATGTTCACGATCTCCAACTCCCCTGGCACGGAAGCAAGGTCCGGCACTGCCGGGATGCCTTCGAATTCCGCAATTCCGGGGTTGACCGGAACGATTTCGTACCCCTGCCCCAGCATATAGCGCGAGACGCCGTTACTCGCGCGAGTGCGGTCGTTCGAAATGCCTACCACTGCAATCTTCTTGTACCGGCGAAGGATCTCTTGAGGTGTCATCGCATGCCCTATTGCAGGTCGGCGCTGATCTGCACCGCGGAATCTTCGCTCACGGCCACGTTCCGCTCCACGCGGCGTCCGTCTTTCTCGATGCTCACGCGATAGTTGCCGGGCAGCAGGCGCAGCGTGAGCGGCGTCACCCCCTGCTGGCGCTCCCCGTTCACATAGATGGATGCCCCCGTCGGATTGGACGTCAACCGCACCATGCCCACGCGCCGCTCGAGCTTGATGCTCACGGTCTCTCCGGTCTCCTTGAGATCGATCAGCTTAATCTCATTTCGATACCCGGTAAGGCGCATCGAGTACGTGTGCCTGCCCAACGGCAGGTCGAGGGAACAGGGGGTATCGCACCTATACTGAGCCTCCGCATCCACGGTGACCGAAGCGCCTGGGGGGTCGCTCATGAACCGGACGGGGGCCGTCCTGGTTGCGGGCCGTTCCGGGCCCTTGGGCTTGGCCGCCTCTGTGCGATGGGGAACGGCCGCCGTGGGCGCAGGCTGTGCCGGGGGAGGGGCGCCGGGGTTTCCGGCCTCCGGCGTGGACGATTCCGAAGCGGGAGTTCCGGTGTTCGGGTTCTCTGCCTCGGGAACTGCCTCCGTTG
This sequence comes from Bryobacterales bacterium, assembly GCA_020847315.1. Taxonomy (GTDB): domain Bacteria; phylum Acidobacteriota; class Terriglobia; order Bryobacterales; family Bryobacteraceae; genus JACTMJ01. The sequence continues at coordinate 746 of JADLCF010000353.1, read as the reverse complement.
CCGCTGCGCCGGATGATTCCGTCGAACTGCTCGAGGCCGGTTCCCCCTCCGTGGAGGAAGGCTTCCCCGGCGCCGGTTCGGAGTCTACCGCCGCAGATTCCCGCGTCACCCCGGGCACGGTGATGCCGGCCACGCCGAAGTAAGCCGCTCCGAACAATCCCGCTACAGCCAAAAAACTCAATAAGGCCACCCATGCGCCGCGCCGCCGGGCCTGCTTCTCGCGCCGCTCCTCTTCCGCTACGTCGCGGAGCCAGGCTGGCTGAGAAGAGCCAGGAAACTCCAGTGTTTCCGGCTGGGAAGGGTCCGCTCCCGTGATGAAGCCGCCCCGGCCCCCACCCACGGGGGCGTTCCCGGAAGCGGGAATAGCGGCCGGCTTGGGCGCTTCCACCCTCGGTGGCGGGAGAGTGGGTACCCAGACCGGTTCTTCCGTGCTCGGGGCCGCTACAGGGGGCGCCGCGGGGGCGGGCGCGACGGGCTCGGGCGATTGCCGCTCGTGCCGGATCGCCTGCACCGGCTGCGGCGTATCTCCCAAGGTGGGCAGCGTCTGGCTCATCCCACGGGGGAGCGCGTACCAGCCCGGCGTGGCGGCGCAGGCCTCGGTCAGCGCATCCACGAATGTCAGGCAAGAGGAGAAACGGTCTGCCGCTTCCTTCGCCATCGCCCGCTCCAGCACCTTGCCGATCCCAGCGCTTAGGGAGCGGTTGAGCAGCGTGGCATCGGGCGATGGCTGGTGCGCGATGCGATAG
>JADLCF010000352.1 GCA_020847315.1 Bryobacterales bacterium | reverse complement strand
CGGCGCCGATTCCGCTCTTCTCGAAAAGAATTGGTTCTCAAGAGCACCGGACGAGGGGAAGAATTATGAGCTACGGACCGCTGTCCTGGGTGAAGGACGAAACGAAGCCGGAACTTCGGAGCTGGGAGCAGTTCTATAGGAATCGCTGGCAGCATGACAAGGTTATTCGCAGCACGCATGGCGTCAACTGCACGGGCGGATGCACCTGGCAGATCTATGTGAAGGATGGAATCGTCACGTGGGAAATGCAGGGGCTCGACTATCCCACGCTGCAAGCGGGCATTCCTCCATACGAGCCGCGCGGGTGCCAGCGGGGAATTTCGTTCTCGTGGTATCTCTATAGCCCGATCCGGGTGAAGTATCCCTACGTTCGCGGGGCACTGCTCGACCTGTGGCGGGAAGCCCGGGCGGAGCATGAGGATCCCGTGGCGGCCTGGAAGTCGCTAGTCGAAAATCCGGAAAAGCGCGCGCGCTGGCAGAAGGCGCGGGGAAAGGGTGGCTTCCGGCGGCTCGATTGGGATACGGCCCTCGAAATTATCGGCGCCTCGACGATCCACACCATTCAGAAGTATGGACCCGACCGCATCGCCGGATTCTCCCCGATTCCGGCCATGTCGATGATCAGCCATGCTTCCGGCACCCGGATGCTGCAGTTGATGGGCGGCACGTTCCTCTCGTTCTACGACTGGTATTGCGACCTTCCGCCCGCTTCGCCCGAAGTCTGGGGCGAGCAGACCGACGTGCAGGAATCCGCCGACTGGTACAACGCAAAGCTCCTCGCCGTCATGGGCTCTAACCTCAACATGACGCGGACGCCGGATTGCCACTTCGCCGCCGAAGCCCGTCACAACGGCAGCAAGATGTGGGTCTGGGCGCCGGACTTCAGCCAGGTGGCGAAGTACGCCGACGAGTACATTCCAATCAATGCCGGCCAGGATGGCGCCTGGTGGATGGCCGTGGGCCACGTGCTGATGAAGGAATTTCATCACGAGAAACAGACCCCGGAATTCCTGGCGTACACGAAGAAGTATACGGACATGCCTCTGCTTGTGGAGCTTGTCGAGAAGGATGGCGCATATCAGCCCGGCCAATTGCTGCGCGCGAACCGGATGACGCCCTATGCGGGTGTCGAGAACGGCGATTGGCAGTTTCTCATGTGGGATGAGGCCACGGCTCAGCCGAAGATGCCGATGGGCAGCATCGGTTACCGGTGGTCCAAGGAGCAGGGCAAATGGAACCTGCAATTGAAGGACGGCATCGACGGCAGCGAGATTGCCCCAGCACTCACCTTCCTGGACGCGAGCGACGCGGTTGTGAGCGTGCGTTACGACGATTTCGGCGAGGGCACGACCCGACTGCGGGAAGTTCCGGCCAAGAAGATCACGACCGCGGACGGCCGCACCGTGATCGCGTCCACCGTCTACGACGTCACCATGGGCCAGTACGGGGTATCGCGCGGACTCGGCGGCGAGTATCCGAAGGATTACGACGACGAGACGCTCCCCTACACCCCGGCTTGGCAGGAAAAATATACGGACATCAGCCGGGATACTCTACTGCGTTTCGCGCGGGAATGGGGCGAAACGGCACGGCTCACGGGCGGCAAGTGTACCGTCATCATCGGCGCCGGCGTGAATCACTGGTATCACAACAACCTGATGTACCGGGCGGCGATCAACGCCCTGATGATGTGCGGATGCATCGGCGTGAATGGCGGCGGATTGGCGCACTATGTCGGCCAGGAGAAGTTGGCGCCGGGCGAAAGCTGGTCTTCGATTGCGCTGGCCAAGGATTGGTTTGGCCCGTCCCGGTTGCAGAACGCGCCGAGCTGGCACTACATCAATACCGATCAGTGGCGCTATGAGCGCGACTTCTCCGATTACCACACGATGCCCACCAGCCCGCTCATGACCGATCTGAAGGGGACCCATACGGCCGACATTCAGGTTCAGGCCGTGAGAAACGGCTGGATGCCTTTCTACCCGCAGTTCAACCAGAACTCTCTGGATCTGATGACGGAAGCGCGCCGGCAGGGCGCGGAAACCGACGAAGCGGCGGTGAAATACACGGTCGACGCCCTTAAGAGCAAGCGACTGAAATTCTCGGTCGAGGATCCGGACGCGCCCGAGAACTGGCCGCGCGTGTGGTTCATCTGGCGCGGGAACGCCCTGCTCGCCAGCGCCAAGGGGCATGAATACTTCCTGCGGCACTATCTCGGAACGCACGACAACGCCATCGCCGATGAAATCGCCGAAGGCTCCGTGCATGAGATCGAGTTCCACAAAAAGGCGCCCGTCGGCAAGATGGATCTGGTCGTCGACCTGAACTTCCGCATGGATACTTCGGCGCTCTACTCGGATATCGTCCTGCCCGCGGCCACCTGGTATGAGAAGGCGGATCTGAACACGACGGACATGCACAGCTTCATCCATCCGCTGTCCGCCGCCGTGCCCCCGTGCTGGGAATCGAAAACCGACTGGCAGATCTTCGGAGCCATCTCGAAGAAGTTCTCCGAAATGGCCGCCAAGCACTTCCCGGATCCTGTCGAAGATATGGTGGCCACGCCGCTCTCGCACGATTCGGCGGCCGAAATCGCCCAGCCGGCGATTCGCGATTGGCACACCGGTGAGATCGAGGCCATCCCCGGAAAGACCATGCCGGCCTTGCGCGTGGTGAAGCGGGATTACAAGAACCTCTACAACCAGTACATTTCCTACGGTCCGCTGGTGCCGAAAAACGGCCTCGGCGCTCACGGCACTCACTATGACGTCGCCGACTTTTACGAGCGCCGCCTGGAGACTCACAAGACCGTCGAATGGGGGGGCGCGCGCTACCCCTCGCTGAAGGAAGACGAGAACGTCTGCGATACCATCATGCACTTCGCCACGGTCACGAACGGCGAACTCGCTTACCGCTCCTACCAGAACATAGAGAAGCGGGTTGGCTTGCCGCTCGCGCACCTCGGAGAGAAGAGCCGCAGCGTCCGGGCTACCTACAAGGATATTCAGGCGCATATCCAACGGGTCATTAACAGCCCGATGTGGTCTGGTTTGGTGGAAGACGGGCGCCCGTATTCACCGTTTACGTACAACGTCGAAAACGATGTGCCATGGCGGACACTTACCGGCAGGCAGCACTTCTATCTCGATCACCCCGGCTATATTCAATTTGGGGAGCATCTCACCACTTACAAGCCGAAGCCCGCTCCAAAACAATACTCGGATCTGCGAGTATCTCCGGAGCCCGGCCCAACGATGATGCTCAATTATCTGACGCCTCACGGCAAGTGGCATATTCACTCGACCTATAGCGAGAACCATCGCATGACGGTTCTCTCGCGAGGCACGGAGCCGTTCTGGATGAACGATCGCGACGCGGATTCACTCGGGATCGTGGATAACGACTGGGTGGAAGTTCACAACGATAACGGCGTGGTTGTCACGCGCGCCGCCGTGAGCGCCAGAATCCCACGCGGGATCGGCATTCAATACCACGCTCCGGAGCGCACTTCGGTTCCGAAATCTCCGCTCCGCAACTACCGGCGCGCTGGTGGCCACAACAGCCTCACCCGCGTGCGCTTGAAGCCCAACCTCATGGTGGGCGGCTACGGCCAGTTCACGTTCCACTTCAACTACTGGGGTCCGACCGGTTCGAATCGCGATACCCATGTGCTCGTGCGGAAACTGCCCGACCTCAAATGGTGAAGGAGATAGCAGCTCATGAATGTCAGAAGTCAGATCGCGATGG
>JADLCF010000351.1 GCA_020847315.1 Bryobacterales bacterium | reverse complement strand
CGCGCAAACGAAATCGCGGCAGGAACCCAAACGCTTTGAATGGGCAAACCAGAAAAGGATCGATCTTCTGGAGAACGCCGCTTTCGTGACGTGACTGCGGAATCACCTGTAGGGCAAGCCGCAGGGCCCAGACCCCGAGTATCCGATAGCAGCACGTCCTCTGGCTCACGAACCTCCACCTGCACCCGGCCAAATCGAAGGCCACGGAGAATGCGAATGGAAGCCCGGTTCTACAGAGCCAGAAGAAATAACGACGGCCGACCTGAAGATTTCGGTTGACGAGAGACAGCCGCCTCATGGAAGGGGATCCTTTTTCGGGTGGGCACGGCGATAAGGTGGATGGGATTCGACATCAGGCAGTAGCCGAGGATGCGCGGGTGGCGGCCGGCGGCATGCCCGGCCAGGAGGGCGAGGTAGGTTTGGCGGTCTTCGTCGTCAAAGAAGAGATCGCGCCGAAAGTTGCCGCGTTGTCTGATGGGGTGCGGGCAGCCCACGGCCACCACGCGTCGAATGCGTACCATCGGAAGGATAGCGGCTCGACGGGCGGAAAGTTCTTAGGCCAAAGGATCTGATACCGAAGTCCGAGTGTCGAATTCCGATTTTACGCCGTGGAGCGGAGCTATGGGGAGGGCGACTGCCGCGGCAGGGCGTCAGCCTGTGGGGAACGGCGGCTAAAAAGGAACGATCTTCAGTCCGGGGATCTTCTGAAAATGGCGCTGGTTGCGCGTGACGATGGCGTAGCCGCGCTCCAGTGCGCACGCGCCGATGAGCAGATCATCGAAGGGGATCGTGATGCCTTGCTGCGCGGCCGCGGCGTGGATCTTTCCGACCAGCTCCGCGGTGTCGGCCGTAATCGGATAGATCGCGACGGTAGCCTTCAGATCGTCGAGGAAGGCACGGCGCGCCTGGCTCCGTTCGGGTGTGTTGGCGCGATGGATGCCGTGGGCGAGTTCGGCCACGCTGATCGCACACAGCGCCGCTTCGCGTTCGCCGATCCGTTCACTCACGAGTTTGAGGAAGCGTGCCACGTCGAGGCGTTGCCGTTCGGCCTCGATCATGATGCTGGAATCGAGGATTACCCCCAGGTGGGCGGGTTCCATGGCTTGCTGCGTTCCCCGATCCCTTCGTCGACATCTTTCATGAAGCCCTCATCGGGGGTTGCGGTAGCACCGCGCGCCTCGGCCAGCGCGATGCTCTCCGACAGCAGGCGGCCCTTGGGAAACGGTGGCTTGATCGCTGCAACGGGACGGTGGTCCTGCTCCACGATCACCTCGACGCCCTCCTGGACCTTGGCCAGCACGGCGTGAACGTCGCGGGCGAGCTCGGCTTCGGTGATGCGTAGCGTCGCCATCGATTCGATCATAGCGCTATTTCTCCTCTTTGTTCCTATTCGGCCTCGGCATCGAGCGCGGCCAGCAGTTCCGCGGCATCCGTAGGAGGATCGCCGCCAGGCGCCGGTTTGTCCTTGGGCAGTGTTCGGGGATAGGTTCCATCGCTTCCACTTTATGTTATCACGCTGATTCCACGTAGGTTAAGTGACTTCAAGCAGGAATTCCAGCCGCGTTAGGCCTCTTTCCGATCAGCGCCTGGAGGGTCCCGAAGCCGCCGATCCCTTGCCCGCCTCAGTGGATTCCCTAACCTCCCATGCGAGCCAGATCACTCCGATCTAGGCTGCATCGCTCAGCCGTCTGAATCGCGATCACAGCCAGCGAAGAAAAATTCGCTTCCACCCCGGAATCACGGAACGGCAACGCAGGCCATCACTTCCACCATCGGCGAAGCCCACCCGCACCGATCCGCTACCCCCACAAAGGTCAAATCCGTCCCCACCGCCGCTATCATCAAACGGACGCACAAATAGGCCCAAACAGGCCTTGCTGCCAAGAAAGAAACCGCCTCGCGCAGCGAGTCCATGGAGCACCCGCCCCCGTTCGCGGGTGCGACTCCGGCGCGGCCACGCACACTGCATCCTCGATTTGTGCAGATTGCCCGTTCGCCCGTGGCTTCGTTTCGCAAAACCGCACCATCGCCCTCCACCGAATACCCCGCTTCGCATCAGTCCCGGCGCAAACAGGAAGGGACCAGAACGTCAGTCACCCCAAAACCCAGGAATTTCAATTCCCCTCATTCCGCTGACATCATGGCGCTTACCCGCACGCCGAACCACCCCCCCCACAAATTGGTTCGTTTTGGCAAATCCAATCCATAGAATCAAACGCGCGGGAGAACTCCGTTTCCCGGCTGGTCTGGCGATCCATCCGGCAAACTCAATCCTGCGCGGGCTCTTTGGCAATCGAATCGTTCTTATCCCAGGGAGCGGCAAGGGCGAAAGCAGCGCCCGGTATTGTCCGGATAAATCCGGACAATACCGGACAACACTTTGCTGGCCAACACCGAGCAAACCCACGCAGATGCAATTGGTTAGAGCAGAATGCTTCGCCAGGAGCCGGGAACGGAATTTTTCGCATCTGGCACTCGAAGCACGATGATGAACCGGCCGCCCGGGAGCGCGCCTCCTGCGGGCGTTCGGACAATTGGGTTTCGATTGTATTTCGCTACCAGTCCACCACGCTGCCGTCTTCGGCGTCGTAGGTCTCTGGATTCCGCCACTCGTGCCCGAGCTTATCCGCCATTAGATTCTCGTCCAACTCGATCCCCAGGCCGGGACCATCCGGCAGATCAAGATAGCCCTCCCTCACCGTGAAGGGCTTCTTCAGATAGCCTTCCCCAAGAGTCACCTGCTCCTGGCACACGAAGTTCGGGATCGATGCGGCGAGTTGCACGCCCGCCGCCAGAGAGATGGGGCCAAGCGGATTGTGCGGCGCGATGGACGCATAGTAGGCTTCCGCCATGCCGGCGATCAGGCGGCATTCCGTGATTCCTCCGGCATGGCACAGGTCGGGCTGAAGAATGGCCGCCGCATGCTTCTCCAATACCTCGCGGAATCCCCACTTTGTGAAGACCCGCTCGCCCGTCGCGATGGGCAGATGGGTCCCTCGCGCGATTTCGGCCATCACATCGTGGTTCTGGGCCTGGCAAGGCTCTTCAATAAACATCGGGCTGTATGGCTCCAGGGCCTTGATCAGAAGCTTGGCGGTAGCTGGACTGATCGCCCCGTGGAAGTCCACGCCGATATCCGCGTCATCCCCCACCGTCTTGCGTAGCTCCGCGAATTTTTCCGCGGCATAGGAAACTTCCGCCGGGGTTTCCACGAATCGGGAAGGTCTGCGTTTCGCCGGTCCTGTCTTGAATGCGGTAAAGCCCTGCGCTTTTCTCTCCAGCATGGCCTGGGGCGTTCTCGCGTGCGCGTACACTCGTACCCGGTTCCGCGTGGGCCCGCCTAGCAGTTCGTATACGGGCACCCCCAGCGCCTTTCCCTTGATGTCCCAGAGCGCCATATCGATGCCGCTCAAGGCGCTCGTGAGAATGGGGCCGCCGCGGTAGAAGGCATGCCGGTAGATGGCCTGCCAGTGGTGCGCAACCGCGCGAGGATCCTTTCCCACCAGATACGGCGCAATCTCCTTCACCGCCTCCGCGCAGGTCGTGGCGCGTCCCTCGGTCAGGGGTTCTCCCAAACCGGTGATGCCCGCATCGGTATGGACCTTCAGAAAAAGCCAGCGCGGCTTCACCAGAAACGTTTCAAGCCGGGTAATCTTGATCTTGTCGCGCGGAGATACCGGTGCTTGCTGCGCCGCGGCTCCTGCCCGCTCGGGAGCCATCATCGCGGTAGCTCCAAAGAGAGTGGATATGCCCAGCTTTATGCAGTTCCGGCGATTCGCCACGGAATGGGGCGAAGGTTGTTCTTTGGCCATTGCAAGGTCTCCCCGCGCCGTCTCATTCCGGACGGCGATTCGGACACAGTATCACGGCTCGAGCGCGCGGTACAGCAACAGAGAGGGCGGCCAACGGGTAAGACCGTCTTGCGCCGTAGAGTCCATAAGGCGTCCGCGCAGTTGCTTAGCCGTGCCCCTCTCCGGCGTCCCGTAAGGCCGGCATGGCCCGATTTTGGGTCGCAAATCAATCGCGCCCAACGCCCGGTCAACGGAGTCTTCTACATTTTGTGCTTCTGGAACCACCTTGCTTTCTGCGCTTTACGCCCGCTTTCGCCCTGCTCTCAACGCGCGATGGTTCGATTTCGCGCGCCGGATCGTCATAATCGTTTTGGCGAGGGAATTCCTGTTCTCGCTTGCCGTGACGCCCAAGGCCTCGCGGCTGTCTTTGGCAACCGAACCATTCGTGAATCGCTTCCCATCCTCGCCATCCCGCAAGCTCGGCGTCCGAGCGCGTCCATCCTCTGGCAGCCGCAATGACCTTCACCAGGCCGAAGGAGTTTTGTCCGGTTCAAACCCGGACAAACCGGACAAACCATGCAAATGGTTTCTCAGCGCAACCCTTTCTAATAGAATCACTTGGCAGGAACAAAGGGGATAACGAAAATCCGCGGTTTTTTGATCCAATCCGGACAAAACCCTTGAGACGGCGGCCTCTTTGCAGGAACATTCCCCTTCGGCGCTCGTATCTCAGGTAGGCAGTCCGGCGTCATCGCCGGCAAAGGAGATTGCGATGTTTTGTAGCTCTTGTGGAGTTCCGCTCGAAGAGCAGTTCGCATATTGCCATCACTGCGGACGGCCCACTCACCCGGACCGAACCAGCCCATGGGGCGTTCCCCGTAGGCTCGCGCGCCCCCTTTGGCAGAAGAAGATCGGCGGCGTCTGCGCGGGGTTTGCCCGCTATTTTGATGTGGATGTCTCGCTGATGCGCATCATGTGGCTGGTGGTTTCCTTGGTCACCGGCGTCGGGTTCATTGCGTATCTGGTTGCCTGGGTCGCCATGCCCGCCGAGCAATGCCTCCCCTTGCCCCCCTGCGCGAGCGCACCGGGAAGCGCCGCCGCTCCGCCCCCGCCGTGGACCGGCTCCTCGCCGCTAACCCCGGAAACGGGAAGCGTCCACCCCGCAACGCCCGTCGAGACCTAGCACTTGCCAGGTAGTCCGCCCGGACTAGCGCTGCCTCGGCGCTTGAAAACCCGCTTCGGGCTTGGCGAACGGAAGATCCGGAGAATTCACTTTCGGCGCACCCCCGGAAGGCGCGGCCGGTCCCATGCGAGTCTTGGTTACCAGGCCCGCCTGCCCATCGCTTTGGTCGAGGAGAAATTCTCTCCACGCCGCATACGGATCATAGGTTTCCCGAAGCTTTCCATAGGCGGCGGTGTAAGGGAGAAAGGCCATGGTCGGTTCGTCTCCCCGATTGTCGCCGTAAAGGGTCTGAGCACGGTAGTAGTGGCTCGTGACGCTATTGAAGCGGCAGGTGGAGCCGAAGCCGCCAAACGGGCCGTATCCCGGCCTTCCGCGAAGAAACACGTGCCGCGCGACGTCATACCAGGCGCCCGCCCCGTATGTAGCAGGCTGGGCAAAATAGATCGGATAAGAATAGGCGCCGAATTGCAAATCCGGCGCATGCGGAAATCCCGTTCCGTAGATCGCCACGCCATCGCGCACGAACAGATTCTGATAGCCGCCCGTGTATCCGAAAGTGCTGCTCCGCTCGTCGCTCGAAACCAGCCGCACAAATGAGAGATGGAAGACCGGCGAACGGGAAGGAATGCGGTAGACGTCCTTTGGCAGACTCGTGGCCACCTGCCATGGCCCCTTGGGGTCCGTCGCATGAAACCAGACGGCGTACTGGCAGGCATATAGATCCCGTCCCTGCGCCACAATGGGGACCGTGGCGTTGGGAACCCAGAGTAGGCTGGTTCCATCGATCGGGATGTACTTCGGCCTCCCGGCGAATTCCACGGAGAGTTTCGGGCCATCGCGCCGCACCCGAGCAATGTGAGGCACCGCCGCCCGGAAAGCCTCCCGGCGGCTCATCTCCGTGCCCGGCACTTGCACCAGCACGTGCGCGCGGGGATGCGATTCGGGGATCGCCGCCAGCGAGGCGGGCAGCACGGAAGCTTCGCGCCAGAAGCCATTCAGGTCGCCCGTTTCGAACCAGCGCCCCGCCACCAGGAAGAGGTATTGCTTCGAAGCTTCATCGAAGAAGAGGTCGCTGCGTGTGTTCGTGATGGCGGAAAGTCCCGCGCCGATGCCTTCGCGCACCGGTTCCCCGTCAAGCAGAATCAGTTCCGCCGCGCTCTCCGAATAGAACACAAGCGGCGGCGTGATCGAGGGGTCGGCCTCATATGGGAGATGCTTCCAGACGTTCGCGAAATCCGGGGTGCGCGGCAGATCCCTGAGTTCCTTGGGCAGGGACTTCGGCATCACCCATTCGGTCCCCATCGGGTCGTGCGTCGCCAGCCACACATCGCCGGCCAGCAGGTAATAGAACGTGGACTTGTTGTCATAAAACATGTCCCAATTCGTATTCACGGCGAAGGAAAGCTTTGACCCCGCGATGGGGAGCCACATCGGCGGTCCGTCGAACTGCACCAGCACCGCCGGCTTCTTCGAGACAAAGATGTGCGGCGCCTCGGAAGCGGTACTAATCGAAGGAAGCACCTTCTCCCGGTAGAATGCCTCCACGAACAAGTCGAGCGGAGCCCGGAAATGGAGGCCGCGGAGCAGCGCTTCGATGGCCGTCCTTCGCGCGGCCAACTCCTCGGGAGATCCCCCATTGAGTTCAAGCTTCTCGATCCGGAAATCCCGCAGGGAGACGAAATCCTCTGCGCGGTTCGCGTAGGCCTGCGCATCGAAGACGACCGTTCCCGTAAGCGTTTCCGCATTTCCCAATTTGTGCTGCACTGGGGCCGAGATGCGCGCGCGGAGGTAATCCCAGGATTCGAGCCGCGGTGCACCGAGCCACGCCGTGTTCCCTTCCCTCGATAGGACGGGTGGCCAGAACGTGGCAGGCGTCGAGGCAGGCCCCAGCATTGTGAACGCGAACAGCACTGCCGCGCACGCGAGGGGATATCTAAGCCGGGACAATGGCGGAAGCGGCATCAATATGGCTCCGTCCACGATCTACGCGAGGACGTCAGACAGGCGCCGGCGCGGCATCGTCGTGTGCCACGCTCATGATCGCCTATTCTATCAATCGGACCCGGTCTGCCGGGGGAACGGTTACAACAATCTCCTCCGCGAGCTCGCCTCCAGGGCGCGGGCGCTCACGATGCGGTCGCTCACGATGCGGGCGCCCACGATGCGGCCACTCGGAGCCACGCCGCTAGTTCGCCGCGCCGATGGCAATCCCCGGCGTGGAGATGCTGACCTCGGTCACGTCTTTCGAGTACTTGGCCGCGACGGGCACAATGGCATTCTTCTGGCCCATCAGCACGAAGGTGAGGCCGTCGCTGCGATAGTACGCCTCGATCACGCGCTTTGTGTCTTCAAGAGTGACCGCATCGATCCGCGCGAAAAAGTCGTTGATCTCCGATTCATTGAGCCCCTCGACCGCGAACATCGCCAGCAGATTGGCCAGTTGACCGCTGGTTTCGATCAAGCCTGTTGGAGCCGTGCCTTTCAAATAAGCCTTTGCGGAAGCAAGCTGTTCCGCGCTGATGCCGTTAGTTTGGAGCTTGTTGAGCACGCCGAGGGCGAGGTCAACGGCCTGCCCGGTGGTGGCTGTCGCCGTGAAAGTGGCGATCGTCAGCGCCCCCGGCAGGCGGCCCTGGTCGAGGATCGAACTGGCTCCATACGTGATCCCCGCGTTCACCCGCAGTTCGTCGTTGAGCATTGACGTAAAGCGCCCGCCGAACAGAGTGTTCACCACCAATAGCGGAATCCGGTCCGGGCTGGTGCGGGCGATGCCCGGCTGCATGATGCGGAAGTAGGTCTGCGTGGACCCGTCGTCGTCCACGAGCAGCGCGCGCGCCTTCGCCGGGCGTTCGAGAGCCTTCACCTTCTTCCACACATATGGCTCACCTTGGGGAGCGGATCCGAACACCTTGGATACTTCGCTCCTGAGCGCGGCCGCATCGAAGTCGCCGGCGGCGATCACCACCAGATTCGCGCCCACATACTGCTTGCGATGATACGCCGCGATGTCACCCCGGGAGATCCTGGCGTAGGATTCCTCATCCGCCACCAGCGCCCCTGGGTAGCCCGTGCCGGAGTAGAAGAACTTGCGTGCGTAGGCGGCGATCGCCGATTGCGGACGGTCCTTCCGCGCCTTTGCCGCATCCCGCGCCTGCGCGAGTTCCTTCGTGACTTCATCGGCGGGAAACGTCGGATTCTGCAGGAGATCGCCGAGAATCGAGACGCCTTCCCTCACGTCCTTGCTGAGCACTTCGAGATCGATCTCGTTCGCCGAGTCACCGGATGTGGTCGAGACAGCGGCTCCCAGAAAGTCGATGTCCTGCGCGATCTCGTCCGCATTGCGATTCCGCGTGCCGCGCAGCAGCAGATCGTTTGTGATCGCGGCGAGGCCTGCCTTCGCGGCAGGCTGCGATTCCGCGCCGCCCTTGATGAGCGCCTTTAGGGTGACGAGCGGCACGTCCTTTTTCACCAGTGTGTAAACCGTAACCCCATTGGGAAGCACGGTCCGTTCATAGGCGGGCATTCGCAATTGGGCAATCGACGAAAGGGTCGATAGCAGCAGCAAGGCCAGCATGGTCAGGGGATGTTTCATTGCTGCTCTCCCGCGTTGCTCTCTTCCGGAATCAGCGTCGCGACGGTCCGATTGCGGGCATCGAGATAGGTAGAGGCCACCCGCTTCACGTCCTCCGCCGTCACGGCTTCCACCTGCGCGGCGTAGCCGTTCACTTTGCTCCAGTCTCCCTGGAAGACTTCAAAATTCCCAATGAAATCCGCCTTGCTCGCGATGGTCGTCAGCTCGCGATAGTAGCCGGCCAGAAGCTGGTTCTTCGCCTTGCGCAGTTCCCGGCTCTCCACCGTGGCTGCGCGTAGCTTCTCGATTTCCTCGAACAGCGCCTTCTCTGTGGCCGCCGTTTCCACCCCGCTACGCGGCGCGAGGACGCACGTAAATACCCCGGGATCGAGGGAGCGGTCTCCACTGCATTGCGCCTCCAGAGCGAGTTGCCCATCCACCATCCGTTTGTAAAGCCGGCTGCTGCGCCCTTCCGAGAGCAAAGTCCCCAGCACTTCGAGCGGAACGGTGTCGGCGCTATTAGTCTCCGGCACGTGCCAGGCCACCATCTGCAGCGGCAATTGCGTCTCTTTGTAAGCCACCAGGCGGCGTTCACCGTTCTGCTTCGGTTCCTTCGTCGTGACCGGGGGAGGAGGGGCGTGGCTCGGGATAGGCTCAAGGTACTTCTTCGCGAGTTCAAGCACTTGACCTTCGTTCACTGCCCCGGCGAGCACCACCGTGCAGTTGTTCGGCGCATATCCCATCCGGTAGTAGCGCAGCAGATCCTCTTTCGTCCAACTCTCGATATCGGAAGCCCAGCCGATCACCGGCCACTGGTAAGGGTGAGCGATGAAGGCCGTCGCTCTAAGCTGCTCGTAGAGGAATCCGCCGGGGTTGTTATCCACGGTCAGCCGCCGCTCGCTATAAACCACTCCGCGCTCGGATTCGACGATCTTGGGGTCCAGCGAGAGGTTTGCGATCCGGTCGGCCTCCATATCGAACATGAGTTCCAGCGCCGTGGCCGGGAAGAAGTCCGTGTAGACCGTGACATCGTTCGACGTGTAGGCGTTGTTGCGGCCGCCTGCCTTTTCCATTTCGATATCGAACTGCTTAGGCCCGAACTTCTTTGAGCCGTTGAACATCATGTGTTCAAAAAAGTGGGCGATCCCGGTAGTGCCCGGGCTCTCATTCCGGCTGCCGATCCGGTAGAAAAGATACATCGCGACATTCGGAACGTCGTAATCCTCGTGGATGAGGATCTTCATCCCGTTCGTGAGCGTGTGCTGCTTCACCTCGACCGCTTGGCCGAGGCAAGCCCCAGCGCTCAGCGCGAGTGCCAGAAGGATGCGGATGAGCATTTGAGTCTCCGAGAAAGCGAAGCGCGAAGGATCAACTCGGTTTGAAGCCGGGATCTCCTGCTTCATCGCGTTCGACGCGAGCGGGCGGAACTCGTGGTTCACGCTTACTCCCCCGCTCCTTTCTGACCTTATTGATTCTCTCTATCGTGCTGACGTCATGCAGATCTTTATCGCGTCCGCTGGCGCGCTTGTTGCGCAGCAGATCGTCGAGGCCGATAAACCATACCGTCTGGCCAAATAGGATGCCTTCGATGCGGCGTGCCCATGCGGATTCGAACTCAACGCCGGAAATGGAGGTCAGCAGGTCGATACGGTTTGGAGGGAATCCCAACTGCAGCACTTCCCCTGGCTTGAGAATCAGCGCACCCTGGGAGCGGTCCAGCGTGAAGCCAAAATCCGCAAGGGCCAGCCAGATACGTTGGAGATTGTCGTTGGAGGTATGAATCCACACTTCCAGATCGGAAGTCTCTCTCGGGCGTGCGTGATACCCCACCGCGAATGCCCCCACTACGAGGAACTCAACTTCGTGTTGATTCAACGATTCGATAAACTCTATGAAGTCTTTGCTCTGGAGCACCGTACGCCTCCGCGAACACACGATTCATCTTGATCATCAAATCGACACGCTGGTTCCCGCTGAGAGACGCATAAAACTCATCGTCCGCGCGATCCGCCTCATCGTGGTCCTTAAAGATCCGGTACGGTATGTTTCGCACGGCAGTCGGCATCGTTCCAGCCTCATCTACTATTATCTCAAATCCCGCCGGGCGCAAGGGCTCAGTGAGCCTCGCTATCGTCCTTGATCTGCTGCTCCAGAAGGGCCAGTTCCTCGCGGAGTTTGCGCTCCCGAAGCACGAGAGAGACGATGTAAATCACGACGCCCAACCAGGCCACCAGGTAGCCCAGGAACAAGTAAAGGAACTGTGTCTTATCCATAGCGTTGGTTCTCCTTGGCGCTCCCGGATGGCGTTAAGCGCGCGCGTTCACCCTGCGACGCAGGCGCTCCACCTGCAGGCCGATCTCTTCCTGGTGCATGCGAATCACGATGAGCGCGGCGGCGATGCAGAGCATGGGAATGAGGTTCGTGTAGAGGACGTTCTTCATCGCGGGATCGATCGCGCCCGGTTCCCCCACGATGGGCTGCGGATGCTGCGTGCGCCACCAGCGGATGGAATACCACACGATGGGAATGTCGGCGAACGCGAAGATCGAAAAAATGGCCGACATCTGCGCGCGCTGCCGCGTCTCCGGCACGGCGCGGCGGAGGATCAGATACCCGAAGTAGAGCAGGATGCAGATGAACATCGAGGTGAGACGGGCATCCCACGTCCACCAGATGCCCCACACGGGGCGCGCCCAAACCATCCCCATCGCGGTGCCCGCGATCGAGAACATCAGCCCTACCTCAATCGACGCCACGGCAAGGTGGTCGTGCGCCAGGTCCTTCTTCACCAGATAGGCAATGCTGGCCATGCAACCGGTGAAGAAGGCCAGCATCCCGGCCCACAACGCGGGCACGTGAAAGAAGAGAATCCGGTAAACGGCGCCCTGCTCGGCATCGTCCGGCAAGACCATGAAGATCTGATAGAGATTGCGCGCCAGCACGAGAGCGGCCAGCAGCAGAGCGGCAAGAATCAGTTTGCTTCGCATCGTTCGAACTCCGGGGGAAGACGCTTTCCATCACCCCACTAACACTTTATCCGCCAGCGCCGCCGTAAGCAGCGAAAAGATGATATCGAACCCTACCAGCAGCCGAAGCCATGCCTGCAAGTCCTCATTCATCGGTTGCCCTCCAATGAGATGCGCGGAAAGCAGGATTGCCGCAAGCAGGCTGGGAATCAGAATGGGATAGATCAGCACGGGCAGCATCACCTCGCGCAGCCGCAGGTTTACGGTGAGCGCGCCGAACACCGTGCCCACCACCGCGATTCCCCAACTCGCCAGAAGCAGCACGGCCACGAGCATGGGGAATTGCCGTGTCCAGGCAATGTTGTAGAAAATGCCAAAGACCGGCAGGCAGAGAAACTCCACCATGAGCAGCAGCACCCAGTTGGCCGCCGCTTTGCCGAAGAGCAGGCTCGCCGCCGGGACAGGGGAAGCGAGGAGAGATTCGAGGCAGTCGTTCGGTAGCTCGCGGGCAAAGCTGCGGTTCAGCAGAAGCGTTCCCGCGAACGTGAATACCAGCCAGAGCAGCCCGCCCGCTATCTCGCGCGCCTGGTCAGAATCCGGGTCGAAGGCAAAACTGAAGAGCAGCAGCATCGCCAGGGAAAAGGCGACGGCGGCGTTGAGCGCATCCTTCGAACGCAGTTCCATCCGCAGATCTTTTCCCGCGATGAGACCGGCGGCGCTCCAGACGTTCATGCGGCGTCTCCGCACAACTCATAGACCGCGGCCGGGTTGGCGAGCATCGCGGCGGTGCGTTCGCCGGAGTAGGCCACGCGGCCTCGATCGAGCAACAGAATGTGCGTGGCGATCCCCATGCCCTCGGAAAGATGGTGGGTAGACATGAGAAGCGTTGTGCCCGTGCTCAGCGCGTCTTCCAGCAGTTCACGCACCATGCGGCTCGCGCGGTCGTCGAGGGCTGTGAGAGGCTCGTCGAGAAGCAAGAGTTTCGGCTGGGTCAGCAGCACGCGCGCGAGCGCCAGCCGTTGCCGCATCCCACGCGAAAACTCGCCGGGGCGGCTGCGCGCCAGACGGTGAAGATCCACGCGCTCCAGCCATTGTTTGGCGGCTCCGGCGGGGTTCGCGACGCCGCGCACTTTCGCGGCCAGCACCAGATTCTCTTCCGCGCTCAACTCGTCGTAGAGCCCGGAGCCGTGCCCCAGGAAACCAATTGCCCGCCGCGTGGCCGGCTTTCCCGGCGCGCCGCCGAAGACGTCGAGCGTTCCCTCGCTCGGCGCCTGGATACCCGCCGCAAGGCGAAGCAGCGTGGTCTTCCCCGCCCCATTGCGGCCCAGAAGCGCGACACATTGCCCCGGCGGGACACGGAAGGTGACGCCGCGCAAGGCGGCGTAGACGCCAAAGTAGCGCGTTAGCCCGCGGGCCTCCACGGCATTCATCCGGCGCGCGTGCCTCCGCGCGTGGGGCCTTCCCCCTCCTGCGTCCCGGCCCCCTTGCGATAGAGCAGCAGAAACGCGAACAATAACGCCGCGCCGCCCGCGATCAGGATCGTCTTCAGATTGCCGTAAATGGCGGGCGGAATCGATTCGATCTGCGGGGAGTCTCCATCGGCCGCTTCTCCTCCCTCGCCGTTCGCGCCGCCGCTCGCGTCCGCGATCATGCCGGAGCCCGAGAGCTTCACGACAAGATCCTTGCCCGCGTACCCAAAAATCTGTGCCTGCGTCCGCGGCTCCACGCCCAGCGGAGCCAGGCCCTCGCCCTCGATCTGAACGCCCGCGGGCGCCACCAGCCGGGTCTTTGTGTTCTCGTACAGGTTCACCGTTCGAAAGGTACCGGCCGCGCCCTCATAAGGAATCACGTAGTTGAGATCGATGCGGCTCTCGCCCGGTGGAACCGGATGGCTCACCTCATATAGATTGGCCTGGGCCAGTTTCCGCGCCTCGCCGGAGACGGGGCGCTGATCCGGCCCGATGATCGCCGCTTGCACGATCCCCTTCGCCTCGGGCGGGAGGTAAAAGCGGATCGCGCCGAGCTTGGGGTTGCGGTAAGTCCGTTGCGTGTTGTTGACGAGGACGTAGGTCTCGCTCACCACCATTTGCGAAGGGCCGGGCTCCAAGAAGAAGATGTGCTGCTCCACGGAGAGGGTGGCGGGCGCATCCGTCGTGTCGTAGACCGAGACCTGCAGATTGTCTTTCGGAAGCATCGGCGGAATGACGTGCGTGTACGTCACTCCCTGATACTCCGCCTCAAGCGCATACATCCCATTCAGCGTTTCCTGAAACGCGAAGTGGCCCTGGGCATCGGTGGCGGTGCTGCTCAAGCGAGTGATTCCACCGGTTTCGGTCAACTGCGCGAGCGTCACCTTCACGCCCGGTTGCGCCTTGTTCGCCGACTTGTTCGTCACGAAGCCGGCAACCTGCGCGAAGAGCCCGGCGACCGCGAGAGCGAGCAGGCAGAGCAACCGCGCGAGCGTGAGGAACCGGCGCTTCGAACCGGGGCGCGCCGCCCCGAACCATACTTTCCCGGCTTTGCCCAGGCGGATCATTGCGCTTCCCCTTCCATCGGCTTGCCGCATTCCCCGCAGAAGCGCATAGGCCGCGCGAACCGGGCACTGCAATGCGGGCAGACAAGAGCCGCGCCCGCGTTCGCAGCCGGCGTGGAAGCCTGCTTCCCGCTTGCTTTCCGCTTGCCGCTCCATTGCGCCGCTTCGGCGGGTTCCAAACCGGCCAACACGCTCTCGATCTCCGCATTCACATCGGACAGTTCCTTCTGCAAATCGTTCTTGGTTTGCTGGTAATCTTCCGCGGAAAGCTTGCCCATCAGAAATTCGAAATTGGAATCGCGGATGTTCTCGAAGATGGCGGCCTTCCTCTCATCCAGATGGGCAACGGGGGAGAGGGGTTCTATATAGGGCAAATCCGCCTGCCGGATCAGCAGCACATAGAGCAGCACGATCACGACAACGGCAACAGAGGAGGCGATGATCATTCCCGGTTCTCCAACTGGCTCCTTCCGACGCTCGATAATTCTTCCCGCGGCCGATTCGCGGGCGCGCACTCCGACCCGGCTCTTACTCGCCCGCGATGCTTCCAGCCCTGCCCGTCAATCGCCCGTCTGCGCGGGCATCGCTTCGAGGTCCGGGTCCGCTTCGGCCAGTTCCGCGGGCAGTAGCCTGGTGCGGACGATCTGGCGATCCACCTTCGATGGCACGAGGCAGACGAAGGTTCCGAAGAACAGGAGCCATGCCCCGGCCCAAATCCAGCTCACCAGCGGGAACACGTAGGCCTGGATCACGGCCTTCTCCCCATCCTGAGACATCCCGGCGAAGTTCAGATAAAGGTCTTCCCGCACGGAGCGCCGAATGGAGACTTCCGAGGTGTTCTGCCGGCTGGCATTGTAAAAGCGGCGTTCCGGCTCCAGCGTCACCAGCCACTTGCCGTGGACGTAGACATCCACTTTGGCGTGGTTCCAGAGGTAATTCGGATTCTCCCCATGGGTGAGTTCCCGCACCCGCATCTCATAGCCGCCCAATTGAAAATGCCCGCCCATGGGCACTTCCACCGTGGCGTCTTTGTTAAACGCGGAGCCGGTGAAACCGACGAACATGATCACAATCGCCATGTGGACGATGTAACCGCCGTAGCGCCGCGTGTTGCGATGCGTGAGTTCCACCATCGCCGGAAGGATCGATTGCCCCGTGCGCTTGCCGAGCGCGAGCGAACCCTTCACGAACTCCGTCACAATCACGATCGCCACGAAGAGGCAGAAGCCCAGCGAGATTGCTGCCCAGGCGTGGTGCATCCCCAGACCCACCAGCGCCACGATCAAAGCAAGCGCGGCAACGCCGGGCCACAGGAAGTTACGTTTCAGGCTCTCCACAGAAGTGCGCCGCCACGCAAACAGCGGACCCATCCCGGTGAGCAGCAGCAGGAACAAGCCGATCGGCACCATCACACGGTTAAAGAACGGCGCATCCACGCTGATCTTTTCACCCGTCACGGCTTCCGAAATCACCGGGAACAACGTGCCCCACAGCACCGCGAAGCAGCTTGCCAGCAGCAGCAGATTGTTAAACAGGAAACTCGATTCCCGGCTGAGCACGCTATCCATGCGGGATTCGGTGCGCAGGAAATCCATGCGATCGAGGATCAGGTAAATCGTGAACGCGATGGCTAGCGCCATGAAGCCGATGAACCAGTTCCCAATCGGCGATTGCGCGAAGGAATGAACGGAACTGATGATGCCGGACCGCGTGAGGAAGGTTCCGAAGATGCAAAGGAGAAACGTGGCTGAAATCAGCACCATGTTCCAGACCTTCATCATGCCCTTCTTTTCCTGCATCATCACCGAATGCAGAAACGCCGTGCCGGTGATCCAAGGCAGCAAAGATGCGTTTTCGACCGGATCCCATCCCCAGTAGCCGCCCCAGCCAAGCACTTCGTAGGCCCAGCCGGCGCCGATCAGAATGCCTGCGCTCTGGAACAGCCAGGTCACCAGCGTCCAGCGGCGCGTCGTGTGAATCCACGCCTCGCCCGGCTCCCGCTTGATCAGCGATGCCATGGCGAACGCGAAAGGCACGGTAAAGCCCACGTAGCCGAGGTAGAGAAACGGCGGATGAATGGCCATCGCCGGGTGCTGCAGAATGGGATTGAGCCCATTGCCGTCCGGCACGGCCGTGATCAGTTTTCCCACCGCCAGCACTTCAAAGGGGCTCACGATGAACGTGATCAGCAGCGTGAAAAACGTCATCGTGCCCATCAGCATCGCGATGACGTAAGGCAGAATCCTCCGGTGTTTCCGGCGGTTCTGGAAAACCACCACCGCGCTGTAGCTGGCCAGAATCCAGCTCCAGAAAAGCAGCGAGCCTTCCTGGCCGCCCCACCACGCGGCGAACTTATAGAGCGTGGGCAAATCCCGATTCGAGTGGCCCGCCACGTAAGCCAGGCGGAAATCGTTGGTCATCAGCGCATAGACCAAAACGCCGGATGCGATGGTGAGCGTCACCCAAACGGCGTAGACCGCGCGCTCTCCGCTGGCCACCAGAAACGGGCGCTTCTTCCATTCCCCGATCCACGATGCAAGGGTGGCATAAGCGGCCAGCAGAAATG
>JADLCF010000350.1 GCA_020847315.1 Bryobacterales bacterium | reverse complement strand
GCGGGGGCTGGTTGCCTTTGCAGTTTCTTTGCCACACGGTATAGACGGTGAATTACACCGAAAGTTTCACGGATTGAGTAAGAGTTTCGTCGATTTTGTAAGCAATTTTGTCGCCACAATTCGCCGCTACGCTCCTAAGCTGCCAAAATCGATTCCCGCGTGAGTCCGGTCTTCGCTTCCGGCCCGATTTCCCATGCGTGAAGATGGGAGCCTCGGAACGGAGCCGCGAAGCACTGGCTACTCTGGTTTACGCGTCAACGAGGCCGTTCCCGGATCACCCCGTTGGAACGGCTTCTGGATGCAGATCGGACAGAACTACGAATACTTTACAGACGGTTCCACAAATCGGTTAGGCGAAGAAAGAGGGAACTGAGACCACCTCGACATACGTGCGGGTTGCGTGGAATAAGAGCCGGCGCGCCCCATTCGGTGTTTTGTGAAGACGTGGCTTCCGGGAAGGGCGAAAGGCCCGAGAAATCGTACTCCTGGGCCGCAAGACGGTCGAAGAGGGAAGATTCCGCGAGCCGGGCCGTCAAAAGATTCTTGTTACGGATATACTTTTCTTGATATGCGATTTCACATTCTAATCCTCTCCGCTTTTCTGTGCGTAGCCAGCTTGATGTCGCCGGGCCAAGCCAAGCCTGAACGCGCGAAGAACGTGATTCTTTTTCTAGCGGATGCAGGCGGCATCCCAACCCTCAACGCGGCAAGCTTCCTGGAGTACAAAGCTCCGCAGAAACTGCACATTCAATCCTGGCCCCACGTCGGGTTGAGTGATACTTCTCCGGTCGGCAACTATGTTTCCGATTCCGCGAACGGCATGACCTCTATTGTGACGGGCGTCAAGACCCGCAACGGCGTGATCAGCCAAGGCCCGGACGTGGTCCGGGGCAAGCAGGATGGCCGCGTGTCGAAGACCATCCTCGAATACGCCGAGGAACGCGGACTGAAGACGGGCGTGGTGACGACGCAATCCATCGCTGATGCCACGCCGGCGGCGTGCTACGCACATGCGAACGACCGCGGCAAGTGGGGCGAGATCTTTTCGCAAGCGTTCACGCCGCGTTACGGCGATGGCGTGGACGTTCTCATGGGAACCGGGCGCGAAAGGATCGGCACGCAACTGGCCGCGCTGGGGACGAGCTACGAGAAACTGGCGGCGGAACACAAGCGCCCGATCAACGAGCGGCTCGAGGACGTAGCCGCGGATAACATGCGTCCGATCGTCGTGGCGGATAAGATTGATGTCCGCGCGGCGGCGCTCCGCACGCTCGAGATCTTGCAGAAGTCGAAGCAGGGATACTTCCTGATGATCGAGTGGGACGCGCACACCGACGACCCGAAAGCGGGCCTGGAGCATGTTGTGGGCTTCGACAAGCTGGCGAAGGAGATCGAGGCGAAAGTGAACTTAAAGGATACGCTGCTGCTCTTCACGGCGGACCATTCGTTCGGATTCCAGTTGGATGGCGGCGCGATCGATGAACCGCTGCTGGCCGGATACGACGAATGGAAGAATTCGGCGGATAAGAAGGGAGCGGTGCGCCTGAAGAATATCTACGTGAACCGGCGGCATACGGGCGAGGAAGTGGCAGCCATGGCGACGGGCGCCGGCGCCTCTCAGGTGAAGGGCTTCTTCCCGAATACGAAGCTTTTCCACATCATGCTGGGTGCTTACGGCTGGAAGCCCTAGGGCATCGGGTAGGAACCACGAGTCCGCGAGGGTAGGTCGCGCGGCGCGCGGGGACGAAGCGATTTTCCGCGCGCCGTAATCCGCTGCCGGGGCGCCGCGACTTGCCCCGTTGGCTCGGCCCAGGGTGTTCTTACCCGGTATGCGCACGACGGAAATTGCCTTCGCGGGCAGTAGCGTGGTTTACTGGTAGATGGCGTCCTTACAGGGTGGGGTATGTCCGGGAGGAGCGCGGGGCAATGGGCCGCGGCTTCGAGCAACCCGGGCGTAACTCTCTCGAATTCGCCGGGGCCGGTTTCGCGGCGCCGGCCGGATCGTGACTCGAGATTGTGACTCGATGCAGTGCGCGGGGATCGCCGCGCATCCCGCAACGGCCGCGTGGCGCCCGACCTCCGCAGGGCAGGATCTGAGTTCCGCGGGGAAACACCGGCCAAGGGTACGCTTTCATGGTGAGTATGCGCGAACGCGCCGCTTGCCCGATTGAAAGCGGCTGATCACTGTAAGGTTCTGTTTAGCCGAATTGAGTCCTGAAGGAGAGCCGCGCCGAGCCATGAAAACGACAACATTTCCCAAGGGAACTCCGCAGAAAGATTGGCATTTGATCGATGCCAGCGATGCGGTGCTGGGGCGTTTGGCGTCCCAGATTGCCCGGATACTGATGGGCAAGCATAAGCCCACCTACACGCCATTCATCGACACGGGAGACCATGTGGTGGTGGTGAACGCATCGAAGATCCGGCTCACCGGTAACAAGTTGCAGCAGAAGGTCTACCGTTCGCACTCGGGCTATCCCGGCGGATTGGTGGAAGTGGGCGCGACGAAGATGAAGGCGACGCGTCCGGACCGGATGCTTCTGCTGGCCGTGGGCGGGATGCTGCCGAAGACGAAGCTTGGCAAGCAGATGCTGACGAAATTGCGCG
>JADLCF010000349.1 GCA_020847315.1 Bryobacterales bacterium | reverse complement strand
TTCCAGGGGCTATACCTCTTTGTAGCCTGGATGCTGGCGGATCGCGTGCTCTCCCCGGTGCTGCATCTGTCCCTGATGGGGTCGTTTCATGATGCGTCCGGCTGGATGTTCCGCGTGCTTTTCAAGCTTGCCGAACTCCTGATTATTCTCGCCGGCGTCTACATGATGGTGAAGGCGAATGAGAACGAAAAGCTGGCCCTGCCCGTGCTGGGCGATCTAGCTGAGAAGTCTCTGTAGCGATCAGCGCGGCAACAGTTCGCGCAAGTCGTCGAGCGAGACACGCCCGGTATAGATCGCCATCCCCAGAGCCGCATTCACGTTCATCGCAAGCAGCGCGCGAACGTCCTCAAGCGTGGTGACGCCGCCCGCCGCCGTGATCTCATGGCCCGTTCCGGCCCGCAGCGAGGCGAACCAATCGAGGTCCGTGCCCTGCAGCATCCCTTCCTTATCCACATAGGTACAGAGAAAGCCGGAGCAATACGGCTCAAGCTGCTGAAGGACTTCCACCGCCGTGAGTGAGGTGGATTCCCGCCAGCCCCGGACGACGATGCGGCCTTCCTTGGAATCGAGGGCGATCTGGATGCGCTCCGGCCCTACCGCGGCGGCGAGGCTTCGAAGAAACTCTTCCCGTACGCCTCCGGCATCGAAGGCGGCCGTACCGACAATCACCTTGTCCACGCCGAGCGACACCAGCGCCCGCGCGCGTTCTTCGTTGCGGACGCCGCCGCCCGCCCGGATGCGCGCCCGCGCCGCCAGGTCCTCGACAATGGCGTCGTTCTGCCCCTTGCCGATCGCAGCATCGAGGTCAATCACCTGGATCATCGGGAAACCGGCAAAGCGTTCCAGCATCCGGTGCGGGTGATCGCCCTCAAGAGCTTTGTCGCGGCCTTGTACAAGCTGAACAACCTTGCCGTCCATCAGGTCGATACACGGGACTACAAGAGCGGAGGATTGGCTAGGCATTGTTGGTCTTTCGGGATTGCTACGCGGAGATGGCCGGGCGGACGGGAATTCCCGCGTCCTTCAGGAAGTTCTTCAGATCCGCCACCGTATAAGTTCCGTAGTGGAAGATAGAGGCGGCGAGCGCGGCATCGGCTTTCCCGTCCGTGAGCACCTTTACGAAATCTTCCGGTTTGCCGGCGCCGCCCGAGGCGATCACCGGAATATTCGTGGCTTCGGAGACGGCGGCGGTAAGTGCGCAATCAAAGCCATCCTGCACGCCGTCCCGGTCCATGGAGGTGAGCAGGATTTCTCCCGCCCCCAAGGACTCACCCCGTTGCGCCCATTCGATACAGTCGATCCCGGTGTCGTCGCGGCCGCCCCGCACGTAGATCGTCCAGCCATCGGCATCGCGGCGCCGGCGCGCATCGATGGCCAGGACCACGGCTTGCGCGCCGAACTCATCGCTCAGTTCCCGAATCAATTCCGGGCGTTGAATGGCCGCCGTATTCACGCTCACCTTGTCCGCTCCCGCGTGGAGGATCTTGCGCGCATCGGCGACGCTGCGGATGCCGCCGCCTACCGTGAGCGGAATAAATACCTTGCGGGCGGTGCGGGCCACCACGTCAGCCATGGTGTCGCGCGCGTCCGAAGAGGCGGTGATGTCCAGGAAAACGAGTTCGTCCGCGCCCTGCTGGTTGTAGCGGTCCGCCAATTCCACCGGATCTCCCGCATCGCGCAGGTTCACGAAATTGATGCCCTTCACCACGCGTCCGGCGGTGACGTCCAGGCAGGGAATGATGCGTTTGGCGAGCATTAGGCTAACTCCACAAAATTTCTGATCACTTGGATGCCGGTCGAGCCGGATTTCTCGGGATGGAACTGCACCCCATGGACATTGCCTTCTTCGAGCAGGGCGGTGTAGGGCACGCCGTAGTCGCAGATCGCCCCGGTCGCCCCGACAACGGGGGCGTAGTAGCTGTGCGCGAAGTAAACGTACGGATTGGGCGAAATTCCTCGCAGCAGGGTACACTCCTTGCGGGCGGAGATTGGGCTCCAGCCCATGTGAGGTACGCGCAGCCGTTTGTCGAAGCGCCGGATCACCCCTTCGAAGAGGCCAAGCCCTTCGACGGCCGGGTCTTCCTCGCTGCCTTCGAAAAAGCTCTGCAGCCCGATGCAGATTCCAAGAAAAGGAATGCCGCGCCGGATCACCCCGAGCAGAGCCTCGCGCAATCCGGACGTGGCGAGGGATCGCATAATCTGCCCGTAGTGGCCCACCCCGGGAAGGATTACTTTCTCCGCGCCATCCAGTTGCCCGGCGCTTGTCACAATCTCGTAAGGGCAGCCAATCAGAGAGAGGGTATTCTCGACGCTGCGCAGATTCCCGGCGCCGTAATCGACAATGTGGATCACAGGAGGCCTTTCGTGGAAGGAAGCTGATCCTTCAGACGCTCGTCGGTCGAGCAGGCGTAGCGCATCGCGCGGGCAAAGCCCTTGAATATGGCTTCCACCTTGTGATGGTTTGAGCGCCCATATAGCGTCTTCACGTGGACGTTAGCGAGGGCGTGCACGGAGAAGCCATGGAAGAAATCTTCCAGCAGTTCCGACTGCAAATCGCCCACCAGACGCGTCCTCACTTTCGCATCCACAACGTGATACGGCCGTCCGCCCAGATCGACGGCGACGACGGCGAGGGTTTCGTCCATCGTCTGCACGAAATAGCCCGCGCGGTTGATGCCCTTGCGGTCTCCCAGCGCTTTCGTGAAGAGCTGGCCGAGCGCGATGCCCACATCCTCCACGGTGTGGTGTTGATCGACGTCGAGGTCGCCTGCCGCCTTCAGCGTCAAATCGAACCCACCGTGTTTCGTGAACAGCTCGAGCATGTGATCGAAGAAGCGAATGCCCGTCGAAACTTCGTACGTGCCGCTGCCTTCAATCGCGAGGCTGCCATGAATCTGCGTTTCTTTCGTGATGCGCTCAATCGAGGCCGTTCTCATGCGTAGACCACCGCTTCCATTTCGTTGATATTGTCGAGCACCGCGATCGCATTCTCCGCCGCGAGCAGCTTTCGAAGCGCTTCCGGGCGGGGGCCGCCCGAGGCGGCGATCCCGATGAAGGGCACGCCCGCCGCCCGGGCGGAGCGGGCATCGTCCACGGTATCGCCCACGTAGATGAGGGGCTCGCCGGGAAACATCGCCTGGATGCGCTGGATGCCCTCGGGGTGCGGCTTTTTCGCCGCGACATCCTCGTCGCAAACTACCGGATCAAACGAGAGCGCCGGGGCGAAGCGGCCGAGCGTGTGATGGGCTTCCGCCCTTTCGCGGCCGGTAAAGACGGCAAGACGGAACTCGCTCGCGAGGGATTCCAGCAGGCCTTCGCGCGCGATCCAAATCTCGCGCTGGATAAGGCCCTTGAAGCCTTCGCCCAGAAAGCGCCGCTGGAATTCTTCCACCACCGCTTCATAGCTCACCGCCACGCCGCGATCCTGGCTGATGCGGTGGGAGAGCGCCCAATCGTTATTCCAGCCGCCGGCGTTTTTGTAATCCTGAATCTCCTCGAAGGCAAGCGGCGCTTCGGTGAAGTACTCCACCGTCTGCCGGATGGCCTCGCGATACGATGCGCTCACGTCGACGAGCACGCCGTCCATGTCGAAGACGAGCAGCCCCCGCCTCAAGCCAGCACCTCTTTGAGAGCCACAAGAAATCGATCCATCTGCTCCCGCGTGCCGATGGTCACGCGAACCGCGCCGGGGATCTCATGCCCTCGATCGCGCACCAGGATGCCTCGCTCCCGCATGCCATTCACCACGCGCTCCGCGCGGCCCGTGAGATCCATCAGGATGAAATTGCCATCGCTCGGAAAATAGCGGATATTCAGCTTCTCAAGCCCCACTTCGGTGAGCTGCCGGGCGGCCAGCACTTCCGTGACGTAGCCGGTGATGAACTCCTGATCCTGAATCGCAACGCGGGCGGCGGCGGCGGCCACCGCATTCACGCTGTATGGAGATTGCCCCTTCCGCATCAACGCGGCGTTTTCCGGCTGGGTAAGC
The DNA here is from genome assembly GCA_020847315.1 of Bryobacterales bacterium. GTDB lineage: Bacteria > Acidobacteriota > Terriglobia > Bryobacterales > Bryobacteraceae > JACTMJ01. The sequence continues at coordinate 3,317 of JADLCF010000349.1, read as the reverse complement.
AGGCAGCCGATGCGCAGCCCCGCGAGGCCATAGGTCTTCGAGAACGTGCGAGACACAAAGAGGTTGGGATACTGCTTGATCAGAGGTAGAGCCGTGATGCCGCAAAACTCGAAATACGCTTCGTCGATCAGCACGCCCGCGTTCCCGGCCCGCTTGAGAAGCCGCTCAATCGCCCCAAGGGAAATCGATCCGCCGGTGGGGTTGTTCGGGTTGGCGATCATCACGAGCCGGGTCTTCGCGGAGATTGATTCGAGCACCTGCTCCAGGGGGAATGCGAGCGTGTCCGGGTTGTAATCGAGCGCGAAGACATCCGCGCCCGCAACCTCGGCGTAGAAACGGTACATCGCGTAGGAAGGCTGCAGGATAAGGCATTCCTGGCGATCGTCGAGGTAGGTATTCACCAGTACCTGGATGGCTTCATCGGTGCCGTTGGTGAGCACCAGCGCCTCTTCTTCCACGCCAAAAAAGGCGGCGAGATCGCGGCGTGTTTCCGAATACTCGGGGTACGTGGGCAGCTTGCCGGCGTTCAAGCTGGTTGCGAGGAACTCCCGCACCTTCGGCGAACAGCCGATGGTATTCTCGTTGAAGTCGAGCCGAAGCAACTCCTGCCGGCCACCCGTCGGTGGACGGTAGGGCGCCATGCGGTCAATCGCGCGCCGCGGGTTGGGGCGCGGCTCACCGCTCCCCGGAGAAATCTCAGACATTCTGGCGAACCTCCACGCTTCTGGCATGCGCTTCGAGGCCTTCCGCCCGGGCAAGCGTCGTGATGGCCGGCAGGATGCTCTCAAGCCCTTTGCGGGATAGCTCCTGCACCGAAATCACCTTGAGGTAATCCGCCGCGGAAAGTCCTCCGCGCAACCGGGCGGCGCCGTTCGTGGGCAGCACGTGGTTCGGTCCCGAAGCATAGTCGCCCGCAGCCTCGGGACTATGCGCCCCGATGAAGACGCTGCCCGCGTGCCGCACCTTCGCGAGCAAGCTGCGCGAAGGAATGCTCAGGTGTTCCGGCGCGAACAGGTTCGAGAGCTCGACGGCGTGGTCGAGCGAATCCACCAGCAGGATCGCGCTGTTCTTTCGAATGGCCACGCGGGCGGTGGGCGCTGTCGGGAGCGTCTCCAATTGACGTTCAATCTCCGCGGCGACCGCCTCGGCGAGTCTGCGCGAAGGGGTCAGCAAAATAGCGCTGGCATCCGTATCGTGTTCCGCTTGCGCGAGCATATCCGCGGCGAGCAGCGCTGGCTTGCCGTCGGCGGCGATCAGCAGGATCTCCGTGGGGCCGGCAATGAAATCGATCCCCACTTCGCCGGCCAGCAGTTTCTTGGCGGCGGCGACGTAGATGCTGCCCGGGCCGACGATGCGGTCCGCCCGCGGCACGGTGCGCGTCCCGTAGGCGAAGGCTGCGATCGCGTGGGCTCCTCCCATTTCGAATACGTGCCGCGCCTTCAGCAGCGAAGCGGCGCCGAAAATCTCGTCCACGCCGCGGGGGGTGGCCACGCAGACATTCGGCACGCCCGCAACCTGCGCGGGGATCACCGTCATCAGCAGGGTGGAAGGCAGCGGATATCGGCCGGAAGGAATATAGGCGGCCACCGTATCGAGGGGACGGACGATCTGCCCAAGCCGGATGCCTGGGCTCACCTCGGCGTGGCGCTCCACCGGCAACTGCGTCTTGGCGTAAGCGCGGATGTTCGCGGCGGCCGTCTTCAAAGCGTTGCGGAATGCCGGCGCCAGTCGCTTGGCGGCAGAATCCAACTCCTTCTGGGGAACGCGGACCGTCTTCCGCTCCAGCCCGTCGAACTTGCGCGCATATTCGAGGAGCGCCTTGTCGCCCTGCTTGCGCACTGCTTCAAGAATGGGGCGTACCGTGTTCTCCGCTTCGTCCAGCCGCGCTGATTTGCGCTGGAGAAGGCGTTTCGCTTGCTTTGCTTCGAGAATCCGAATCATGAGTATCTGTGCCAGTTAGAGAACGATCTTGTTGAGCGGATATTCGACAATTCCCTGCGCGCCCGCTTCCTTCAAGCGCGGGATGATCGTGCGGACGGTCACCTCTTCGACGATCGTGTTGAGCGCCACCCAATCTTCGTCGCTTAGGCTCGCAATGGTGGGCCGCTTCAGCGCCGGTAGCGCCGCGAGCACCTTCGGAAGGTTGGTGCGCTCGACGTTCATCATCAGGCCCACCTTGCTAAGGGCGTTCATAGCGCCTTCAAGCAGCAGCACCAGATCCTGCAGCTTCTGGTGTTTCCACGCATCTCCCCAGGAGCCCAGATTGGCGATGAACTGCGTATTCGATTCGAGAATGGTCTCAACGATCCGCAGCTTGTTCGCGCGCAGAGAAGAGCCGGTTTCCGTTACTTCCACAATGGCGTCGGCAAGCTCGGGCGGCTTCACTTCGGTGGCGCCCCAACTGAACTCCACCTTGGCTTCCACGCCGTTCTCCGCCAGCCACTTTTTCGTCGTGTTCACGAGTTCCGTGGCGATCGTCTTCCCGGCCAGGTCCTTCACTCCCTGGATCGTCGAAGCCTCAGGCACGGCCAGCACCCACCGCACGCTGCGGAAGCTCTGCTTGGAATAGACCAGGTTGCTGAGCACCTCGACATGCGCGCCGTTTTCCTGAATCCAGTCGCGCCCCGTGAGGCCGGCGTCCAGGATGCCATTCTCCACGTAGCGGGCCATCTCCTGCGCGCGGATGAGCATGCACTGGATTTCAGCGTCGTCGATGCCGGGGTAGTAGGAGCGGGTGTTGACGTTGATGTTGAAGCCCGCGCGGCGGAAAAGGTCGATGGTGGCGTCCTGCAGGCTGCCCTTCGGAATTCCCAACTTAAGCACGCTCATTTCTTGCCTCCGTAGACGCTGGCTTCGTCGTAAACCTTCGAATCCGTCACCGTCCATTCCCCTTCGCGCCATTGGCGGAAGAAGCAACTCTCATAGCCTTCGTGGCAAACGCCGGGGCCGTGGGCCACCACCTTGAGCAGCACCGTATCCTGGTCGCAATCCGTGCGGATCTCTTTCACTTCCAGACGATGCCCGGAAGATTCTCCCTTCATCCACAGCTTATTGCGGGTGCGGCTGTAGAACGTGGCAAAGCCGGTTTCGAGCGTCTTCCGCCACGCCTCTTCGTTCATAAAGCCCACCATCAGCACCCGGTTCGTTTCGGAATCCTGGATGACGGCGGGTACAAGGCCATCGAGTTTGGTGAAGTCAAGGTACATGGTTCTAACCACAAATAGAAAAGCCCGCCTGAGGCAGGCGGGCGGCGAAATCGAAAACGTTGGCGATTACCAACACGCCCGCACACACGGTGGATGATGATGTCCGTGGTG